>DASTMP010000001.1:0-14640 GCA_035714085.1 Blastocatellia bacterium
AACGGCGCCGTTGTCACATTCGAAGCCAGCGCGACGGACGACATTGACGGCCCTGTCGCTGTCACTCTAAGTCCGCCTTCGGGCAGCGTCTTCCCTATCGGGACCACCAGGGTCGTCGCAACCGCCGCCGATTCCTCGGGCAACGAGGCGACGAAGAGTTTCTTCGTGACGGTCAAGGACACGACCGCCCCGGTCATCCAAAGCCTTACCGCATCGCCGAACACGCTCTGGCCGCCGAACCATAAGATGGTTCCTGTCTTGTTAACCGCCCAGGTAAACGATGTCGCAGACCCCGCGCCGACCACTCTTATTGTTTCTGTGACCAGTAACGAACCGGTTAATGGCGATGGCGATGGCGACACCGCGCCGGACTGGGAAATCACGGGCGCCCTCACGCTCAATCTGCGGGCTGAACGACGAGGCGATGGAAATGGCCGAATCTATACGATCACGGTTGAAAGCCGCGATGTTTCCGGCAACGTAAGCGCGAGAACGGTCACCGTTTCCGTGCCAAAGAGCCAAGGAAACCCTTGAGGCAAGGTGTTGGCAAGAGCAGTAATCCGCACAAGCTTGACAGAAAGAAAATAGCTCCCAGCCCGGCCGGCCGCGTAATGCGCCGCTTGCCTACACGCGGCGCCGCGCCGGCCCGAATACAGATGAATAACGAAGGAGTCCAAAATGAAAAACACAACTAAGAAGCATTTCTCGTTAATCTGTTTTCTGCTAGTAGGAATCACAATCGCCATTGGAAATATAGGAATAAGAGTAGTAGCCGGCAATAACATGGAAGGGCCCGGACCATTACAAGGAGTAGGATGCGCCACGGCGACTTCGGGCGGGGCCTGGCAGAACGTCGCATTTTCTCTGCAGTCGGGGGCATTCACTGCCGAGTTCGACGCCACGCCATCGGTGGCGCCAATTGATAACGTGATCGGCCTTTCGCGAGGCGCGCAGACCACCTATGCCGGGTTCGCGGCGCTGGCGCGGTTCAGTCCAACGGGAAATATAGATGCGCGAAACGGCGGGGCGTATGCGGCGGCGTCTACGATTCCATACTCGGCGAACGTGACATACCACTTTCGCCTGGTGGTGAACGCGCCGGCGCACAATTACTCGATCTGTGTGAGGCCGGCAGGGGGCGCGGAGCAAACGGTCGGGACCAACTTCGCGTTCAGGACCGAGCAAAATACCGTGACCGGCCTGGATTGGTGGGGGACCTTCGTGAACGCCTCGACCCCGGGTTCCGCGACCGTATGCAACTTCACTATTACGGCCGAGACGGAGCCCGCTCCGTTGCGCACGTTCCGTGTTTCGTCGATCTCGGCGTTGCAGTCTCAAATCAACTCGGCGATCGCCGGGGATCTGATAATCCTTACGAACGGCGTCTACACCACGACCGGGGCCATTACTGTTAACAGACAGGGGACGGCCCAGCATCCCATCGTGATCGCGGCGGATACTATTGGCGGCGCCGAGATCCGAGGCTCCGCCAGTTTCAACTTGAGCAGCCCCGCCGCGTTCGTGACCATTCGAGGCTTCAGGTTAACCCACGCCATTGGAACAGTGCAGGCGCAAGCCGGAACCAGTCATTGCCGGATCACCCGCAACGTTTTCCAACTCACGGGCGATGGGATATATCTGCTCGTCTCGGGCGATGACTGCGAAGTTGATCACAACACCTTCCAGAATAAAAGCACTACTGGTCAAATGTTCTCGATTCGCGGACCGGGCAGCAGCGGGATGGCGCAACGAACCTGGGTCCATCACAACCTGTTCCAAAACTTCACCAGCGTCGGCGGTAACGGTGGAGAGACGCTCCAGGTCGGATTGAGCGGGAGAAGTCTTACCGACGCCCACACCCTGGTCGAAAACAATCTGTTCGTGAATTGCAATGGCGAAAACGAGATGATCTCCAACAAGTCGAGCGCCAACACGTATCGCTACAATACCTTGCGCGACAGCACGTCCGGCGAATTGACGCTGCGCCACGGGAACCATTGTGTAGTCCATAGCAACTTCTTCATCAACACCGCCGGGCTACGCTTCTTCGGCGACGACCACCAGATTTATAGCAACTACTTCGAGGAGTGCGACCCCGGTATCCAGATCGGCAACGGCGACGGCGAGGTCGCCGATGGAGCTCCTTTGACGAGCCACGATCGGCCCGACCGGGTGAGGGTTTCATTCAACACTCTGATCAATAACAACCGAAGCGCCATCATGTCTGGAAGGACAAATGGTTTGGGCGCGACCGCGCTCGTCTTCTCCAACAACATTATTCAAACCGACCTCGGGACGATCCTAACTTTGAGTGGGCCGGCGCCGAACGCCAGGTTCGAGGGGAACATCGTCTTCGGATCGGCCCCGAACGACGATATGCCGACGAGCGGGGCGCGTCGCGTCAATCCCCTGCTCTCGCAGGATTCCTTCGGCGTGTTCAGATTGCTCTCAACCAGCCCGGCCATCAACACGTCGGTGGGATCGTACCCGGAAGTCACCATTGACCTGGACGGGCAGTCGCGGTCCGGGACGAAGGATGTAGGCGCGGATGAATTCTCGACTGCGCCGGTCATTCGACGCCCTCTCACGGCTGCGAACGTTGGCCCTAACGCCCCTTGATTGATTACTCAATCAGGGTAATTGAAGGGTGTGCAAATTAAACTTCAATGGCGTCAATCATATGCGCCGGAGGCGCAACGGATATTAGGCGGCGGCTGTCGCGTCGCCGGGTCATTCACTGCCCAGAGCGGCTTCGTCTTTCCGCTCTCGAGCGGCGGCGCGAACTCGATTAATGGCCTGCCGGATCGTGTGCCGGGCGTACCGCTAGAAGTGCCCAAGGAATTGCAACGATGGTATGATGACAAGGCGTCGGTGTCGTTGCCCAGCGGGCGCATAATAACGCCATTACGTGGGGCTCGTAGACGCAGAACACATATGACGCGCGGCAAATTGAACTGGTCATGAGGGTCAGGTTCTGACCAGAAGCCCCTTTTATTCGAGAAGAGGCGCGCCCGGCGCTTTGAATAAAAATACCGGAAGTGGCGCGACAACACTTTGCTGGGATAAGCCATTGTCTAAGTCTATGGGCTTTTCTGAAAAGCCCGGCTTTCAGCCTGCGACGCAGGCGACAGCATAGAGCCTGGGGTGTCAGCCCCTTGAAAGCGAAAGTCCAAGATCGCCTGGTCCGTGAAACGGGCGACAGCGCGTGACTGTCGCCCGTTTCACGGGCCGGATGTCTCGTTGGCGTCGGTTCCCAGGTTCCGCTGACGCTATACCCTGGCTTTATGCCGGCGCCCGCCTCGCAGGCTGAAACAGGGGACTTTTCAGAAAGGCTCTAATCCAGCAACGTCAATGCCAGGCAGATCAAAGACTGAAAGCGAATGTAAGAACCTCCGCCGACGGATGGCGCTCCGTTCACAATCAAGATACTTCCCGCCTGGCGTCAACAATGAAAGCTGCCTGAAAGGAGTAGCGCCATGAAATCGAAGGGAACCTATCCAGAGATCATTTCTGTAAGTCTTTCCGCCAACCGCCGGGTGTCATTGAGTCTAGGGTTGTTTTTTCTGTTCGCCTTTTCCGGGACAGCCTATGCGCAAGGGTTTGGGAGCATCGTCGGTAACGTAACGGATCCTTCCGGGGCGGTCATCGCGAACGCAAAAGTCACCGTGACCGAACAGGGCACGGGCTTCGCGCGAACAGCCGTCACTGACACTGATGGTCACTACGTCCTCACCTCGCTTCGCCCGGCGAAATACGATCTGAGCATTGAAGCCACGGGCTTCCGCACATTTAGCCAAAAGGGATTGACATTGCTTGCGGATCAAAGCCTCACGGTGAACGTAACGGCGCAAGTAGGGACGAGAGAGGAGGTCGTCAATGTGACGGGCGACGCGATTCAAGTGGACACCTCTACGCCAACCCTCAAGCAAGTCATCGAAAAAGAGCGCGTCACAGAGCTGCCATTGAATGGTCGCAACGCGGCTACACTCACCCTGACGGCGCCTGGCGCGGTCACTTCCCCCAGCGGCGGCGCCGACCAGGGCACGACCAAGACGTTTCCGGGCGCGGTGACGATTTCGGCCAACGGGGCGAGGCAGAATATGGTCAGTTATCAACTCGACGGCGGCAACTACGTGGACGAGTATACCAACGTCAATCAGCCTTTCCCCATGCCGGACGCGCTACAGGAATTCAGCGTGCAGACTAGCAATTACAGCGCGGAATACGGGCAAAACGCCGGAGCTGTTGTGAACGTCGTGACGAGGTCTGGGACCAACAGCTTTCATGGCGACGCGTTCGAGTTCGTGCGCAATTCCATTTTCAATGCGAGACAGTGGCAGGCTGCGACTCGGGATCAACTCAAGCGCAACCAGTTTGGCGGCGTTTTCGGCGGTCCGATCGTTCATGATCGCACATTCTTCTTTGGTTCATTCCAGGGTACGCGTTTTCGCAATATCGGGGGAACTACCACACAGACCGTGCCCAGCGCGGCCTTAAAGGCGACCGCTACGGATCCGGCGATCATCAACCTCCTGAAGGGCATCCCGACAGGCGACGCCAGCAACAGAGTAAGTTTCGCCCGGCCAGACCGGCAGAACTTCAACGAGGCGCTCGTCAAGATTGATCATTCATTCAGTCAGAAAGACAAGGTGTCGGGCCGGTACTTCTATAACCGCTTTTCGAGAAACGCGGTGTTTGATCCCACGAATCTCCTGACGTATTCCGACGGTTCAACCATCGTCTCGCAGAACACTCTCGTACAATACACCCATGTCTTCAGCCCGACTCTGCTGAACGCCTTCCGTTTCAGCTACGCCCATGAAAACGCCTCGCGCGGCCCGGCGCCAGACGCGATTAGCGTCGCGGATTTGGGCGTCGCGCTGCCATTCCAGTCCGACCAGAAGGCCATCCAGCAGATCAGGGTGAACGGAGCGTTTAATTTCGGTGATAATCCCAGCGCCACGTTCTTCCGCGACAACTTCACCTGGGGTGATGACGTGAACTGGGTTTTGGGTAAGCACGACTTGCGCTTCGGTGGAGTGATCGAGCGTAGCCGGGTGGATCTCGATAACAGATTCTTTCAACCGGCGGAGTTCAGCTTTCCATCTCTCACCGCTTTCCTGGCCGGTCAACTCGGGGATTACAGTGGTAACGTAGCCTTCCGTCAGGGCGCCGGAGAATTCAAGAACAATCGCAACTATTTCATCGGCGCGTATATTCAGGACAATATTCGTGTCAGCCGGCGGCTGACCGTCAACCTGGGACTGCGCTATGAGCCGTTCCTGCCCTGGCACGAGCTCAAGGGGCGCGTGCAGCAGTTCCGGCTGCCCGACTTTCTCGCCGGCGTCCATTCCAAACAATTCCCCAACGCGCCAGCCGGAGTGTTCTTCCCTGGTGACGCCGGTGTGCCAGAAGACGGCGTCCGCTCCAGCTTAAACAACTTCGCCCCCCGCATCGGTTTTGCATACGATGTGTTTGGGGATGGCAAGACGTCCTTGCGCGGTGGGTTCGGAGTCTTCTTCGATAGCCGTATAAACGGCATCATCAATAACCGGTTTGTGGACCAGACCCCATTCAGCCCACAATTAATCCTGAGCACCTTGACCGGCGCGGTAAAACCCGGGTCTTTCAGCGATCCGCTGTGCACCAAGGCCGCGACGCAGGTGGCCCTCGGTTGCGCATCGCAAGCCAGCGTCTACCCGTTCCCCGCGCCTTTCCCGCCACCCGCGAATTCCCAGTTCACCTTGAATCAGCTCATCCTTACCTGGGATCCGGTGAATAAATACCAGGTTCCGACGGTGTATAACTGGAATCTGGCTATCGAGCGCCAGTTGCCATCGAGCGTGCTGGCGCGCATCGCGTATGTGGGCTCTCACAGCAGCCACCTGACTGAGACGCTGAATCTGGACCCGGCGCCTGTTGGCGGCGGCAATCGCAGGCTCAACACCATCGCCGGCGCTCCTTTATTTAGCGACATTCAGGAGGACCTTCAGGACATCAATTCAAACTACCACTCGCTTCAGTTGTCCGCCGAAAGGCGCCTGTCCGGCGGATTGACGATCCTCGGCTCCTACACCTGGTCGAAAAGCATAGACGATCTCCCGCCCCTCGCGGGCGTCACCGGCTTCGATACATATTCGGCGCGGCCCTGGGACGATCCACTGCGGCACCAGTTCGACCGTGGACCATCGGAATTCGATCACACGCACCGCTTCGTGGTGTCGTACGTCTGGAAGCTTCCTGCTATTGCGAGTTCTAACAGCCTTGTTCGCCATACGTTGGGGAACTGGCAGCTCAGCGGGTTGGTTCAGGCGCAAACCGGCCGGCCAATCACGATCTTGTCAGGAGTAAACAATTCCGGGACAGGAATCGGACAGGACCGAGCTAATCTCGTCGGCGACCCGTACGGCGCCGGCGCATGCGCTGGCAATACAAAACCCTGCCAGGACTTTCTGAACCTGACTTCGTTTGTGGCCAATCCGGCCGGAACGTTCGGCAACCTCGGCAAAGGGAGTTTGCGTTTTCCGGGGCTCTATACCTGGGATATGGCCTTCACCAAAAATTTCCCGTTCACCGAGCGAATCAGCCTCCAGTTCCGCGCCGAGTTTTTCAACATCTTCAACCGCGTGAACTTCGATGAGACTACCGCTACTGGTAATTTTTCGAAGGTCAGTTCGAAGGGAAACTTTGGGGCTTTACAGCAGGCCGGCGACCCGCGCATCGGCCAATTGGCGTTGAAGCTCTTCTTCTAAATCAAAATAACAAACTTGAGGACAAAAGAAATGGCCACAGAGACACCGCAGACACAGAGCAATAGAGAAAAGAGACTGTCGAGGAACTTCTTATCTCTTTTGCTCTGTGTCTGCGGTGTCTCTGTGGCCTACTTGGCGTTGGTAGGTTTGGCCGCCACGCAGCCACAGAAATTCGACGCGGCCGCATTCGATCGTGACCGCGTACTGAAGGCCGCGAACCAGTATCTGTCCGAAGCGCCGATTACGATCACGGCTTCGAGCAATCCGCGCAGCGGCGGTGGCGCGCACGATTTCTTTTCCGAGGGCGATTACTGGTGGCCGGACCCGCAGAATCCCGACGGTCCGTACATTCAGCGCGACGGAATGACTAACCCGGACAACTTCACCGATCATCGCCGCTACTTGATGCGGTTGAGCGTGCAAGTTCCGGCGCTGGTCGCGGCATGGAAACTGACCGGAGATCAACGTTACGCCACGCATGCGGCAAAACATCTTCGCGCGTGGTTCCTGGACGAAAAAACGCGAATGAACCCGAGCCTGAAATTCGCGCAGGCGATCAAGGGGCGTGTGACCGGGCGCGGCATCGGCATCATCGACACGATCCATCTTGTGGAAGTCGCGCGCGCGATCGAAAAGCTGGAAGAGTCGACCGCCTTGTCGAAGGCGGAACGAACAGGGATCAAGCAATGGTTCGCAGATTACCTCAACTGGATGACAACGCATCCTTATGGCATCGAGGAGCGCGAGGCGAAAAACAATCACGGCACATGCTGGGTAATGCAGGTCGCGGCGTTCGCCCGGCTGACGGGCAATCAAGAAATGCTCGGCTACAGCCGCGAGCGGTTTAAAACCGTACTGATCCCAAATCAGATGGCCGCCGATGGCAGCTTCCCACAGGAGATGCGGCGGACCAAGCCCTATGGATACTCGCTCTTCAACCTCGACGCGATGGCGACGATTTGCCAGATTCTCTCTACGCCTGAAAACAACCTCTGGACGTTTGAACTTCCCGATAGGCGCGGGATGCGCAAAGCAATGGCGTTTATGACCCCCTACATCAGGGACAAGAAGAGCTGGCCGCTTAAACCGGACGTGATGTATGACCAGGAATGGCCGATGCGGCATTGCAGTTTGCTATTTGCGGGACAAGCGTTCGACAAGCGTGATTACGTCGAATTGTGGAAGAGCTTAAAAGCCGACTCGGCGGTCGAAGAAGTGATTCGTAACTTCTTCATCCGTCAGCCAGTGTTGTGGCTATTCCCAAGCGGCGGCTCTGACTCGCAAATGAAATGAAGATAGATATTGAAACGAACACAGAGCAGCTTCGCCACGCGGGCGACGGCGTGGCGAAGCTGAAAGGGTTATTGCCTGGGGCGTCGTAGCAATATTGTCACGTAATAGCCCAAGGATGGGCTACTTTGAGTCATTTCACAGCTCTCAAAACCCTGCTCTCCCAAGCGGTTGAGTTCATTCATGTCGATCAAGCCGATTTGTTTATTAGAGGATTGTACCACGCGATATTCCCATCGCTGTGTCGGGGTTTGTGCGGCGGGGCTGGAGAGAATTCTCCTGGCATTGCCATATATGACCGCGCCCAGAAGAACGCCGGCTATGAAGATAACGAACGACCTGACACGTTTGTGCATACTTCTCCTTGTTTTGAGGTGATTGATTCCGCAAGAAGGGGTTGACGCTTATTACAATTTATTTTGGAGTTGAGTTTCAACTCTGATAAAGATCAATGACGAACGGTCGCAGATTGTATGGAGCAAAGAGTTCTCGTTCAAATGACAAGCGCAAAGATTACCCGACGCGAAATCCTAAACCTCGCGCTGGCCTCGCCGCTGCTCGCGGCAATGCCAGACGCCGGTCAGGCGCAGACTGGGAAAACGAATAGTCTCGACCTGCGGTCTTTCGTCGACGCGCCGAGCGCAGTCACGCCGGTCGGCGCCGACGACATCAAACAGGTCGAATTGGTCAGGCAATGGCGCGGGCCGCTCTGCCGCGCGCGTTTGATCAATCGTGGCAAGGCGCCGGCGCGCATAAAAGAGGTTGCGCTCTTCGACCTTAAACTCGATCTGCCTCCGCAGACTCGGCTATACGGCGAAGGCTTCCAGATGCTCAGCCAGACGGGCGGCGCGACAGGGCAGCCGGTTGACCTGGGCAATTACACTGACGCCAAACACTACAAGATTCCACAACCGGAAGGCGCGCGCGTCTTCTACGGTATGATGACGATGACTCCGCCCGAAGGCGACGCCCTGATGTTGGCTTTCACTTCGTGTCGCCGCTTTGCTGGTCAGTTCTACTTGCGCCCGGATTTGTTGCAGGTGGTCGTTGACACCGAAGGCTTGGAATTGAAACCGGGCGAGAGCTGGGAATTGGAAGAGTTTACCTTCCGTTCAGGGCCGGATCGCGCAAAGTTGCTGGATGAACTGGCCCGGGCGTTGAACGCCAACCATCCGCGCCTGCGGTTTAAATCGCCGCCGACCGGCTGGTGTTCGTGGTATTGCTTCGGGCCGCGCGTCACTGCGCAGCAAGTACGCGACAACCTGGACTTCATCGCCAAGAGCGCGCCGGACTTGAAGTACATTCAGATTGACGACGGCTATCAACCGGCGATGGGCGACTGGCTGGAGACGGGCGCGGCCTTCGGCGGCAATATACAGGGCGTGCTGAAAGAGATTCGCGAACGAGGCTTCGAACCGGCCATCTGGGTCGCTCCGTTCATCGCTGAAGAGAAATCGCATCTGTTCGAGCGACACCCTGACTGGTTCATCAAGGACGCCGACGGCAAGCCCTTGCGCTCGGACAAAGTCACATTCGGCGGCTGGCGGCGCGGTCCCTGGTACGCGATCGATGGCACGCATCCGGAAGCGCAGAAACACCTCGAGACGGTCTTCCGTACCATGCGGCGCGAATGGGGCTGCTCGTATTTCAAGCTCGACGCCAACTTCTGGGGCGCCATGCACGGCGGACGCTTTCACGATCCACGAGCGACTCGTATCGAAGCCTACCGGCGCGGGATGCAGGCCGTCGTACGCGGCGCCGGCGACGGATTCATACTCGGCTGCAACCACCCGATCTGGCCATCGCTCGGCTTGATCCATGGCTCGCGCAGCTCGAACGACATCAAACGATCGTGGGATCGCATCGCCAGCACGGGTAAACAGAATCTATACCGCAACTGGCAGAATGGGCGTTTGTGGTGGAACGACCCCGACGCGATTGTGCTGATGGGCGATCTGCCTGTCACGGAATTTCAATTTCACGCTACAGTAATATACGCCAGCGGCGGAATGCTGCTCTCAGGCGACGACCTGACCAAGATCGCGCCGGATCGTCTGGCGATGCTCAAGAAGCTGCTGCCGCCGATCGGCCGAGCCGCCGAATTCGCCGACGATTCATTGCGCGTCGGCGTGATCAATCTGCCTGATGCGCGAATGGTCTGCGTCTTCAACTGGGAAGATCATCCGCAAACGATCTCAGTCACGCTGCCGCGTCCGAGCCTCGTCACCGATTTCTGGAGCGGCGAAGAAATGGGCCGGCGCGAAGGCGGTCTGGAAATCAAAGATCTCCCGCCGCATTCGGCCCGGCTGCTCGTTTGCAAATGAAAATAAACCACGAAGAAACGAAGAGCGCGAAGGTTTTTCCGGTCTTTCTTCGTTCCCTTCGTTTCTTCGTGATTTGTTCTCCGCAGGAATCGTTAATACCCGTGACGGACGACGCCTTGAAACAATGAAACTCGGAGGGGCAATGTCATTATCCCGGCTGATTATAAGGATTATCATTTTTACTTTTGTCTGTTGCGCGCCGACGTATGCGCAACAGCTCCCACGTGAGCAGTGGGGCGCGCCGGCGGTCAATGTGTCGCGCGCGGACGGCAAATGGGTCATCTCGGGCGACAGGAACAAGGTCACGCTCAACGAATCAGACCTGGCGCTCAGCGTTCAGGCCGGCCCGGTCAATTGGGCGATGGTTCCCTCTTCGGCTCAAGATATGCTCGTCCGTTCACGCGGCGAAGAGTTTTCCCTGCGGCTGGCCGACGCGCGGAAGATCGAGATCAAGCCGTACGACACGGGCTTCAAGACCGGCGTCAAGATCAGCCTCGGCGAGTGGCGCCACAACGGCTCGCTCAACAAGGGCGCGGAGCTTGATCTACGGCTCTTCCTGACCGTTTGTTTGGAAGGTAAGGACGAGGAATTGGTCTTCGACATCGCAGCGAACGAGGGCGAAGCGGTTCTGCGACAGCTCGATTGGCCCACGGCGCTCGACGCGCGCGAGGTGGACTACACGCTGCTCAGCAATGGCCGCGGCAATCTGCTGCCGCGTAATTGGCCGAAAGAGTTCCACCCGATTCGCACGATCACGCCGGAAGGCAAGGTTTCGCCGACTGATAAGAGCGTCGTTCAGAGCAACGTCATCGAGTCGTGGTCGATGTCCTGGTGGGGATTTCAGAAGGGGCGTTCGGCGATGATGGTGATCGTCGAAACGCCAAACGACGCCGCTTACCAGTTTCGGCATCCGGCGGGCGGTCCGACCGTGATAGGTCCGCGGTGGCGCGCAACGCTCGGCAGGTTCGGCTACCCGCGAACGGCGCGGATGTGTTTCGTGGCCGAAGGCAATTACGTTGATCTGGCCAAACGGTATCGCCGCTACGCGATGGATACCGGGCTGTTTGTTTCATTGAAGGAGAAAATCGCGCGGACGCCGGCAGTCAAAGATTTGATTGGAACCCCGCTCACACGACTCAGCATCCTCAGAAATCTGAAGCCGGACAGCTCGCGCTACGACCAAAAGAACCCTGAGAAGAACTACAGCCTGACGACTTTCGACGAGCGGGCGCGCCAACTGCGCGAACTGAAAGCGAATGGCATCGAACGATTGCACGTCGTGCTCACCGGTTGGCCGCATCTTGGTTACGACCGGCAGCACCCCGACGAATTGCCGCCGCCGCCGCAAGCGGGCGGTTGGGAAGGGATGAAACGATTGGCTGACGCGTGCCGCGAGATCGGATACCTCTTCACGCTTCACGATCAGTACCGCGATTACTACGTTGACGCGCCGTCTTACGATCCACAGTTCGCAATTCACGAAGAAGACACGACAGGCGGGCCGCAGGCCTTCCCTGGCACACGTTTCGGCGATTGGAAGGAAGGCTACATCCCGTTCATGCGCCACTGGGACGGCGGGACGCAGACCTTTCTCAGCGCGCGCTTCATGCTTGGGCATCTCGTAAAAAACTACCGGCTGCTTTTCGAGCACGGCATTAAGCCTCAAGGAAGTTACCTGGATGTGTTCGGCTATGTTCCGCCGGACGAGGATTTCAACCCCGAACACCCGGTGACGCGCGCCGACGCGATCAACGCGCGGGCGCTCTGTTACAACTGGACACGCAACAACCTTGGAATCGTGGGCACCGAAGCCGCATGTGATTGGACGATTCCCTACGCGGATATCTCTTCGCCGCTGGGACCGGCCAAATGCGTGACCGTGCCGCTCTTCAATCTGGTCTATCACGACGCCATCATTACGCCGTACCGAACTGGCGATATGCAAAACATCCTGTACGGCCTGCTGAACGGCGGCCTGCCGCAAGTGGGCGACCTCAAAGACGATCTGGAGAAGAATATAGCTTTGATTCGCCAGATGGCGGCGCTGCACGAGAGGCTGGCGTTGGTCGAGATGACCAAACACGAGTTCCTGGATAAAAACTATCGCAAGGAGCGCACGACTTTTGCTGACGGGACGGCGGTGACCGTCGATTGGGACGCCAACACGTTCGAGATCAGCCCGGAGCTGAAGCCTTCCAGATAAGTAAACAGGCGCAATCGCTGCTGTAAAAATATGCGCCTCTTCAGGAACAATGGGAGAATGGGAAGCAAAAAGGGCAAAGAGGAGCAAAAGAAGCAAAGAGGGCCCTCTTTGCCCTTTTCGCTTCCTCTCTGCGTTATGAATAAAAAAAACGATCCGCATGAAATGAATCGCTCCCGGCGTGAGTTTCTTTCGACGGCGCTGGCCGCGCCCATTCTGGCCGCAGAGCTTTCGTCATCATTTCAATCGAACGACGTCAGAGTCGCCAGCCCCGACGGCAAAATTCGCTTTGAGCTTCTGCTTCGCGAACAGTCCCGGTTGAGTTATCGCGTCACGTTCAGGAACAGAGTTGTGATCGAAGCTTCGTCGCTCGGAATCATCATTGACGGCGTCGATCTCGGCGCCGGCGCCGAGATCGGTAAGGCGGAACGTTACCGGTTGGATGAGCGGTACGCCTGGCGTGGCGTCCATTCCGAGGCGGTCAACCGCTGCAATGGCGCGAAGCTTTCTCTCAAGAGCGCGAAGAGCGGCGCCGGCTTCACGCTGGATGTCCGCGCGTACGATGACGGCGTGGCGTTTCGCTTCGTTGTGGTCGGCGATGAAAAACAGAGAGTCCCGGATGAAACCACCGCTTTCACGCTACCGGCCGGAAGCGTGGTCTGGTATCACGACTTTGAAGGCCATTATGAAGGCATGCACGCGCGGAAAGAGATCGCTGATGTGAAAACGGGCGAATGGGCCGCGCCGCCTTTGACGGTCAAGCTGCCGGGCGCCGCGGGCTACGCTTCCATCACCGAAGCGGCGCTCATCAATTACGCCGGAATGGGCTTTCAGGCCAATGGACAGCGGGGATTCAAACTGCGCCTGGGCCACGCGCATCCGGTCAGCCACCCGTTCCAGCTGCGCTACGCCGCCGATGTCGAACGGCTGAAGCAACCAGCGGCGATTGCCGGGACAATCACCACTCCATGGCGCGTTGTGATGATCGGCGCCGATCTAAACGCGCTGGTCAATTGCGACATCGTCCACAACGTTTCGCCGCCGCCCGACAACAAACTCTTTCCGGCAGGCGTCAAGACCGACTGGTTGAAGCCGGGGCGCGCAGTCTGGAAGTACCTCGATGGCGGCGAGAACACATTGGAAGAGGTGAAGAACTTTTCGCAACTGGCCGGGCAGTTGGGATTCGAATACCAGGTCGTCGAGGGCTTCTGGTCGCGTTGGAGCGAGGCGCAAATGCGCGAAGCGGTTGATTTCTCACGACAGCAAAAAGTCGGATTGCTGTTCTGGAAGCATAGCCGCGACCTGCGGACGCCGGAAACGCGCAATCAATTCTTCGACCTCTGCCAGCGCGTCGGTGTGGCCGGCGCGAAGATTGACTTCTTCGATCACGAAGCGAAAGAGATTATTGACCTGTATCAGACGCTGCTCCATGAATCTGCGGAGCGCAGGCTGATCGTCGATTTTCACGGCGCCAATAAACCGGCAGGCGAGTCGCGCACGTGGCCCAACGAGATGACGCGTGAAGGGATTTACGGCTTAGAGCATCGCCGAACAGAAGCATGGGCGCCGGTCAATACAACGCTCCCGTTTACAAGGATGCTGGCCGGTCACGCCGATTACACGCCCATGATTTTCGGCGAGCGGCGCAAAGAGACTTCGTGGACGCACCAGATCGCCAGCGCGGCGATCTTCACTTCCCCGCTGCTGGTTTACGGCGCGCATCCGAAAAACATCCTGACCAATCCGGCGGTCGACATTATCAAGAGCATCCCTTCAGTCTGGGACGAAACCAGCGCGCTGCCCGCATGTGAAATTGGCGAGTTGGCCGCATTCGCGCGACGCAGCGGCTCGACGTGGTTTCTTGCAGTGATGAACGGCTCGACCGCGCGAACTGTCAGAATCCCGCTCGCGTTTCTCGGCGGCGACAAGCGCCAGGCGACGCTCGCGCGAGACCGGAAAGACGAAGCGGCGGCGCTCACGATTGAAAATGTCTTCGTAACCCGGAATGACTCGCTGACGATTGAATTGCGGGCCGGCGGCGGATTCATCGGCCGATTCGCCAAATAGAAACTAC
>DASTMP010000002.1:0-2336 GCA_035714085.1 Blastocatellia bacterium
GGAGCCTGAGCGAAATCGTCGATGGGGTGATCGTCGGCGGTGAACTGTTTGAGGATGGCGCGTTTCTGGGTGAGGGCTTCGGTAGCGCTTTTGTAGGCTTCGTCGGTGGCGAGCCAAATCTGGCGGCGAAGGGCGATGGGATCGTTGTCGAGGGGAAGAACGGTGGTTTCGCCCATGCCCTGGCCGAAATAGCTGTCTTGCTTATAGTCGCCGACGCGAACGACGACGCGGAGAAGCCGGACGTGGATGTTTTGTGATTCGCGCATAGCGCCGAAGGCGGCTTCAGCGATGTATTGCTGAATGTCGCTGACGCGATACTCGATGAAGTAAGGTGCGTCAACGTTGGTCATTTTCAGCTGGGCTTTGGAGCGCTCGAGTTCGGTGAGCAACGCCTCGAGGAGCGGATCGCCGCTTGCGGCTGCGCGCGCGGAAGCCAGGGGATTGGTGTTCTTCGCGTCGTTGCGCGATTTGCCGTGCGCAAATGCGGAGGTGACGGCAAGAGCGAAAAGCGCGGTTGCAAGAAGGGAAGCTACAGTGCGGAGGGATTTCACGGCTTCACCCCCGCCTGAGCAGTCTTCGTCTTCGAGTCGTTTTCAAAGCCGGGAGCCGGAAGAATCGGCGGACGCTCGTGTTCGTGCGCGCGCTTCTGGACTTCCATTTCCGAGAAGAGCATTGCGGGTGCAGCGGCAGAGACCGGTACGTTGCCGCTTTCCGCGCCGCAGACGCCGTTGAAGACATGTTCTTCGTCGCCAGTGGCCACGATTCGCGTGAGCGCGGCGAGGGGAGTGCCGACGATGTCGACGCCGCGGACGAGTTCATCGGGGCGGCCGTCGGGGAAGACTTTGTAGACGATCACGGGCAACACCTGGAATGCCTGCGGAAGTTGGCGCGTGGTCAACGTGAACCCGCCCTGAATGTCATCGAAATAGAGGCCGTAAGGTTTACCCTGTTTTTTCACTTCATCGATCAATTTCTGGCGCATCTCTTTTTCGGGCACGGTTTGCGATGACGTGACGATCAGATTGCCCTGACGGCCGGTGGGCATGCGACCGGGTTGATTGCGGCCGTGGCCGTTGGAGGCGTCGAAACCTTTGATGGGCATGCGCGAGAGAAGGAAATTCTTGAGCACGCCGTTCTGGATGACGTCGACGCGCTGGGCCGGCACGCCTTCGTCATCAAAGGAGTAGGAACCCGCCAGCCGGACGCCCGCGAGTTCGTGGAGCGTAGGATCGTCGGCGACACTGAGAAATTTCGGCAGAACCTCCTGACCGATCTTCTTGGTGAAAGTTTGTCCTTCGTCTTCATCGCGCTGGCGGTGGCCTTCGAGGCGATGGCCGAGCACTTCATGAAAGAAGACGGCGGCCGCGCGTCCGCTGAGCAGAGCAGGACCGTCGTAAGGCTCGGCTACCGGCGCGCTGCGCAAGGCCTTGAGGTCCGAAGCCATTTTTTCGATCTTGCCATTGAGTTCGGTTTCGTTGGGGAGCCCTTCGGGTGACGCGGCCTGAAATGTTTCTACGCGCAGAAGCTCCATGCCGTCGTCGGCGCGAGTCTGCGCTTCCATAATCAGGCGGGCGGAAGCGCTGGGCATCGTAATTTCAGTGCCTTCGCTGGTGACGGTATGTTCGCCGGAATCCTGAATTTGCAGGACGACGGTGGCGTAGTAGACGTTTTCGTATTTGCGGAATTCGCCGGAGAGGCGGCGGATCTCCCCTTCCCAGAGGGTGCGATCGAAGGCTGGCAATTTGACTGGCGCTCCGATGTGGGTTACGGGAGCTTCCTTTGAAAAGTCAGGAGACTTGTCTTCCTCTTCAGCGCGAACGGCCGTGTCGGTTTTCACATTCAAAAGGGCGGGGGCGGCGCGCTTGTATTCACGATCGGTGAGCTGCCACAAGACGCGCGCGATCGCGTCCTTATCGTCGCCGAGCGGCAGCAGGCCGGAACTCATGCCGCTCATGCGGCTCTGGCCGTGAGTGTTGTCGAGGTCCGGGTTTCCGACACGCATGGTGACGTCGGCCTGACGGCGTTGAACGACGGTGTCGGTCAGCAAGCTGCCGTAGGAACCTGCAAGGATCACGAATTTTTGATCATAGACGGTATAGCCGATGTAGTAGGGAGCGGGATCGGATTTCGCGAGATCAGTTTTGGCGCGTTGGAGTTCCACGCGCATGACTTCGAGCAAAGGATCGGACGTTGCCACGGCCTGTTTTGCCGGAGGGCCGTCGCCCAAGGCGAAGGGCACGAAGGCGAGTTGCGTGGCAAGTAGGGAACTGCCTGCGAAGCGCAGTAGCCTGCCGTAGCGGGCGCGCAAACTCCCGTTTTTCTGTGAGGGGCTGGGT
>DASTMP010000003.1:0-33549 GCA_035714085.1 Blastocatellia bacterium
GAACTCAGTTTGCAGAACAGCGACTCGTTCAATTTCTTCAACGCCCTCGGCGATGCGGTCATCACCGGGCCGACTGGCAATAACGTGCGGGATGTGCGAATTTTGCTGGCGCGATAGCGCTATAACTGCTCAGCTCTCAAAGAAGCGTTGCGACTCCGCGCCTTTGCTGGGAGAAAGGCTCGGCAGCGTTTCTCGCAAGGGCGCGAAGCTCGCGAAGGTTTTGACACACGATTCGGAGAATCAATGCAGACGAGACAACTCGGAAACAGCGATCTTTACATCACCGCACTCGGCGTCGGCGCATGGGCGATGGGCGGAGCGGGCTGGCTATTCTCGTGGAGCCATCAGGACGACGACGCGTCAATCTCCGCGATTCATGCCGCGCTCGACGCCGGGATGAACTGGATCGACACCGCCGCCGTCTACGGCCTCGGCCATTCGGAAGAGGTCGTGGCGAAGGCGCTCGAAGGCCGCGCGAACAGGCCGTATGTGTTCACCAAATGCGCCCGCGTCTGGGACGAGAACCGCCAGATCGGCAAATCGCTCAAGGCCGATTCGGTTCGCCGCGAATGCGAGGCCAGTTTGCGTCGATTGAAAGTCGACGCGATCGACCTTTATCAAATCCACTGGCCCGAACCCGACGAGGACGTGGAAGAAGGTTGGGCGACGCTGGCCCGCTTGAAAGAAGAAGGCAAAGTCCGCTGGATCGGCGTGTCGAATTTCAACTTTGTTCAGTTGAAGCGCGCGCAAGCCATCGCTCAAATCACTTCATTGCAACCGCCGTATTCGCTGATCCGCCGCGAAGTTGAAGAGGCTGTCTTGTCTTACTGCGCCGAACAAAACATAGGGGTGATCGCCTATTCACCGATGGGTTCAGGGCTGTTGACCGGAACAATGACTCGCGAAAGAATAGCGAACCTGCCAGAAGACGACTGGCGACGCCGCGGCCCTCAATTCCAGGAGCCGCTCGTCACGCGCAACCTGAAGATCGCGGAGAAGTTGAAAGAGATCGCCGCTCGCCACAACCGCAGCGCGGGCGAGGCCGCCATCGCATGGGTTTTGCGGAACAGCGTGGTAACTGGCGCGATCGTCGGCGTACGAAATCCGGAGCAGGTCGCGGGCGTCATCGGCGCGATGGATTTCCGGCTGAGTGAGGCCGAGATCAATGAGATCGAGACGTTCGCGTAACGCCTCGGTTACTTTGATTCCGGCGCGAAGAGTGGTGATTTCGCGATCTACTGACAGTACCGCGCGCGCAAGGGCATCGCAATCGCGCTAAAAAAAGCTGGGCGAATTCTTCAAGGGTATCTCCGCCATGAAAATGGAAGGACTAGATGCGGCGCGAGCATTTGTTGCGACACATTTCCCAGACTGTCTGGCCGCCCTGCTGTTCGGCAGTGTCGCTCGTGGGGAGGCGACGGCTACCTCTGACCTGGATATTATTGTCGTGACCCACGAGGACATCAGTCCTTATCGTAAGTCTTATCGAGAGTATGGATGGTTTATAGAGGCCTTCGTTGGAAGCAAAAAGCACGCTGAAGAGAAGATCGGGCATTTGCCCACTATCCACTAATTTGTAAGGAGGTCACATGTCCCAATCACGCATCAAGCAATGCGCTTTTCTCAGTATTCCTGCGCTGATTGTCTTCGCAGTCCTTGGGTTTCCGGTTAGACGAAACGACGCGTTCGACGCGGCGAGAGTCTCGGCGGCTGAAATGACGCCCGAAGAGCGGGGTCTTTGGAACCTGCAGCATAAACCCTACGGAACGGCGCTACCGCTCAACAAAAAAGCCCTTGAAGCATTGGTCAAAGTCTGGGAGCCGGAATGGAAGGCCAGGATCAATGCGGAGGATCCTGATTCGATTCGCAAAGTCGCGTTTGAACGCTACGGTTTTTCCGAAGCCACCTGGGACAACCAGAGAGCGCCGCTGCAGTTCGTGGCTTCATCGCCGATGGGGATGTGGACGCAGAACTGCATGCTCTGCCACGGCGGGCGCGTGCCGATCACCGGAGAGAGCAAGATCGGGATGCCCAACACCGAACTCGATATGCAGACTCTCTACGATGACGCGACCAATCTGACCAAGATGAAAGGCCCGATACAGTTGACGTTCGGTATGTCGCGCGGGCGCACCAACGCGTTTATCTTCAGCCTGGAATTGCTGCGCCGACGCAATGAAGACCTCTCGCCACGCAAAGAGCCGCTGCCAATGGGCGATTACGCCGATTTCGACCTCGACGCGCCCCCCTGGTGGTATCTGAAGAAAAAGACCGCGCTCTACGTTGACGCTGGCGTGAAGGGCGATTTCACGCGAGCCATAATGCAATTCACGATGGGCGAGCCGAGCGGCGAAAAGATTCGCTCCTGGGAATCTGACTTCAAAGACATTCTCGCCTATCTGAAATCGATCGAAGCGCCCAAATATCCGCTCCCGATTGACCGGAAGCTGGCGTCGGAAGGCGAGCAGGTCTTCAACAAGTCCTGCTCCGTCTGCCATGGCTCCTACGGCGCGGGCGGGAATTATCCGAACAAAGTGATCCCGCTCGATGTTGTCGGCACCGATCCGCTGCGTTTGACCAAACTGACCAAAGAGTTCCGCGACTATTACAAACAGACGTGGTTCGGCGGGGGCGGCGAGCGCAGCTACGAATATCCGACTGGCTATGTCGCGCCGCCGCTCGATGGCGTGTGGGCCTCGGCGCCGTATTTTCACAACGGCTCGGCGCCGACTGTTTACGGTGTGCTGACCGCTGAAGCCCGCCCGAAATATTTCCGTCGCGTCGGCGGCGCCAAAGAGTATGACTCGAAGAATCTGGGATTGAAGGTCGAGTCGCTCGACGCGCCCGCGGCCAAAGACGCCCCCGGAGAGGCCCGGCGAAGAATCGTCGACACGACGCTGCCAGGCTTGAGTAATCAGGGCCATCCGTTCGGGTTCAGGCTGAGCGAGAAAGAAAAGCGGCAGGTGATTGAGTACTTAAAGACTCTATAGCGCTTACGACCGCCGGCGCAATTGATGGAATATATTGATGCAAATGCGCCGGTGTTCTCTGTGAGATTTAAGCCAGTTTTATTATCTTGAAACGCCACGCGGCCGTTTTGCATGGATTGGGATGCTCTGGAAAGAGTTGACCCGCGGTACCACTTCTTCTCAAGACGAAGTAAGATGGGAGAGCCGCAGACAGCGAAATCATAACGCCGCGGTAAATTCATTCGAAAAGGAAATAATGATTACGATGCAAGCTTCCCCTTTTGCGCAGATCGAGCTGGCCCCGCCCGACCCGATTATTGGGCTGACTGAAGCTTTCAATAATGACACGAACCCGAAGAAGGTGGGCCTCGGGGCGGGCGTCTATCAGGACGGCGCAGGCAAGGTTCCGATCTTACAGGTCGTCCGTGAGGCTCAGGAACGGCTCTTGGAGAAAGAGGAGACCAAGAATTACATGCCTATAGACGGCATTCCGGCTTTTAATCAACAGGTTCAGGCGCTCCTCCTCGGCGCAGACTCTGACGTGATGGCCGGCGCGCGCGCAGTGACCGTGCAGGCGCTCGGCGGGACGGGCGCGCTGAAGGTGGGCGCGGATTTCCTGAACCGTTTCTTTTCCGCCTCTCATGTTTGGATCAGCGATCCGAGTTGGGAGAATCACCGCCAGCTCTTCGAAGCCGCCGGGTTCACCGTCAATGACTATCCTTACTACGACCCCGAGACGCGCGGCCTCGACTTCAGGTCAATGCTCGACACGCTCAAGGGGCTGCCCGCCCGCAGCGTCGTGTTGATGCACGCCTGTTGTCACAATCCGACCGGAGTCGATCCGAGCCGGGAGGAATGGACGAGGCTGGTAGACCTCTTCCAAGGCGCCGGTCTGATCCCGTTCTTCGACCTCGCCTATCAAGGGTTCAGCGAAGGCATCGAGGCCGACGCCTTCGCCGTACGCGCCTTCGCCGAGGCAGGCGTTCCCTGCCTGGTCGCCCAATCATTCTCGAAATCCTTCGCCTTATACCGGGAGCGCATCGGAGCGCTGACCGTCGTGACAGCGAGCGAGGAGGAAGCGAAGCGCGTTCGCAGCCAGATCAAACGGGTCATCCGCACTAACTACTCCAGCCCGGCCTCGCATGGCGCCCAGCTTGTCGCATCCGTGCTCGCCGACGCCGATATGCGCGCCCGCTGGGAGGGCGAACTCGCCGAAATGCGCCAGCGCATTCGCCGGATGCGCGAACTGTTTGTCCGCCGGATGCGCGAAAAAGGCGTCGAGCAGGACTTCAGCTTCATCGAGCGCCAGCGCGGGATGTTCTCTTACTCGGGATTGTCGCGGGAGACCGTGGATCGGCTGCGAAGCGAATACAGCATTTATATCGTCGGCAGCGGACGCATCTGCGTGGCGGCGCTCAATGAGAAGAACCTTGACTACGTGTGCGAGGCCATCGCCAGGGTCGAAGATCTTGGATAGTAGATCAAGGATACAGCATGCAAGAAAGTATTCTTGCAAGAATACTTTCTTGCGGGGCCGGAGGCGTCACAGATTTTAACCGGTGTAGAAAGTACCGGGCGCGCGCTATATTGTAAAACTGAATTCCATCCATTCAGACTTGGGCCCTTCTTTGTGATCTGCGGTTACAGCCCAAACACGCCATCGCCCTGGTTGCGCCCCGACGAAATCAAAAGAGTACGCCGTCGTCTTGATGTTCGAGACCGGCTTATAACCCTTCCCGATATCAGAAGCCCAGGTCCCCGAACTATAAAAGTCTATTTCGATAGTGTAACTTGCGGCGCCCGGCGTTTCTTCCCATGTCAATACTACGCACCGTGGATAATGCGAGTATATCGTCCCATCTGGTGGTGAGATTTGAAGGGGCGCGGATAATTCCGTAAGCGGTGAGTGTTGAAAAGGCGGGGATAATTCTGTGGTTTGCTCAGGTCTACTCTGAGAAGCTCCAGGATCCACATTCAGCGGCTCGACATCGAAAGTCCTCTCCGGACTCCATTCGCGCCATGTCCCGGCAACCATGGCCCGCACTTTCCATCGCCACCCTTTATAATACCGATTTCTCGCTCCTTTCTGGCTCGGCTACAAATCTTCAGCACGCAAATGCTATCCCAGGTGATTAGATCAGCCAAGCCCTGCGCAGAAACATATTCTTAAAATCTTTAGGACGGATTTCGCGATCCTCCATCCTCAATTTTCTCTCCTCGATTTTGGCGGCCGCTTTCTCATTTCACGGAGCAGAATGTCGACTCGCGCGATTTCGTCATCCCCGAGGATTCGGTCGCCGAACCTGACTTGTTGATAGATGGTCGTGATCTCGGAGACCGAGGGCATCCGCAATTGTTCGGCGTATTCGGCGGGGGTTTGATGGTGGGCGCGTTTGTGGCCGGCGTGTTCGAGCGCCCGCAGCATCTCCTGATAAAACGCCGCCGCTGACGCGGCGCCGTCATGCCTCGCGTTTCTCCGCCACGACCGGCCATATCGCCGCCAGGAGAAGGTGGCGGCGACTGTCAGCGCCAGGGCAGACAACGCAAGAGCCAGCGTGTGGGCGCCGGGGCTGGACAGTTGCGCTTCCGATTGTCTTCCTCCGGGCGCGGCGCCGCGATCATTCTGAGAATCGATCTGACGGGCTACTTTCGATATCCAATCAATCCACTCCGAAGACATGTCCCACTTATAGGAGGAGAAGAGCGACGAGACCCATCGTTGGGCGGCGCCGGCTATTGAGAACTGTTTATTGGTGTCAAAGCCGATGACATGTTCCAACCAGAACATCTCCATCGCCTCGCGATGATGGCGCAGCCAGGCCGCCAGCCCACCGCCGTAAACGTTCAAGCCCGCCGCCGGAGTGGGATCGAACGGCGCCCACACGCCGTTCTGCCCCTGCCTGGGGAAATAGACCTCGACCCACGAATGCGCGTCCGATTGGCGAACCGTGTAAACGTCAGCCGCCTCGTTGTATTCGCCCATCTGGAAGCCGTTTACCAGGCGCGCGGGCACGCGGCGCGCGCGCAGCATCAGGACCATCGCCGAGGCGAAATATTCGCAATGTCCCTCGCGCGTATTGAAGAGGAAGTCGGCCACCGGGTCGCCGTCGTCGACGCGTCGCAGATCGAGGGTGTAACCGTAGGCCGTGCGCAGATAGTTTTCGATCTTCCGCGCGATTTCGATGTTCGTCGTCGCGCCGCGCGTGACCTCGGCCGCAAGTTCGTCAATTCGCCGGTCGTGATTATCGGGCAGTTGCAGATAGCGCCGCTGGATTTCGGAAGGGTAAGCGCGTGAATTCTCTTCGGCGAGTTTCTCGTCGGAGACCTCTTCGGTGTCCGATAGCACGGTGTAATCGAGCTTGTAATAATCGTGAGGCGCGGTCCAAAGCCCGTCGCCCTGATCGCGGGCGAGCGCGGGCAGCCCCGTGATCAGCCGCGGTTGCGGCGCGACGAAGACCGTGTCGATGGAAAGTGGTTCGAGGAAGAATCGTTGTTCGGTGTCGCCGTACCCCCATACGGCGTCGCCCAGATGAAACCCGTCAACGCTTCTGATCAAGGAGGTCGGGTTCTTGCCCGTGCAATTCCACATCTGGCCGTCGTAATTGTCGAGCGTCACGCCTCGCCACCGCAACGTCCTCCGCGCCGGGCCCCGGAGGAACTTGACGCGAACGCGCATGACCACTTGCGGGTTGAGCTTGATCTGAGCGACCTCGCCCAATCTGACGCTGTCCGAAAAGCCGGACAGCGATTCGCCCCGGAGCAATCCGCTCCGCGAAAAGCCTCTGGACACACGGGGCATCGCCAGGAAGAGCGGCGCGGCAAGCAGCAGGATCGCCGTCAAGGCGCAGGCCGAAAAGACCGGCAAACTACTCAACCGCGGCGCTTCGATCCGGCTCCGATCGCTCTCCTTTCGGTATTCGACTGTTACCTGGCGCGACGGAGCGTTGGCCGCGAATGCCGCCGCCGAACGGCGCATCTCATATCCGATGAACGCTGAAGTGGCGGCGAAGAGATAGACGATGACGAGGAAGAGGAAGGTCGTCGAGACCATCATCCCCGCAGTCATCAGCACCTGGCAGAATGTCACGACGTAAAGCCAGATCCAGTCGCGCCCAGACTTTCGCCTGAGCAGCTTGATCGCCGCCGTGAAAAAAACGAAGTGCAGAGTCACGGTGACCGGCGACACTCCGAGCGCGTACCATTCGGTAATGACGAAAGTCAGTCCTCCGGCCATCAACCAGTTCGCGCTTCGATGCCCGACGTTCCAGTTTACGCGCTCGGTGTCGATCAACCAGCCGACGCCCAGGACAATCGCGAACAGCCCCAATGAAAAGACGTCCAGTTGCCCTGTCGAGGCCAGCATCACGTAGCCGGTCATGAACATCGCGTAGGACGAGAAGATGAAGTATCGCTCGAGACTCATCATGTAGATTTCGAGTTAAAGAATTTCAGCCACGAATGAACACGAATGAATACGAATCATTTTTTTGATCTATATGATCTATTCTTTTGGCGCCACCCTTGCCGCCATTCGTGAATATTCGTATTCATTCGTTGCTGACTTTCTCCCTCTTATAATGCTATAGCTCTTCGAAAGTTATGAGCTCAGCCGCGCGCGCGTTCAAATGCGATGGGCTCGACGCCGAAGCGATCACGATCAGGAACGGGTCGTCGAACCGCGCCGGCGATGGGTCGCGCCCGATGTCCGCCTCCGTAGCCGGCGCGATCCGCGCGAGCTGATAAAACATCTTGTAAGAATGCGCTTTTCCCATGCCGAATCCCGAATCGTTCTCGCCGGCCATCGAATCGGTTACCGGTATGGTGATCAGGCGCAATTCGACACCGGCGCGAAAGAAATGCGAAATCAGACTGGCGGCCAGCGCCACTCCCTGCTCGAACTTTTCGGCGAATTCCGGCGTCGAGGCCAATTCTTTCTCGATCCTGGCGTCGAAAATTATGGTGACGCGCCAATCATCGTCGCGCGTGAATTCGCGCACCATCACCTGCGAAGTCTTGGCAGTCGCCTTCCAGTCGATTTGGCGACGGTGATCGCTCGAAAGGTACTGCCGGATCGCGTAAAGATCGCTCCCACTACCCTTCGCGCGGCCTTCGACACGGCCCAGCAGCGGCGGCGGCGCGTGGCCGAATTCGTCCAGCGGCAGGGGCGCGGGGTAAACGACTATCTCTCCCTTCGCCTCCAGACGGCGCCGCTGTTCGATGAAGCCGAACGGGAACCGGCTGTGAACGATGAAGCCGTTGATCGGGTAGACTCCGCGTTTTTGGAAGCCGCGTTCGATTCGGGCGTGCGCCGAAGCGCGGGCCGGAACGATCGGCAAATAGACAAGCTCGGTCGGATTCGTCGCGCTCTCTTTGGCCTTCGACGCCGCCTGGACGCCGACCCCTTCCTCGCTCATCGCCACGGTCAGCGAAAAGGCCGGCAGCAGCCTGCCGCGGTTCGTCACCGTCAAATCGAATGTCGCAGATTCGCCGGCGAAGATGTGGTTCGGAAACCGGACTGAGACCCCGATCCGGCTCAGGTTGAGCCGCGATGGCGCCCACGAAACGAACATCGTCGCCAGCAGCGCCGACAGCACCAGATAGAGCAGATTGTTCCCGCTGCTCAGACTGAGGATCGTGACCAGCAGGATCAGCGCGGAAAATAGCAACCCCGCGTTTGGAACGTGAACCGAAAATCCGGAGTTGAAATTTATGTTCTGCGCCAGACGCGGCGCGACATATAAAACAATTACCAGCGCCAGTCCGAGCGCCGTCTTCGACCCTAGTGACGCAAGCTCGTGTTCGCCCATCTGCCCCGCGATAACGGAAATCAACGCGACGCCGGTCGCCGCCGCGGTCAATAGCGCCGAGATGAAAACGAACCGAAAAGATTTTTTCCTGGGCAGGAAGGGGGCCATAGTAGTTGAACACTAAATCGGAACTCTCACGCTCCTGACGATCTCCGCGAGCACGGAATCGGATTCGGCGCCATTGCCGTTGCGACCCGAGTATCGCGAATTGACCGCGACGCGGTGGCCAAAGACGGGAATGATCAGGCGCTTGACGTCATCGGCGATGCAGTAGGAGCGGTCTTCGGTGAAGGCCAGCGCCTGGGCCGCGCGCCGAAGCGCGAGCGATCCGCGGGGGCTGACGCCGAGGTCCAACGTTTCGGAATTGCGCGTCGCCGCCACTATCTCCATCAGGTAATCGATCAGGACGTCGTCCACGCGCACATTTTTAATCTCCTCCTGCAGATCGAGCACGTCATCGCCGCTCATCACCGGCGTGATCTGTTCCAGCGGGTGATGATGGGTCTGCTGGCGCAGAATCTCCTTCTCCTCGTCGAATGACGGATAGCCCATTCGGACGCGCATTAGAAATCGGTCGAGCTGTGATTCGGGCAGCGGGTAAGTTCCATGATGTTCCGCCGGATTTTGTGTGGCCAGCACCAGAAATGGGCGCGGCAATTCGTAGGTCTGATTTTCAACCGTGACGTGCCCTTCGGCCATCGCTTCAAGCAGGCTGCTCTGCGTCTTCGGAGTAGTCCGGTTGATCTCGTCGGCCAGAATCACATTAGCGAAGACGGGGCCGGATTTGAATTCGAATTCGCTTCGGTGTTGATTAAAGATTGAAACACCGACGATGTCCGAAGGCAACAGGTCGCTCGTGAATTGAATGCGTTGAAAACTGCAATCCAGACAGCGCGCGATGGTATGCGCCAGCGTCGTCTTGCCCACGCCCGGAACGTCCTCGACCAGCAGATGCCCGCCCGCAAGCAAAGTCACAATCGCCAGACGCACCGCCTCCGATTTGCCTCGGATGACGCTCTCAACGGTATGTTGAAGCTCGCGTAGACGATGAGTAGTGGTGGTGATCAAACTTCCCTCACTTCAGCGGTAGGGGCCCCCGTGAGGAGGGACGAGGATTCCATGCCCTCCCTCACGGGGGCGTCTACCGCCACCTTCGACCTACAAGACCGTTTTGCCGCGCGCGCAGCGCCGCATAAAGTGGCGTCGAATTTAGCACAGTGTTGATGGCCAGGACAAAAGGCCGCTTGCGCTAATTTCAGAAAGCGTTCGGAGTTCCGCATTATGGCCTTTGAGAATTAGATCGGTTTGCGATCGCGTGTACAGGGAAATGGCGCGATCTCCGGTACGGTACAGCGAGCGTCAGCGACCTGAGCAGTAATTATGAGACACCTAGATCGATGTCCAGGTCGCTAACATACACATACCGCATCGCTTGCCGTCCTCCACGAGCATTTGCCCCCCCCCATAAATGTAATGACAGCGCAGAGGCGGGCATTCCCCGCCCCTGCGGCTCGATCACGGATGCGGGGGGAATCCCCGCCCATATATTTGTTGTCGCAGTAATTTTCAAACACTATCAGGCAGTCGGGCAAAGGGGAGCCTGCGCTCATTTCATGTAGTTCAGCCAGATGTCGGCTTCGGTCTGCTCCAGACTGTAATAGAGCCAGTGGTTGTCGCGGGAGAGCGCGAACTGAAGAATATTGTGCGGAAAAGTATTGAGTACCTCGTGATATTTTTTGGTCCGGCTGTCAACCAGAAAGATCTTCTCATTCTGGCGAAATAGAAGGCGGCGATTGTCGTTGAGCCAGGTCAGCGCGACTCCTGACATATTAAGCGGTTCGAAGCGACGCGAAGGGAGAGAATATAGTCCAACCACCGTCTGGTCGTTGAATCGTTTTCTCCATTCCCCGGCCAGTTTCCGCCCGTCAGCCGACCAGTCGCGCGGCCAGAAGGCCATTTCCGCCTCGTCAAGCGAGAAGAGTGGCTGTGGCTGGCGCTCGTTCAGCGGACGGTTAACTTCGATGACGAAAGGGAGGCCACCGTGCCTGGTGTAAACGAGGCGGTCGCCGGACGGCGACCATATGGGGAAATAGACATTGGCGCCCTCCGTAAAAGTGAGGCGCTGCTTGTCGCCGCCATCTCTATTTATGGTCCAGATTTCCCACGCGCCACTGCGATTGGAGTAAAAGGCTATCCGGCGACCATCGGGCGACCATCGCGGCCCGCGATCTTTATAAGCGTCATTGGTCAACAGGCGCGGCTCGCCTGCGCCATCGCTCTTCAGCAACAGGATGTTCTCCTGTCCTTCTCGCAGGTTGCGGCAGACGATCCACTGGCCGTCCGGCGAAACATCCGGATCATCCAGCAATAAAGAATCCGCCGCGAGCTGGTTCGGCTCTCCCGCGACGCCGCCGCGCGCGGGATCGAAAGCGACCTTGCGCAGAGTCTTTCGCTGCACGAGCGCGGCATAAGCCAGGTCTCCATTGCGCGCGAATGTGAGGTGCCGAATCACGTAGCCCTCGGGGGTGAGGACTCGCTCGATCTCGCCCGACACCTTGCCCGACTCTTCATCGAGCGCGACACGAAATAACTTCATGCCGCCTGCGCGGTCGCTGAGGAAATAGAGATACTTGCCGTCCGGCGACCAAACCGGATTCCAGTCCAAATACTTGTCGTTTGTCACGTCAACCGGCTCGCCGCCGAGGGCAGGCATCGTCCAGATATCGCGCTGCGTCTTCTGGCGATTTCCCCAATAGGCGATGCGACGCCCATGCGGAGACCATTGCGGTTGCGCGGCGTCATCGCTCGTGATGAGTCGCTCCCTGCCGTCCCTTGTAGTAAAAGCCCAGACCTTGCGCTGCCCTGCGGTGCGCTCAGCAGGGTCATCCACTCTTTCCCGCGTGCAAAGAATCTCCCGGCCGTCAGGAGACCAGGCTGGATGGTAGTAGTGCCCGGTAGGCGTCAACCGCCTGACCGATTCTCCGGTCACGCTCATCACAAAGACGCCGCCACCCTCGCGCTGGGAACGAAACGCGATCCATTCGCCATCGGGGGAGAAGGCCGGCTGAGTATCGTCCTCCTGGCAATCCTCGGTCAGGTTGCGAATCTTCCCGCCGCCTAGCTCCCGCCAGTAGATGTCCCAGTTGCCTGCCGCGCGGCTGGCGTATACCAGTGACCGCCCATCCGGCGCGAGGCTGGGGAAAAGTCCTTCCATCTCTTGATGGGTGATTCGCGTTGAATGGGCGTCGATCCAATGGGCGGGCGTGGGCGGATTTTCGGCGTTCCGGCCAGGCAGGAAAATCCTGATTGCGAGCAGCGCCACTATCACGATGAACGCCCAGACGGCCTTCGCGCGCAGGCTACGCAACGACTCCGGCGGCAGCCGCTGAAAGCCCACACGGCCCGCCGGAATCGAGGCCAATTCTTGGGCGAGCCGTTGCAAATCCGCCTGCATCTCACCCGCTGTTTGATAGCGCGCCTCGCGCTCTTTCGCTATCGCGCGCTCGAAGATGGATTTCAATCCGGGGTGTTTAGTCGCGATCAGCTCAGGCGACCGGTTCAAGATCGCATCGAGAGTCGCCGAAGGCGTTTCGCCCTTGAATGGTCGTGTCCCCACGATCATTTCGTATAGCGCGACGCCGAGGCTGAAGATGTCTGTTCGGTGATCAACCTGATCGCCGCGCGCCTGTTCGGGTGAAAAGTAGGCGAGTGTGCCCATTAGCATTCGCGGATCGGTCGTCTGGGAGACCGGGAGAGCGGGAGACAAGGGGAATGAGGGCGCATGAATCTCCTCATTCTCCAGCTCTTTCTTCTCCCCAACCAGCTTAGCCAGTCCAAAATCGAGTAGTTTGACCAGCCCATCGTCTCGGACCATCACGTTCTCCGGCTTGATGTCACGGTGGACGATGCCCGCCGCGTGCGCAGCCGCGAGCGCGTTGGCGATTTGAGAGGCAATCGTCAGGCTTTCGCGCAGTTGCAACCTCCCCTCCGCAATGATTTCGCGCAGCGTGTTCCCTCGGACAAATTCCGTCGTGATGAAATGTGTGTCGCCATCCTGCCCGATCTCATGGATAGTGATGATATTGGGATGATTGAGAGCTGAGGCGGCGCGGGCTTCGCGCTCGAATCGCTCTACTTGCGCAGGGTCCGCCGTGAATTGCTCGGGAAGAAGTTTGAGGGCGATATGACGGTCGAGTCGCGCGTCGTGGGCCAGGTAGACTTCGCCCATTCCGCCCACGCCGATCAGCTCCAGAATCTCGTAATTGCCGATCCTGCGGCCGATGAGAGATTCGGAACGCGCGGGCGGTTTCGCAGATGAAAAGAGCGGATCATCGAGGGCCGGCTTTTCAATAAAATCGCCGGCTTCGTCGAATGATTCGAGCAGACCTTCTACCTGCATACGCAACGCCCCGTCTTCAGCGCAGGCCGCGTCAAGAAAGGCAGTGCGATCATCGAATGCGCGGTTGAGCGCCGAATGAAAGAGGTCTTCGACTTGTCGCCATCGCTCGGAAGTCATTTGCCCGCCTCCCGCCGGATCTGTTGATATAGCCAGGCCTTGGCGATCTTCCAATCGCGCATGACCGTCTCGGGAGACACTTCCAGGATTTGCGCGCTCTCTTCAACGCTGAACCCACCGAAATAGCGCAGTTCGACCACGCGGCTCTTACGCTCGTCAATGCGCGTAAGCGCGTCGAGCGCGTCGTCGAGCGCAATGAGATCTGCCGCGCGTTCGCGCGATAAGTTGATCATCTCATCGAGTGACAATTTGACTGCGTCGCCGCCTCGCTTCTCCCGGTGTTTGGTTTTGGCGTGATCGACCAGAATCCGCCGCATCATCTGCGCGGCCACGCCGAAAAACTGCGCGCGGTTTCGCCAATTGACTCGCGTCTGGTCAATCAAACGCAGCCAGGCTTCATGAACCAGAGCCGTGGGTTGTAGCGTGTGCCCCGGGCTTTCCTGGCGCAGATAATGGCCAGCCATTCGCCGCAACTCCTGATAAACAATCGGGAGAAGATGATCGAGCGCCGCCCTGTCGCCCGCGCCCCAGGCGATCAGCCGCTCGGTTATCTCATTTGGCGAAGGCGTGTGCATAACCAATCCGGATCGAAACGCTGAGAATCAACGCGGCGCCGCGCGCGTGAGCAAGCGATTGACCTTGTATACAACCGCTTTACGGAAGATGTAAACAATTAATTTTTCGGCCTGCCAGTTTTTACTCCTAACCGTCGCGTTATTCAATGGCAAGAGACACGCATAATACCCCCGCTCCAGGCGCCCGCCTCAGCGGTCAAACGGGAGTGAAAATATAATGAAAGTCCTCAGGATGAATCTGCCGACCGAGTTCAATCTCAGCGATCTCAGCCGGATCGATCTATTTCGCAATCTGCCCCACACTGATCTGCGGATGTTGGGAGAACTATTGCATCGGAAGACATTCCCGGCCGGAAAATCATTGATGACAGTAGATCAGACTGGCGAAGTGGTCTATTTCATTCTCAGCGGCGCGGTCAAGATTCACGTCGAACAGGAAGACGGCGCGGACGTGAACATTTCGATCCTCGGCCCGGGTGAGGTCATCGGCGAAATGAGCGCGCTCGATCAAACAAATCGCTCGGCCAGCGTCGTGACGCTCGAAGAGACGGCCTTGCTCTGGATGGATCGCGAGAATTTTCGTCATTGTCTGGCGGTGATTCCGACGCTTGCAGCCAACCTGGCATGTACGCTCTCGTCGCGTCTGCGATCGGCCAATGAACAGATTCAATCGCTCGCCGCGGTCGAGGTCGAAACCCGCATCGCGCGCCGGATTCTAGCTTTCGCGGAAAGGTACGGACGGCCACTCCCCGGCGGAGACCTGCTCATTCCCATTCGACTCACGCAAACCGACATCGCGAACCTGGTCGGCGCTTCGCGCGAGCACACCAACAAGATTCTGGTCTCGTACAAGGAGCGCGGCTACCTGTCAGTGGACCAGAATCACCACATCATCATTCACAACCTGAGCGCGCTCACAAGCCGTAGTAAATGACTCGCCAGGCGCGGCTCTTTGACTGTCTCCGAAATCGCCGCGCGCTGTGAACCATCTCACATCATCGTTGTGAACGAATTCGCAGCGCGCCTCCGGCAAACTGGTTAACGTGGCTTCTGTCAAAACGAAGATCGGCGGTTCTCAGACGCCGATCGACAATTACCGGCGGAAGAGTCTGGGACGCGCGACGGTTCTCTTCGCCATATTTCAATTATTCGGCGGGCGTCGCAAAGGCCGCCCGCCTTCTGAGCAAAGACTGGAGAAGAACGATGAAACACTCAACCAACCGCTCCCTTTTCAAGACTGTGACGCCTGTCCTCGCCTTTATCATCGCCCTGGCGGCGCCTTCCTTTCTGGCGGCGCAAAGTAAATCGCCAATCGCGCCGACTCAATCGTTATCCGCCGCTCCGACCGCGAATGAGGTGTATTCGTGGGCCAGAACGGCCAAGGAGAAACTCCCCACTAGCGCGGCCTGGGACAAAGCCAAACCCGAGACGGAAACTCAACGCAGCCTGTTGAGGCTGATCAAGAGAGGCCAGTCGATCATCGAGCGTGCCGTCGAAAGGGGCGCCGCGATGTCAGCTACGGAAGCCGCGAACTACGACAACCAGATGAGAACGGTCGTCGAGCAGATGGACAAACTGTCCGCCGGCGCCATCGCCAAGGGAGACTCGGCCTCCTGTTTCGGTGGCTGTGACAAGCTATACAAAGGCTGGGGCAAGGGCAAAGGATGGAATCGATTCTGGTGCAAAGTTGGCTGCTTCAAGATCGAAGTCCATGTCGGCTAAGACCCGCGACTCAGCGCCCCTTAAGACGATGAGAATTGCTGAGACCATGATCTTACCAACTCTTCTGATGAAGATGCGCTCCCCCTCCGGGGCGAGCCGGGCGCAAACCGAGCGCAAGCGCGCATAAAACCATTTTTCAAGTTTGAATTAGAGCGGCTCTCTCCCGTTCCCGCCTCATTTGAGATCGTTGATGTCAGCACGGGCAGAACAGCAAAGGGGGCCGTTGCGGCGGTCTTATGGGCCTCTATCCACAACGACGATTTGTAGACTGAATGGAATTGAAGACTGTCGCCATCATAGCGCAATCAGCCTAGCTAAGGTTACTACACATGTCTTTGCGCCGGAGGCGCAGCGGAGATTAGCCGGTGGCGGAGCCCGAGCGTGACCATCGGAACCAAACGAGCCACTGCTTCCCAACCCGATCACGATTTAGAAGAACACAAGATTGAGAAGGGATGGATCGGGTTGAACAGTCGGAGCCGCCAGGATGACGGCTTCATCAAATAAACCGCTAACCGAGGTGAATAACAACGATAGGAGAATCTATGAAACACAATGTAATTCGCTACAGCATGATCGTTCTGCTGATCGGGTTGGTCGCCCTCGCCGCCGGCCGGGCAGAAGCGCAGACTGATCAGAAATATATTGAACTCCTCAGTTATTCCTTGGGATTTGCTCCTGGGGAAACGGCGCGAATCAGCGTCACTCTGCGGCGTCTGGCTAACCCGGGACTGCCCCCGATCAACGCGCGCATTCAGCTTCTGGATACGGAGGGCAGAATGATCGCGCAGTCGGACGAGATAAAAGTGGAACCGGGCCAGATAAGATTCTGGGATGCGCCTCGGAACCAGATTCCCGTGTCAGGAGAACCAAGAACAGGACGGCTCCAGGTTCGAGCCAGGATGGTCGTTATGACATCGGCGACTGATTTTGACCAGGAGTCTGTAATGCCCACAATCGAGATCATTGACGGCATTACGGGCAGAACCCTCCACAACGCCGGCAAGCGTTTCTTGATCTTCGTTTGCGACCCTATCACCTGCGGGTCGAAATAGAACTGTGATCAATATCTGATCAAAAAGGAGAAAAAGTTATGAAGGGGTATTATTCATCTAAGTCATTTGGTCTTTGGAGAAGCGCTTGCGCGCGCCTGGCGCTACTGACGGCATGCCTGTGTCTCTGCCCACTTACGGGACCTGCTTCAGGAGAGTCGAACAAGGGAATGATCGCCGTGTGGCGCCCCGGTCAGGGTGCCGAGTATTGGCATACGGGGATGGATATCGACGAGTTCAAATCGTTGGATGCCCAATACTTCAAGCAGGGCCTCCGTATAGCCTTCATTGACATGTTTCGCTTTTCAGACATCCCGAGAAAGATCTCGTACTCTGCCGTCTGGCATCCTGGTTCCGGCGAACAATGGTGGAGGTCAGGCATGAGCGTTGACGAGTTCAAAGATCAAGACGCCAAGTATTTCAACCAAGGATTCCGGTTGACTGCCATCGACGTCCAGGACGGGAAGGTTATGGCTGTCTGGCGCCCGGGAACTGGGGGCCAGTGGTGGAGGATCAACGCAAGCATCGACTCGATCAAGAGCGCAGACGCAGACTATTTTGCTAAAGGATTCCGGCTGGTCATCCTCAAGAAGCATGGCAACGGCGACTACCTTGCCGTATGGCGCCCGGGCTCCGGCGCGCAGTTGTGGCATACGGGCATGACGACGTACGAGTTCAACGGCATGGACCGCAACAACCTCAATCAAGGCCTTCGCCTGGTGTCGCTTGACCTCTTCAACGACAAGTGGACGGCTGTCTGGCGGGCTGGCTCAGGCGCGCAGTATTGGTGGTCGGGGATCACGATTGGCGAGATTAAAGATAAAGAGAGCCAATATCTGCAGAAAGGGCTCCGCCTCGTCGTGCTCCGGGCAAAAAACTTCCTGCCCCCTGATGTCGGCGCTTCCAATCCGCCGCCGCAATCGTCGCAAAAGGTGTGCGCTACTGTCACCAACGACATCTGCTACAACCTTGATGGGTCCCAATCAAAGTACTTCCCGCCTAACACGGTCTCGGTTACAGGTTGTGGTTCCGATATGAAAGCCGCGCGGGAAGCGGCGAAGTCAATCCTTATGAATCAGTTGTGCCTCACGACGTCACAGGAACACAAGGGTGGATGCTGCACTTACAAGTTCAAATGACGAGCCTGTACCAAGCTCGACTTTGTCCATTTTTATAAGGAGGAAACTTAATATGTATCGTTCGTTTTTAATGAGCGTTGTTGTCTTGACGCTTGGCGCCTCGATCACGCTGGCCAACCCATGGGTTGCGCGCCACGGATTGAGCGGCGCCGAATATCAGGCCGAGTCCAACAAGTGGACTGGACAGGGTTACAGACTGGAGCATGTCTCAGGTTATGGAGTCGGCGACCAGGTCTTCTACGCGGCCATTTGGGAGAAGAAGTCCGGCCCCGACTATATAGCCCGCCACGGACTGACCGGCGCGGAGTACCAGGCCGAGTCCAACAAGTTGACCGGACAGGGTTACCGACTGACTCTGGTTGACGGCTACAGAGCCGGAAACCAGGCTCTCTACGCGGCGATCTGGGAAAAGAAGTCCGGCCCGCCGCAGGTTTCGCGACATGGCCTGACGAGCGCCGAATACCAGGCGGAATCCAATAAGTGGACTGGCCAAGGTTACCGTATCCGTCTCGTTGAAGGCTACGAGGTGGGAAATCAGGTTTATTACGCGGCGATCTGGGAAAAAGACAACGGCCCTGCTTTCGTGGCGCGTCACGGCCTGACCAGCGCCGAATATCAGGCCGAGTTCAACAAGTGGACATCTCAGGGCTTCCGCCTTACCCACATCAGCGGCTATGCCGCCGCCGGCGATGACCGCTATGCCGCCATCTGGGAAAAGACCTCAGGGCCGGCGCGGATAGCGCGACATGACCTTAACGGCGCCAATTATCAGACCGTCTCCGAGAACGCCTATTATCGCGGGTACAAACTAAAACTCGTCAGCGGCTATGCCGAAGGCAATTCTGCGCGCTACGCCGCCATCTTCGAGAATGACAGCCCCTGGGCCGTCTCCGACCTCAAGGCAATAGATGATGCTGTCAAGGGGTTCATGAAAAAGTTTGACGTCCCGGGCGCTTCGATCGCGGTCACTAAAGACGGCCGCCTCGTCTTTGCCCAAGGGTACGGCTTCGCTAATAAAGAACAAGGACTTGAAGCGGGGCCACACCATCTATTTCGTCTCGCCAGCGTATCCAAGCCCATCACCAGCGTGGCGATTATGAAGCTGATGGAACAAGGCAAACTGAAGCTCTCCGACAGGGTGTTCGGCGCTGGCGCGCTGCTCGGAACATCGTTCGGGTCGAAACCTTATAGCAACCGTGAGAAGGCCATCACGGTCCAGCATCTGCTCGAACATACCGCTGGCGGCCTAGTCTGGAGCAACAAGAGCGACAACAGCAGCGGCGACCCCATGTTCCAGCAGGCAGGATTCAATCACATGCAATTGATCGGCTGGGTTCTGGATGAACGTGATCCGAGCGCCGATCCAGGCGATACCTCTTATTACTCAAACTTCGGTTATTGCGTCCTTGGCCGGATTATCGAGAAAGTCACGGGCCAGACTTATGAATCCTGGGTCAAGGCCAACATCCTGAACCCGGTCGGCGCCAAGGATATGCGCATCGCGGGCGACACGCTCGCCGAGCGCCGTTCCAACGAAGTGATCTACTACGGCGGTAACGTCTACGGCATGAAAGTGTCTCGCATGGACTCTCACGGCGGCTGGCTCGCCAACCCGATAGACTTGTTGAAGTTCATGGTCCGCGTTGATGGTTTCGGCACCAAGCCCGACATCCTGACGGCGGAGACCATCAAGACGATGACCACAGGCTCGACTGCCAATAAAGGGTACGCCAAGGGTTGGAAGATTAACGCTTCCAACGGAAACTGGTCACATGGCGGCAGCCTGCCGGGGACATCCACTCTCCTCTGGCGGACCAGCGACGGCTACACAATGGCGCTTCTGCTTAACACGAGGAGCAGCGATGAGGGATTTGACCTCGGAGAGCCGCTCAGGGAGATCGTAAAGGCGGTGAAGAATTGGCCAAGCATTGACCTGTTTTGAGCCTGTTCTGAAATGACGTGAGAGTGGATGCGAGAGGAATCGATGCGCCGGGTCGGAGAATCGATCCGGCGCTCATTTTGTCAGTGACCTCGGGCCGGCTGGTCGGATTTCAGCGGTGACTGCGGCTATCGCACAGACGATCCTTGACCTCCATCCTCGGCGGAATTTATGATGCCATCTTATTAGCCCTGATCTCGTTGATCTCCTATTTCTCACACATTTTCATCACGAAGGAGCGCGCAGCATCTTTATGGCCCATCCAACCTCGTCCACTGAAACCGCGAAGAAAATCTGGCACAACGGAAGAATGATCGATTGGGACGACGCGAAGATCCACATCATGTCGCATGTAGTCCATTACGGCTCGTCATTGTTCGAAGGCATTCGCTGTTACTCGACGCCGCAAGGACCAGCCGTCTTCCGATTGCGCGAGCACATTCAGCGGCTGCGCGATTCCTGCAAAATCTACCGGACGGAGCTCGAATATTCGGTCGAGAAGTTGGTCGAGGCCTGCCTGGATGTCGTGCGCGTCAACGGCTTCAAGGAGTGCTATCTGCGCCCGGTGGTCCTCCGCGGCTACGGCGCGTTCGGCGTCTATCCGCTTAACAATCCGGTCGAGGTCTACATTGCGAGCTGGATCTGGGGTAAATACCTCGGCCAGGAGTCGATTGATGAGGGCGTTGATGTTTGCGTGTCGAGCTGGGCGCGGATGCACAACAACACGATTCCGCCCACGGCCAAATCCGCAGCGAATTATATGAACTCGCAATTGATTAAAATGGAGGCGGTCGCCAACGGCTTCGTCGAAGGCATCGCGCTCGACACCGACGGCAACGTCAGCGAGGGAAGCGGCGAAAATCTCTTCCTGATCCGTCAGGGCGTGGTCTACACCCCGCCCCTCAGCAGCGCCGTTCTGCCCGGCATCACTCGCGATTCGGTAATGCAGATCGCGCGCTACCTGGGCTACGAAGTCCGCGAACAGGTCATCCCGCGCGCCGCGCTATATGTCGCCGACGAGGTCTTCTTCACCGGCACCGCCGCCGAGGTCACGCCGATCCGCAGTATTGACCGCGCCAGGATCGGCGATGGCAAACGCGGACCCGTAACCGCGCAGTTGCAAAACGAATTCTTCGCCATCACTTCGGGCGAGAAAGAAGCCCCGGGCGATTGGCTGGCGTTCGTGGGCAAATAAGCGGTCAGGCATAAGTTTTACGATAGATTCACGGTTCCTATGCCATATTTCATATGAAATATGGCATAGGAAATATGGCATATGCCAAATACCCCTTCTCCCGATCAACTGGCCAGGCAAGCTGAACGCGAACTTAAAGCCGCAGCCAACGTCCGCATTGCCCGACAGGCCAAATTCTATTTCAAACCGGAAGAAGATGTCTGGCTCTTCGGCGTCGACACCCCAACCCAGCGGCGGATCGTGGGAGATTTGTTCCGGCGCGTTCGCGGCGATTGGGAGATTACAGAAGCGGTTGAGTTCTGCGACATCCTGATCAAGCGGCGCGAGATGGAGATGAAGAATGCAGGAATATTCCTGCTCGCGCGTTACCAGAAATCCTTCAAAAAAAACCTCTTGCGGAATGTTGAAAATTGGCTTGCGAATGACCACTGCTCCAATTGGGCGGCAACCGATGCGCTCTGCGGAGAAGTGCTGGGGCCGTTGATCCGGCGCCATCCCGCCTTGACCTCAAAACTGAAGACATGGACCGGCAAACGCAACCTGTGGCTGCGCCGGGCGGCGGCCGTAGGCATAATTCATTCCGTGCGGCGCGGCGAGCAGTTGGACGACGCTTACGTAATTGCCGAATCGCTGTTCAAATATCCCGAAGACTTGATTCACAAAGCCGCAGGTTGGATGCTGCGCGAGGCCGGAAAGCCAGATCCTGCGCGGCTCGAAAGCTTTCTGCTGGAACATGGCCCCAGAATCCCGCGAACAACCCTGCGATACGCAATCGAGAGATTCCCGCCGGAGAAGAGAAAGACGTTGCTGGAAGAGACGAAGGAGAGACGGATGGACAATGAGCCAAGGGGACAAGGGGACAAGGGGACAAAAAAGGTCTGATCTTTCCTTTCCTCCCCTTCTCTTTGTCTCCCCCCTCCTTGCCCCCTTGGCTCTCCTTATTCCCCCTCTCTCTGTCCCTGCGGCCCCTCTGTCTGCTATAGTGCGCTGGCTAAAAGGATGAGCGCAGGAGCGGCTTAAAACAGCCGTGTTCAATAAGCCCTCCACCTGCCACAGGAGGATATTAATGGCCAATCGCAATTTAAATCACTCCATTACAGCAATGGAGCCGATTGATCGAGCCGGAATAACGGAACTTGTCGTCCAACGCATAAAGGAATTACTCGGGCGTGGGGAATTGAAAGCAGGAAGCCGGTTGCCTCCGGAACGCGAACTAGCCGATATGCTTCACATCAGCCGTCCCAGCTTGCGCACCGCGTTGAAGGCGTTGTCGGTGATGGGCGTCATTCACGCAAAACCCGGCGCCGGAACTTACATCGCCAAATCATTGCCTGAAGTCTTCACCGAGCCGATGCATTTTATGACGCTGATCCACAACACCAGCGTCGAAGAGCTTTTCGAGGCGCGCCTGATCATTGAGGCCGGGTTGGCCGAGCTCGCCGCCGAACGGGCCTCGGAGTCTGACATCGCCGCCTTGATCGAAGAGGTCGAAGAGATGAAGGCGAAAACTGCCGACCCCGAAGAGTTCCTCAAACATGACGTGCGCTTCCATCAGGCGATGGCCCGGGCCGCGAACAACAAGTTGATGGGCGGCGTGATGGACACCGTGGCTCAACTGCTCTTTCACATCCGCCGCCAGACCATCGCCCGGGCGAACGACCTCGAAGACGCCATAGAATGGCACGAAAAGATCGTCACTGCTATGCAGAAACATGATCCGAAGCGCGCCAAAGACACCATTTCAGGCCACCTGCGCGCGGCTCAATCGGCGTGGGCGCATGAGTACAGGCCGGAGAATAACGGCAAAGTTGAGGAAGGCGATAAGGCCGGCAAAAAGAAAGCGAGAGGCAGATAAGAGCGCGCGTTTAATCAAAGTCGAGCGCGGCGCCATACGCCCTGGAACAGCCCCCTTCATCGGCGGCCCGTCACTCGGACTCTCCGAAGGAACGGTCCGTCAGTAGCTGAATTAACTCCCCTCACTTCAGAAACCGCTCCATAAACCGAGTTGAAATATTTCCGGCGATAAAATCGGGATCGTTGAGTATCTTCAGGTGGAGCGGGATTGTCGTCTTGACTCCCTCGACGATCATGGACTCCAACGCCCGTCGCATGCGGGCGATGGCTCGTTCGCGCGTGCGGCTGTGGACGACGACTTTGGCGATCAGCGAGTCGTAATAGGGCGGGACGAAATAGCCGTCGTAAATCGCGGTGTCGACGCGGACTCCGGCTCCGGAAGGCAGATTCAGCGTCGTGATGCGGCCCGGGCTCGGGGTGAACGTGACGGGGTCTTCGGCGTTGACTCGGCATTCGATGGCATGGCCGACGAAGATCAATTGTTCCTGCTTGTAGTTCAGCTCTTCTCCGGCGGCGATGAGAATCTGTTCGGCGACCAGGTCGGAGACCGTGACCATCTCGGTGACCGGGTGCTCGACCTGAATGCGCGTGTTCATCTCCATGAAATAGAAACTGCCGTCTTCGTCGAGCAGAAATTCGATGGTGCCGGCGTTGCTGTATCCGATCCGCTTGCAGGCCTCGACAGCGACGCGGCCCATCTCCTGGCGCAGCTCGTAACTGACGGCGGGGGAAGGCGACTCTTCGATCAGCTTCTGGTGGCGGCGCTGGATCGAACATTCGCGCTCGCCTAGGTGAATCACATTGCCGTAATTGTCGCCGAACACCTGGATCTCGATGTGGCGCGGGTTGGCGATATATTTTTCAAGGTATACGCCGCTGTTTTTAAACGCGGCCTCGGCTTCTGCGCGGGCCGTATTATATGCGTTGAAGAGATCTTCCTGATTATAAGCCACGCGCATGCCTCGCCCGCCGCCGCCGGCCGTGGCCTTGATCAACACCGGATAACCGATCCGACCGGCTTCTTTGACAACGGTCTCTTCGTCTTCGATCAAGCCTTCGCTGCCGGGTATGACCGGCGCGCCAGCGGCCTTCATCGTGCGCTTGGCTTCCGATTTATCGCCCATCATTCTGATGACTTCTGGCGAGGGGCCGATGAAGGTGATGTTGCATTCGCGGCAGACCTCGGCGAAATGAGGATTCTCGGAGAGGAATCCGTATCCGGGATGGATCGCGTCAACATTGGTGATTTCGGCCGCGGAGATGATTTGCGGGATGTGCAGGTAGCTTTGCGCTGAAGGCGCGGGGCCGATGCAAACGGCCTCGTCCGCGAATTTCACGTGCAAGGCGTCGCGGTCGGCCTCGGAATGCACGGCGACGGTTTTGATGCCGAGTTCACGACAGGCCCAGATAACCCGGCAGGCGATTTCACCACGATTGGCGATAAGTATTTTTTTGAACATATGACGGCGGGGAATGGGGAATAGGGAGTGGGGAGTAGGAAGAATTCGATTCCGCGCTTCCCACTCCCCATTCCCCACTCCCCACTCCCGACTAAACTTTGATTCCGAACAATGGTTGGCCGTATTCGACTGGTTGGCCGTTCTCGACAAAGACCTTGGCGATAGTTCCGCCGGCGTCGGATGGAATCTCGTTCATCAGCTTCATTGCCTCGATGATGCACAGCGTCTTTCCGGTTTCCACCGTGTCGCCGAGTTTAACGAAGGGTTCAGCCGTCGGCGCCGGGGAGCGATAGAAAGTGCCGACGATGGGCGAGGCGACGATGTGCAGTTTCTCTTCCTGGGGAACTGGAGCGGGTTGGGGCGCGGCGGAAGGCGCAGGGACGAATTCGACCGGCCTATGTTCGCCGGCGGTCTGCGGAACGTTTGTGGACGTCTGGCTCGACGGCGGCGCCGGTTCGACGGCGCCCTTCCGCAAATACAATCGGAAGCCGCCGCGTTCGAGCTCAAACTCATTGAACTCTCTTTTCGAGACCAGTTCGATCAGATCTTTGATTTCTGTGAGGCTCGGGTACTTGCCCACTTCGTTTTCGGCGCCTGTTGACGGGAGGGCTGACTCGGCAGGTCCGACGGCCTTGCCGGGGTTGTTTGCCGGTGTGGTTGTGGTTTTATTCTTCGTCATAAAGTTAAAGCCCCAACCGGGCGATGCCCCGCACGGCTGAGGCTTTTCGCAAACTGTGGGAGAGATGACCTCTCAACTATCTATTTCTTCTTGCCAGCCTTCTTTTCTTCTTTGTCCTCGACGGGCTTCTTGTCTTCGCTACCGACGAACTCGATCAGAGCCATTTCGGCGCCGTCGCCTTTTCGCGGGCCTAGTTTGAAGATTCGAGTGTATCCGCCCGGACGTTCGGCGAAACGGTCCGCCAATTCTCCGGTCAATTTCTTCAAGGCCGCGACTCCGGCGGTGACTTTAGCGCCAGTTTTATGCTGTTTGCTGTCCGGCCCGGCGTTGCCGGAAAAGAAAAACGCCGCCGCCTGACGAGTGGCATGCACAGCGGCCTGGTTCTCGCCGGCCTCGCGAGCGGCTCGCGCCCGGCGTCCCAGAGTGACAGCTTTTTCAGCAAAGGGGCGCAATTCTTTCGCTTTCGGCAACGTCGTGATGATTCGTTCGTGCAGCACGAAAGATGTACAAAGGTTCCTAAGCAGCGCCTTCCTGTGCGACGATGTCCGCCCCAACTTTCTGTGCGCAACAAGGTGTCTCATTACTTTATATTCCTTAGCTTATAACTACATTGTTATGGGGCGTCGGGGCCTTTAATTATGTTGCCCTGATCATCGAACTGCATTCCGAGTCCAAGACCCATGCCGGTCAGAATGTCTTTAATCTCGTTCAAAGACTTGCGGCCGAAATTCTTGGTCTTCAACATCTCGGGTTCCTTCTTCTGAACCAGGTCGCGGATGGTCTTGATGTCCGAGTTCTTCAAACAATTGTAGGATCTGACTGAAAGCTCAAGCTCGTCGATCGATTTGTCGAGATGCTCGTTATAGGCCGGAATTGACTTCTGAGCGACAGGTTCAGGCTGCTCATGAATCTCTTCCTCGAAGTTGATGAAGATCGCCATATGATCTTTGATCAACTTCGCGGCCAGTCCGATGGCGAATTCCGGCGTGACGCTGCCGTTGGTCCAGACCTCGAGCAGCAGCTTGTCGTAATCGGTATCCTGCCCCAACCTTGCGGCCTCGACGTGGAAATTGACCTTGGTGATCGGGGAATGAACCGAATCGACGGGAATGTAACCGACCGGCAGATCGTCATCGAAATTGCGGTCGGCCGAGATGTAACCACGCCCGCGCTTGATCCTCATCTCGATGTTCAGATTTCCGCCCTCACTCACCGTGGCGATGTGGACGTTGGGGTCGAGGACCTCAACATCATCATCAAGTTCGATGTCGCCCGACTTCATCTCTCCGGGTTCGGAGCGCGACACGCGGATGGTCTTCGCTTCGCCGGTATGGAGTTTGAATGCGATCTGTTTAAGGTTGAGGATGATATCGGTGGCATCCTCAACGACGCCAGGGATCGAGGAGAACTCGTGCAACACGCCTTCAATTCGCACGGCGGTGATGGCGGCCCCTTCGATCGATGACAGAAGAGCGCGGCGCAGACTGTTACCGATTGTTGTGCCGAATCCGCGCTCGAACGGCTGGGCGGAGAAGCGCCCATAGCGATCAGTCATGGTTTCGCATGACAACCGCTTCGGTTTTTGAAATCCGGTCCACATTTTACCTTCCACTACTCCCATTTTTTTGCTGACTGTGGCTTACACGACTGCGAGGCGCCGCTCGCCCGTTCGCTACCACTCCGGGCGCCGTACCTGCGGCCTACGCGCCTGCAGAAGGCGCGACTATTTGCTGTACAACTCTACGATCAATTGTTCGTTGATATTCTGATCGACGTCTTCACGTCGCGGCAGCGCGATGATGCGCCCAACCAGTTTGTCGGGGTTGACTATTTCGAGCCATCCCGGACGACCACGCCCGCCTGAGGTCTGGAACGCCCCCTGGATGTGAACGTTGTTCGAGCTCTTCTCACGGACCGCGACCTCGTCCCCGATCTTCACCTGGAACGATGGGATGTCCACCTTGCGCCCGTTGACGCTGACGTGGCCGTGGCGCACGAACTGGCGGGCCTGGCGTCGCGACATCGCGAAGCCCAGCCGGAAAATCACGTTGTCCAGGCGGCGTTCGAGCAACTCGAGGAGGGTCTCGCCGGTCACGCCCTTCCGCTTCGCGGCCTTTTCAAAATAGTTGCGGAACTGCGTTTCAAGCAGGTTGTAGATTCTCTTGACTCGCTGTTTCTCGCGCAACTGTTCGCCATAACCGATCGGCTTGCGGCGCGCGTTCGGGCCGTGTTGTCCGGGCGGATTGGTCCCGCGCTTTTCAATCGGGCATGAGGGCTTATAGCATTTCTCACCTTTGAGGTAGAGCTTCATTCCCTCGCGCCGGCACATACGACACTGTTTGCCTCTATCTCTTGCCAATTAAGTTCCTCCGTTAAACTCTGCGACGCTTGGGCGGACGGCAGCCGTTGTGTGGAATCGGCGTCACATCGCGAATCAACTTGATGTCGATGCCCGAGCTCTGAATGGCGCGGACCGCCGACTCGCGTCCCGACCCCGGCCCTTTCACACGCACTTCCACCGAGCGCATCCCGCTGTCGCGCGCTATCCCGGCGGCCTTACTGGCGGCCTGCTGGGCGGCGAACGGAGTGCCTTTGCGTGACCCGCGGAACCCCATGGCGCCCGCTGACGACTGGGCGACGAGGTTGCCGTTGAGGTCGGTGATGCTCACGAGAGTGTTGTTGAAAGTGGCCTGAATATGGACGATGCCTTGCGGCACGACCTTTTTCTCTTTCTTCTTGAAAACCTTCTTCTTGCCTGAGGTTTGTTGTTGCTTTGCCATAGTTTATTTCTTACCGGGAGCCTTCTTCTTGGCGATCGTTGCGCGGCGCGGCCCTTTGCGGGTGCGCGCGTTGGTGTGGGTGCGCTGGCCGCGCACGGGGAGCCCCTTGCGGTGTCGCAACCCGCGGTAACAGCCGATGTCCATCAAACGCTTTATGTCCAGTTGAATCGTTTTACGCAGATCGCCTTCGACATTTCCCTGCGCGTCCACTATCGCGCGGACGCGGTTCAATTCCTCTTCGCTCAGGTCGCGGATTTTCTTATGGATGTCGACCCGGGCCTCATTGAGAATGCTTGTCGCGCGCGATTTGCCGATGCCGTATATGTAGGTCAGTCCGATTTGTGAGCGTTTTTGTGGCGGTAAGTCTACGCCTGCAACACGAGCCATGTATTTTTCTCCACTGTCTATCCTTGTCTCTGCTTATGCTTCCGATTCACACAGATGATGCGCACGACGCCGTGGCGGTGTATGATCTTGCACTTGTCGCAGATTTTTTTGACCGATGCTCTGACTTTCATGGTTAATCCACTCCGACTTTCAGGGCGCCGCCGGGGCGACCTTTTCACTTATCTTTGGGAATGCCTTAGAGAAGCTTATTTGAAGCGATAGACGATCCGCCCGCGAGTCAAATCATAAGGCGAAAGCTCGACCAGAACTTTATCGCCCGGAAGAATCTTGATAAAGTTCTTTCGCATTCTTCCCGAAATATGGGCTAAAACCTGGTGCTTGTTATCCAGCTCAACTTTGAACATCGCATTGGGCAAAGTTTCCAACACTGTCGCTTGTACTTCTATTGCATCTTCTTTCGACATATCCTCTCTACTAAGATTATTTTTCCAGCTAATACGCGAAACTGGCATTATAACTGCATACACCCATTTTGCAAGTCAGACGCCAGGGGCTGGGGCGGCGGCGAAAAACTTTCATTGGCCGGAATGTTCACAGAACCAATGAGCCGTCCTCGAGGGCGGTGAGGACTACAGGGCCGTCTTCGGTTACTGCGATTGTGTGTTCAAAATGGGATGAGGCTCTTCCATCCTTGGTCTTAACTGTCCATCCATCTGGCAACACTTTTATTTGGTGAGAGCCAGCGTTGACCATCGGCTCTACCGCCAGTACCCATCCCTCTTTCAATCTCGGCCCGGTCCCCGGCCGTCCATAATTCGGAACTTGCGGGTCCTCGTGCATCTTTTGGCCGACTCCGTGGCCGCAAAATTCGCGCACAACCGAATAGCCACGTTCCTCGACATATTCCTGAACGGCGTAAGAGACATCGTATAGGCGATTGCCTGGAACCATCTTTTCGAGCGCTTTAAAGAGAGATTCCCGCGTCGCCTCGAGCAGCTTTTCGATTTCCGGAGAAAGGCCGCCGACCGGGATAGTGATCGCCGCGTCGCCGACGTAACCGTCCAGAGTCGCGCCGCAATCGATCTTGATGATATCGCCGTCGCGCAATTTGCGGTCAGACGGGATGCCATGTACGACTTCGTCATTGACTGAAGCGCAGATCGAGGCTGGAAATCCGCGATAGCCTTTGAAGGTCGGGTAGGCGTCGGCGGAGCGAATCTTCTTTTCAGCGTATGCGTCCAATTGGAGAGTCGTCACTCCGGGTTCGACCATTTTTCGCAGGTCGCGCAACGTCTCAGCGACAATCAACCCGGCGCGCCTCATCTTTTCGAGCTCGCTACGTGACTTACGAATTATCATTCTTTAGCTTTGACTATTGCCCTCAGGGCCTGGCTTATGATTTCTCCGACCGTCAGCTATTAACGCCATCAATGGCGGCCAACAGCTTATCAAAAACTACATTCACTGGAAGTTCGCCGTTAATTTCGATCAACCTGCCGCTTTTATGGTAATACTCGATCAGCGGCGCGGTGGACCGCTTGTATTCTTCGAATCTTTTGCTCACTGATTCCGGATTGTCATCGCTACGCTGAGTGAGCGCAGCGCCATCCAGATCGCAAACCTCGTCGACTTTGGGCGGGCGGAAATAGATATTATATATTTCGCCACAAATGGGGCAGGCGCGCCGGCCGGTCAGTCGCTTGAACAACACTTCATCGGACACGACTATTCGCACTAGACGAATCTGCTTGCCCTGTTCCGCGGCTAATTCTTCGAGTAGATGCGCCTGGTCAAGGGTGCGCGGATAACCGTCAAGAATATAGCCATTATCGCAATCAGGCTGCGACGTCCGCGCGCAAATGACTTCGGCGAGAATCTCATCGCTTACCAGTCGCCCCGCCGCCATTGTTTCCTTGACGTTTCGCCCAAGCGGGGTGTCGGCGCGCGCCATTTCGCGCAGAATGTCACCGGTCGAGATTTGCGGGTAGCTGTATTTCTCAGAGAGCAATCGCGCTTGTGTTCCCTTGCCTGCGCCCGGCGCGCCGATTATCACGATAATCTTCGACATAGGAAATTAACCCGCGCCTCCCGTTCCGGAGGATTATGCGGTTCGACGTCCGCGCAATCGCCCGCCGCGCGGACCGAGGAACCCGTCATAATGGCGCATCACGAGCTGCGCCTCAACCTGGCTGATCGTGTCCATTGCGACGCCGACGACGATCAGCAGACTCGTGCCGCCGAAGTAGAACGTATATCCCAGTCCGGTCATAACCCATTCGGGTAATACGGCGTCGAACCATGGCCCGACTATAGGCAGATATTGCACCTTGAAGCCGCTGATTATGAACTGCGGGATCAGGCAGACAACCACCAGATATATCGCGCCGACTGTGGTCAGGCGGACCAGAATCGAGTTCAGGTAATCCCCGGTGCGTTTTCCCGGGCGGATGCCGGGGATAAAGGCGCCCTGCTTACGTAAATTCTCGGCTACCTCATCGGCGTTGAAAACGATCGATACGTAGAAGAACGCAAAGATGACGATCAACGCGATGAAGAGCGTCTCGTAAACCGGATGGCCGCCGCCCAGCCAGCGATTCACCGTCTGCAGCCAGCCCCAATTGCCGAATGTCAGGAGCGTCTGCGGGATCGCGAGCACCGATGAGGCGAAGATCACCGGGATGACGCCGGCGATGTTGACCTTCAGCGGCAGATGTGACGCGGCCGTGGCGACCATCTGACGACCGACCATCCGGCGGGTATGATTGGTCGGCACTTTGCGCGTCGCTCGCTCGACGAAGACTATGCCGGCGATCGCCAGAATCATCACCACGACGAGCGCGATCACGCCGATGGCCGAAAGCGGGTCCGTGACCCGAGCCAGCAATTGCTGGACCCCGTTCGGAACGTTAACAACGATTCCGGCGAAGATCAGCAAGCTGATTCCATTGCCGACGCCACGCTCCGTGATCTGTTCGCCGATCCACATGATGAACATCGTTCCCGTCATCAACGTCAGCGTCGAGATGAAGATGAACCCGATACCGGAGCCGGGAACCAGAGGGCCGCCGGAGGACGCCTGCCGCTGCAGCCAGAACGAAATTCCAATGCCCTGAACCAGGCAGAGGATCACCGTCAGGTAGCGCGTGTACTGCGTGATCTTTCGGCGGCCGACCTCGCCCTCTTCCTGAACCTTTTTCAACCCCATGAAATCTATCGAGGTCATCAGCTGCAGGATGATCGAAGCGGTGATGTAGGGCATGATCCCGAGCGCGAAGATGGAGATGCGCCGCAGGTTGCCGCCCGAAAACAGGTCCAGCACTCCGAACATCCCCCCCAACTGTCCCCAGAGTTGTGCCAGAGCCTCACGATCGACGCCAGGCACCGGTATGTGAATCCCGGTGCGATAGACCACCAGCATCATGAGCGTGAATAGAACGCGCTTGCGAAGTTCCGAGACCTTGAACAGGTTGCGGACCGCATTGAGGAATGATTCGAACATAAGGCACTTCCTTGGACCCGAAGATCGAGGATAGTGGATTGAGGCTCTCGATTTTCCAACTTCGAACCTCTACCCTCGATCTTCGATCTTCAATTTTTCTCAGCCGGCGCAGCGGCGATGAGCTCAGCCTTACCGCCCGCGGCCTCGATCTTTTGTTTCGCCGACTTGCTGAAACGATGGGCGTTGATAGTCAGCGATTTTTTCAACTCGCCCTGTCCCAGGATCACAACCGATTTGAGCGCGGATTTGCGAATCAGGCCGCGTTCGAGGAGCGCCTCGGGGGTCACTCTCGCCCCGGCGTCGAACAGCTTCTCCAGATCGGCCAGATTCACCTCGGCCCATTCGCGCTTGAAGATGTTCGTGAAGCCGCGCTTCGGCAGCCGGCGATGCAGCGGCATCTGGCCGCCTTCAAAACCGCGCATGCCGGAATAGCCCGAGCGCGATTTTTGACCTTTGTAGCCGCGTCCAGACGTCTTACCGAGACCCGATCCGGGGCCGCGTCCGACGCGCTTTTTCTTGTGAGACCCGCCGGCGGGCGCTTTCAAATTGTTTAAGCCGATAGCCATGTCGTTAAACCCCTATTCCACTATCCGCAACAAATGAGGAATCTTAGCCACCATGCCGCGAATGGCCGGAGTGTCCGGACGTTCGACCACCTGATTGAGTTTAGTCAATCCCAGGCTGCGCACAATGACCTTGTGCTTTTCCGGCGTGGCGATCGCGCTGCGATACCATTGAATTTTGATATTCTTCGTCTCATTCGCCATCGTTTACAGCTCCTCCACCGAACGTCCGCGCAGACGGGCGACCTCTTCCGGACTCTTCATTCTGGTCAGGGCGTCGAACGTCGCGCGAATGACGTTATGCGGATTGCTCGATCCCAGGCACTTCGTCAGCACATTGCTGACGCCGACGGCGTTCATCACCGCGCGCACCGCGCCTCCGGCGATCACCCCGGTCCCTTCGACCGCGGGTTTAAGCAACACACGGCCCGCGCCGAACCTGCCGATCATCGGATGGGGCAGCGTCGTGCCGGCGCGCGGGATGCGCACCAATTTGCGCTTCGCCGATTCGATAGCCTTTCGGATCGCCTGAGGCACTTCCTTGGCTTTACCGGTACCGAAGCCGACGATGCCGTTCTGATCGCCAACCACGACGAGCGCGGCGAACGACAGATTCTTACCGCCTTTGACCACTTTAGTGACGCGGTTGATTGAAATAACCTGATCTTTCAACTCAAGCCCGTCAGGATTGATTCTCTCCATAGAACACGATTCTCCTAAAACTGCAACCCGGCTTCGCGCGCGGCCTCGGCCAGCGCCTTGACGCGTCCGTGGTAAATATAACCGCCGCGGTCGAAGACCGCCTGGGTGACTCCTTTGCCCTTGGCGCGCTCGGCGATCAAGCGACCGACCGCTTTGGCGGCGTCAATGTTTCCGCCCTTGCCCACGCCGGCGCTCTTCTCGACCGTCGAGGCTGAGCAGATCGTCACGCCATCATCGTCGTTGATCAACTGGGCGTATATGTGATTGACGCTGCGGAAAACCGCGAGCCGCGGGCGAGCTTCATCGCCCCTCACTTTTTTACGAATGCGCGTGTGAACCGCGCGGCGCACATCCTGTCTCGATCGTTTTGCCATAATCTCAAACCGCTCGCTTACGCGCGCGGCACCGTAGATACTTTATTTACCGGTCTTGCCGGGTTTGAGTTTCATCGGGCGTTTGGCGTAGCGCACGCCCTTCCCCTTGTAAGCGTCAGGCTTGCGCAATTTGTGCATGTTGGCCGCCGTCTGCCCCAACAAATGTTTGTCAATCCCCGAAAGGGTGATCGTCGTTTGATACTGATTGATGGTCCGCGCCGCTTTCTCGACCTTGGCCGTCACGCCTTCAGGGAGCACGAACTCGATCGGGTGCGAGTACCCGAGGGCGAATAGTATGGAGCGCCCCTTCAGTTCAGCCTTGTAGCCGACGCCGACGACGTCCATTTCCGTCGTGAATCCCTTCGAGACGCCCGTG
>DASTMP010000004.1:0-27336 GCA_035714085.1 Blastocatellia bacterium
CCGACGGCGGGATGACGAAGACGCCGTTGCGGAGCTGTTCGTCGGTCAGGGGCGTCGCTTCCCAGACTTCCGATTTCGGCTCTTCCGGCAAGTCAGCCGGCGGGCGATTTTGCGGCGTGTCGGGGTCGTCCTGCGCGCCGCGGCCGGTGAAGCGTTCACCACCTTCCGCCGGAGATCTCCTGCCGCCTCTGCCGCCCACGGTGTTGCTCAGGTTGAAGATGGGGCCGTTGGCGCAGAAGATCGCCAGCTTATCGTTGTAGCCGTATGCTATCGGACTTGCCGGGTCAATCAGCCTCGAACGCAGCACGCTGCCCGTGACGCGCAACCTCTGCGGCGACGCGATTGAGACGCCGGGCGCGAATCCGAAGGTGGCCGCGAAGTTCGTCGTGTCGCTCGCAGTGATCAGCAATCCGCCGCGTTGCGCGAAATTCTGCAAATTCTGCACGCCGCTCCAACCGAGTCCCGGGCGCATGTCGTCGGTCTCATCGGTTCCGCCGAGGTTCGGCGTCAATTCGCTCTTCCTCCACGGCAGAGGGTTGCCGAACATCGGCATGCCGCTGACGATCTGATGCGGATTGGCGCGGCCCACGGGCGCAAAGATGATCACGTCGTATTTGGCGTTGAGGTTGACGTCTTTGGCCGCGTCCTGCGTGCTGATGTAATCGTACGGGACTTTGTAGCGGTCGAACTCCAGCCGCCACCAGCCTTCGTCCTGCGCGCTCAGCCAGGTGTGCATTATGGCGACGCGCGCGGCCTTGATCGGATGCGTCTTGACCGAAGGCGCGGCGCCGGTCGCGTAAATCTTCAAGCCCAGTTCCGCCGCCGCGCGATTGAGGTCGCTCTCCTTGACTCCGCGGATCACGAATGAACCGCGATTAAATTTTGTCCCCGCGGCTTCAAACGGCTCCTCGGCCGATTCGAACTGCGCGTCCTTGAAGCGATAGCGCAGCGTGACGAGCGCGTTGTCGGCGTTGTGATTGACGAGAAATACGGAGCCGCTCCCAAGAACGCCCCCGGCAGCCTTCACTTCGCCACTGACCTTCTCCATCGGAGCGTCGAGCGCTTTGACATCAACCACGCGAACGACCTGCGCATTGCCCAATTCACCGAACGTCCAGGCGGTGTCGTCGTAGATGTTGCGCTGCGGGTCGTTCGGCGCCCAGTATTGCAGATCGAGCATCATATCGGCGATGCGGCTGTAGGGTTGATCCATTCGCACGATGTAACTTCCCGCAGGAAATGCTCGCGTGATCGTCTCCTTCTTCTCTTGCTTCTCCTGTCCGCCGTTATCGGCGCCGCCGTTGCCGTCGCCCGAAGCCCTGGTCTCAGCCGCCGCCGGCCTCATCGGCCTCTTCTTCGCCGGCATAGTCACGGTGAACTCGGCTGTCGCGCGATGAACCTCGCAGCCCTGCAGTTGCAGCAGCCGCAGCAATTCGGCCTGACCGCCGGGGCGCGGGTCATCGCCCGGAAGGACATAGGCCGCCGGGCCGGCGGTCTTCGGCTTCAGTATCGAATTCTTGCTCTTGGTGTAGAAATTGCGCAGAAAGTACTTGCCGTTGGTCGAGAAATGGGCGAGCGAGATGAGGAGGCCGGTCTGCTCGTAGTTGTTGTTGTTGCGCTGCGACCATGTCGCTTTAGGAAGGGGCGGATTCTGTTTGTACCACGTGCGTGAATACTCGGAGGGCGAGAGCGTGCGTTCGACCGTGTCGGCGCCGCCGTTGCCGAATGTCTCGTAAAGACGGCTGATGCCGTTGTGCGACGCGGCGATGAACATCAAGTAGCTCGGCGACCAGGTGTCGAAATTGCCGTGTGTGAAAACGCCAGGCATCCCGAATTTGGTCATCTCGCCGACGTTGTACCATCCGATCAGATGCCATTCGTCGGCCAGGATCGGATCGATCCATGCGTTGTACGGCTGATCGCCGACGGTGTTGTCGTAGAGATAGGGCACTGATTCGTGCAGGTCGTGGAGCACCTGCGCCTTCCATCCGATGAATGTGTTGAGCACGTTACGCGTCAACTGCAGCGCCAGCGACATGGCGTCGCGGTTGTTGTCGTGCGCGACGTATTTGCCCCAGTAGATCATCCCCGGCCAGTTCTTGCCGGGATTTGCCAGATGCCATCTGTAGATGTCGACCTGGCGATCGCGTCCGTCAACTTCGACAATGGGCGTGATGAGCGTAATCATGTTGTCGCGAATCTGTTTGATGTACGGACTCTCGTCGACGGCCAGCCGATAAGCCAGTTCCATAAGCGCCGTCGGCGCGCCGGTTTCGGGGGAATGGATCGTCCCGGTGATGTAATAGACCGGAACAGTATCGGCGATGATCTTTTCGGCCTCGTCGTCGTTCAGGTTGATCAAACGCGGGTCGGCGAGTTTCTGGAGCCGCGCGCGGTTCTCATCGATCTTCGCGATGTTGGCCTCGGAGCTGACCGCGACGGCGATCATCTCGCGCCCCTCTTCGGTCTTGCCGATCGAATAGACTTTGACGCGAGGGCTCTCGCGTTCGAGCATCCGCATATAGCGGTAGACTTCCGCCGAATATGGCAGAATTCCCGGCGCGCCCGCCACGTCGCCGAGCACTGCCTTCGGCGTCGGGACTTTCGACGACGCTGGCAGGTAATCGGTGAGCGGCGAATTGAAGAAGGGCTCGGTCGTGTATTCACGGATCTTCTTCGTGTACTCCTCGTCTATGGCTACTTTCGGATCGCGTCCTGGCTTGATCTGGACGGCGGTTTGAGCGGATGTCGTGAGTGGAATGAGACAGCAGACAAGCAATACAAAGTAAAAGGCAAAAGATTTTTTGATCATCCTGTTCCTCGATTTCAGGTCGGTACAGCGAGCGGCAGCGAGCATGACTTTTGATCAGCGCCGCGCTCGCCACCGCTCGCGGCGCTGATTGCGAATATTCGAATTATAAACTCTTCGTTGCGCGCGCGCGCAAAACTCGCCCCGATCTGGCGCCTGTGTGACTTCCCTTGTCGATCACGACCTGGCCGTTGACGATCACGTAATCGATTCCGACGGCGTACTGCTTTGGCTGTTCGAAAGTCGCGCGGTCGGCGACGGTTTTCTCGTCGAAGACCACGATGTCGGCGGCCATTCCCGGCCGCAGCAGGCCGCGATCCCAAAGGTTGAAAGTCTGCGCCGGCAGCGAACTCATCTTGCGGACCGCTTCTTCCAGGCCGACCAGCCGTTTATCGCGGACGTAAACGCCCAGGACGCGCGCGTTGTTGCCGAAGCCCCGCGGGTGCGGGACGCTGGCGCTCTCAGCGTCAATCACGCCCGCGTCCGAGGCGACCATCGTGAACGGCTGTTTAAATATTCGCTCGACATCCTGGTCCGACATCTTGTGGAGCACCATCTGCGCGCCGCCGGCCAGCAACAAATCAATCGCCTGTTCGGCTTGCGAGTTCACATCGGCCTTCTGCTTCACGATCTTCGTAATCTCGGCGATGTTCTTGCCGTTGAACGACTGATTGGCGCTGTGATTGGCGACGTAGGCGAACGAGAAGTCTTTGAATCCGTCCTCGGCGGCTTTGGCGATCAGCTCTCGTTTGACGCGCTCGCGCGTGGCCGCGTCCTGCAACCGCTCCATGGTCTTATCATTTCCGCCCTCGAAGAGCCACGACGGAAAGAGGATGCCGATGCCGGTGCTGCCCGCGGGATAGAGGTACTGGTCTACGGTCACCTGCCGTCCCTGCGCGCGCGCGTCTTCAACCATCTTGATCGTGACGGCGCTCGCGCCCCACCGCTTCTTACTCGAAACCTTGAAATGCGAGATCTCGACCGGGCAGCCCGACTGCGCGCCGACCGCAAGCGTTTCGCCGATCGACTTCTCGACGTCCAGCCCTTCGTTGCGCATGTGCGAGGCGTAGACCCCGCCGTATTTCGCGGCGACTTTCGCCAACTCGACTATCTCATCCGTCTTGGAGTAAGTTCCGGGGATGTACTCGAGACCCGTTGAGAATCCGACCGCGCCGTCGCGCATCGCCTGATCTACAAGCTCGCGCATCTTTTGCAGCTCTTCGGTCGTGGGAGGGCGGTCAAAATCGCCGTTCATCCCGGCGCGGCGGACCGTGTTGTGGCCGACGAGCGCCGCGACGTTGATCGAGATCCCTTTCTGTTCGAGTCGCGTAAACCACTCGCCCAACGGCAAAGCCGATCCGCCGCAATTGCCCGTGACGACGGACGTCACACCCATCCGCAGAAAATTCTCCGCCCCGGGCAGATCGAGGATCTTGCTTTCGATGTGCGTGTGAACGTCGATGAACCCTGGCGCGACGATCAGATCTTTCGCGTCAATCACCCGGGCCGCGCGCGTCGCCGAGATGCGGCCGATCTCGGCGACGCGCCCTTCTTTGACCCCCACATCGGCCTTGAACCAGGGGTTACCGGTTCCGTCTATGACGCGCCCGCCCGAGATGATCAGGTCGAATTCGGCCGGCGCGGACGCGGCGCGCCGGAGCCCGGACAGAGCGGTCACGACCGCCAGCAAGGCTAAAAGGAGCAGAGTTTTTTTTCGCATAGATTTCGATTCTGGAAAAGTATCGAGTTTTGCAACGCGACGCGTGTGGAGATTAACATCGCATCCAGAAAATCGCCAACCTCGCAATAGCCCCCGTCGCCCGCTCTGCTTGCTAGCCAATGTTAAGTGGGGCTATGATGCTGCGCGGTTCCAAAATGGAGTCGACCTAAACGGAACGAAATGAAAACAGACAGGATTGACAGGATTTTTCAGGATTCTGTCAACTGATTTGAATCCTGAAATATCCTGTCAATCCTGTCTGTTTTTTAGGAGGTCAATGAAAAAGCACCCCAATCTCCTGTTGTTCAGCGTCGCTATTCTGGCGCTCTCATTATGCGGAACCGACGCCGTTTCGGCCTTTCGCGAAAAGCGAATGACGATTGAGGACGCGCTGGCGATCAGACAGATCGGCGCGCCTCAATTTTCGCCCGACGGCAAACGCATCGCCTACACGATCTCGGAGTGGGACAGGGAGGAAAACCGCCGCGTTTCGCATATATGGCTGGTTTCGTCCGACGGCGGGCCTACCGCGAAATTGACCACCGGTGATAAGGGCGAGATCTCGCCGCAATGGTCTCCTGACGGCTTGAACATCGCGTTCCTCGCGGACCGCGACAAAGGGAACCAGGTCTGGGTCATCCCGGTCGACGGCGGCGAGGCCGACAAACTGACGAGCGAAGAGAACGACGTCCAGTCGTTCCAATGGTCGCCTGACGGCGCGACTATCGCCTTCGTCACGCGCGACACGCCGAAAGACAGGGCCGAGCGCGAAAAACGCAGGAAGGAGAAATTCGACACCATCGTCGTCGATTCCGATTTCACTTATTCACATCTCTGGACGCTCAACGTCGAGACGAGAGAGAAGAAGCGATTGACCGAGGGAGATTTCACCGTAAGCGACCCGCAGTGGTCGCCCGACGGCGCTTCCATAGCCTTCGTGATGTCGAAGGGCGGCTTCCAGGAAAGCTCCTTCATAGACATCTCGGACGACCGCAACACCGACATCTACATCGTTTCCGTCAAGGGAGGCTCGCCGAGGCAACTGACGACCAATCCCGGGCCTGACGCCAACCCGCGATGGTCGCCGGACGGCAAGTTGATCGCCTACACGTCGACCCCGGAACAGAAATCGTGGGCGGCAAAGACCGACGCGATGGTGATCTCGCCCGATGGCGGCGCGCCGCGCAATTTGACGAAAGATTTTTATGAATCGGCCAACTCCGGCGAATCGAGTCTGGCCTGGACGCCTGACGGCAATACGCTCTATTTTTCGAGCGGCGTCGGGCTGTACACACACATCTTCAGCGTCCCGGTCGGTGGAGGCGAAGTCACGCAGGTCACGCGGGAGAGCCGCAATTACAACGCGTTCGACATCTCCGGCCATCCGGCGGCCGCAAATGCGCCGACGCCGGCGCCGAATCCGAGCGAGGCTGCTAACACGCCGAACTGGAAGATCGCCTATACCGTCAACGATTCCTTCACGGCGGACGACATCTGGGTCGCGCCGATCAGACAGATTGATCAGGCGAAGAAGATCACCTGGGTCAATCCGCAGATCAGAGATTTCGCGCTGGCCAAGACTAGAGTGATCAAGTGGAAAGGGCCGGATAATCTAGACGTCGAGGGGTTGCTCGTCAGCCCGCTCGGCTATGAAGAGGGCAAACGCTACCCGCTGATTCTGCAGATTCACGGCGGGCCTTACGGGCGATTCACTGACACGTTCAACTCCCGCTCCCAACTCTGGGCGGCGAAAGGATACGCCGTGCTGATGCCCAATCCGCGCGGCTCGACCGGCTACGGCAATCGATTCGCCACCGCCAACATCGGGGATTGGGGCGGCAAAGATTTCAAGGACATTATGGCCGGCGTTGATAGTTTGATTGCGCGAGGCATCGCAGATCCCGACAAGCTGGTCGTGATGGGCGGGAGTTATGGCGGATTCATGACCTTCTGGACGATCACTCAGACCGACCGCTTCAAAGCCGCCATCGGACATGCCGGCATCAGCGATTGGACCAGCTTCCACGGCCAGAGCGACGTTCCTGGATTGATGGAATACGGCCTCGGCGGCCAGCCTTGGGCTTCCGCCGAAACTTATCGCAAATGGTCGCCGATGACTCACGTCGACCGCGTCAAAACACCGCTCCTGATCACGCACGGCGAGCGCGACTTGCGAGTGCCAATCGTGCAGGCTGAACAGTATTACCGCGCGCTGAAGATGCGCGGCGTCGAAACGGTCTTCCTCCGCTACCCCCGCGAAGGCCACGGCATCCAGGAACCGAACCATCAAATCGATCTCTTCCAGCGGCAGTTGGAGTGGTTCGACACGCACCTGGGAATCAAACGGGAAAAACCCTCCGAGACGAAGGCCACGGCGGCGACTGTAAATCAAAAGTAATGGTGGCTGGTGGTCGGTGGTTGGCTACTCATCGCCTGACGAGAGTGAGGCAATATGCCATATGTCATACATGATATTTCATATGACATATGGCATATAATCTGCGCTATCTTCATCACCTATGAATTTGAGTAACCAGCCACCAACCACCAACCACCCACCACCCACCACCAACTTATGAAACAAAGCTCTCTGAAGCGAGAACTCTATGCGGAGTTCTTGGGCACTCTTGTCTTGATTGCGTTCGGCGCGGGCGTCGTCGCCCAAGTAATTCTGAGCAATAAGCAGAACGGCGAATATCTATCGATCAACATCGCCTGGGGCTTCGCCGTGACAATGGGCATTTACGTCGCGGGCGGGGTGTCAGGCGCGCATCTCAACCCGGCGGTGACCTTCGCCCTGGCCTTTCGCCGCGACATCCCATGGTCGAAATTCCTGCCTTATTCTATTGCGCAGATCGCCGGGGCGTTCACCGGCGCGGCGATCGTCTTTCTGGTCTACCGCGCGGCCTTCGACAATTTCGACGGCGGCGCGCGAATGGTCGCGGGTGAGAAAGGAACCGCCGGCATCTTCGCCACTTATCCGCAATCTTATCTCTCGACCGCCGGCGCGATGATCGATCAGATCGTCGGCACGGCGCTGCTGCTGCTGGTCATCAGAGCCATTGGAGACACGCGCAACAACGCGGCGGGCCCCTTCGGGCCAATCGTCGTCGGCTTTTTGGTGATGGCGATCGGGATGGCCTTCGGATTGAACGCCGGTTACGCGATCAATCCGGCGCGCGATCTCGGCCCGCGTCTCTTTACCGCCATCGCGGGATGGGGGTTTGAAGTCTTTCGCGCGAATAACTTCTATTTCTGGGTCCCGATTGTCGGGCCGTTGATTGGCGGGCCGTTGGGCGCGCTGGTTTATGACGCGCTGGTTGGCCGGCAAATCCCCTTGACGCAAAAAAATGGTGTTTGAAAAATAACACACCGAGTAGTAACGAATAAATTCGTTACTACTCGGATATTTCCCGAGGAGGTTTCTCCCATGTCGATCATAATGGCCTTCTGCGCGACAGCGTCGGTTTGCTCGCTGGCGCTCGGCGCGCTTGCCCAGACGCGCGCCAGCCTCACCGTCGGACCGCTCAGTGTCCAGCCCGGCGAGAAAGCTTCGGGGATGATCCAGATCCCGGCGGGCAAGGACGAAGCCACGACCATTCCGATCTCCGTCGTTCACGGCGAGCGCCCCGGCCCCACGCTCGCGCTGATCGCCGGCAACCACGGCTATGAGTACACGCCGATCGTCGCGCTTCAGCGACTTCTGCCGCGCCTCGACCCGAAACAACTGTCGGGCTCACTGATCCTGATTCACGTCGCCAACATGCCTTCGTTTTTGAAGCGCACGATCTATTACTCGCCAGTGGACGGCAAAAACCTCAACCGCGTGTACCCGGGCAAGGCCGACGGCTCGGTCTCCGAACGCATCGCCTATCAGATCACCAGAGAGGTCATCGAACGCGCTGATTATGTTTTGGACATCCATTGCGGCGATGGCAACGAATCGCTGCGGCCATACAGCTATTGGGATGTCAATGCCGGTGGCAAAGAAGTGGTCGAAAAATCGAAGCAGTTGGCGTTGGCCTTCGGACTCGACCGCATCGTGATGGACACGGAACGCCCGACCGATCCGTCCCAATCGATATATTGTTCGACCACGGCGACCACCCGCGGCAAACCCGCGATCACGATCGAATCCGGGGGCATGGGCGCGACCGACAACGAATCCGTCGAGCGCATCGAACGCGGCGTGATGAGCGTCATGCGCCATCTGAAGATAATCGAAGGCCAACCGCAGATGGTCGAACATCCGATGTTCATTGACCGCAGCGCCGTGCTACGAAGCGACGAGACCGGAATCTTTTATCCGCTGGTCGAGAAAGGGCACACCGTGGTCAAGGAGGCGTTGATGGGCTACGTCACCGACTTCTTCGGCAAACAGGTTTTTGAGCTGCGCGCGCCTTTCGCCGGCGAAGTGCTTTACATCCTCGGCACGCCGCCGGTGAGTAAGGGCGAGCCGTTGGCGATGGTCGGGCATGTCGCTGAGACGGAGCGGTGAGCGAGGCCGATCAATCGTCGGACTTCCATTCTCCGCCTTCCCGCACAAAGGTAAACCATTGCTTGCCGGAGAGGATAGCGACGGCGCGGTCGCCGCGCTCCACTACGCGTTGAATTTTCTGGAGCGCCTTTTTCAACTCGGCGGCTTTCTTGGTCAGTGAATCCGCTTTCGCGCCGGCGAGGAACGCCTGGTTCCAGTGATTGGCGCGCTCGGTGGAAGCCTTCTGCGCCGCCTCAAAATCTCCTTTGGCCAAAGCGTCTGCTTTCGCGGACAGGAGACGAGCCTCGGGACTGTCGAGCGCGGCTCGGCCTTTCAAATCGGCGGAGATCTGTGGTTCATTGAATACCGGCGCGTCGAATTGGACTGAATAACTGATCGCCGGAAAATCAGAGAGGCCCGGCTCGCGTTCCCCACGATGTTCGGTCGCGCCGACGATGCGCCGGTCTGTCAGTGTCCAGTCTTTGAAGAGGTCTCCTCCGGTAACATTGATCGTCTGTCTGATGAGAAAGCGCCCCTGCCCCGACGGCGGCAAGAGGGTCGTCATTACTACGTTGTTCGGATCGTCGGGGTCCATCTCAAACAACAACCCTTGCACCTGTCCTCGTCTCGCTAAATCCATGACCGGCAAAAAACCTATTCCGTCCAGCGCATTGGGCGGGACCTCACGGTCAGTGAACAACACGCGAAATCTCTCCGTCTGGTCGAGCAGCCCCTCGGCGTTGTCGTGCAAATGGGCGTAGGCATGGCGGAGCGTTATGCTCTTTTCGTTCACGCGGAGCGATCCGCGAGCGACTCCCTGGTTGCCGCCCTGATTGCTGCCTGGATTGCTTGAGGACTCCTGATGGGTCATTACGAAGAACGGCGCCAGTAATAAAAAAAGAAACAGCTTCATGTGATACTCCTCGGAAATGCGCATGGAGTCTCGCCTTCAGGCGGCTGAACTCCGGCCGCCTGAAGACGGGACTCCGTACGCGTGATCATTATTTCAGGGGAGAGAGAGTTCTGCGCGGTAGCATCGCAACCGCAACCGCGCCTAGCGCCGCCAATCCGATCAGCAACGCAAAGCCAGCATCGTATGAATGTGTTTGATCGAAAATCCGCGCCACGCGCTTCGGCGCGTAAGCTTCGGCCATACCGTCAACGACCAGAATGATTCCCATCACGCGCCCTAACACTCGCACGCCAAACAATTCCGCCGCCATCAACGGAATGATCATGTAATCGCCGCCAAGCCCGACGCCGAAGATGATCGCAAAAACATAGATCACTCCCGGAGTCGAAACATAAAAGAGCAGAGGTACGCTCCCGGCCACCAGCAGGTAGATCAAGAGCATCACGTATTTTTTCGGGAAGCGGTCGGCCAGCCATCCCATCAATAAACGCCCGCCTATACTCGACGTCAAGACCAGCGCGCCTATGTTGGCCGCCATATCCTGTGAATACTTTTGACCGATCAGAAAAAACTTTAAGTGCTGGTTTGCTCCCGCCACTGCGCCGATGGAGCAAAGGCTACCGATGGCCAGCAGATAAAACGGCCATCTCTTCAACACGCCGCGGATGGGAACAGACGGCTCCGCTTTCTTTTCGACATACCCTTCCGGCGCTTCTTTAACAAACCACACCATCGGAAAGGCAATGGCGATCATTAGAATGCCCATCGTCATTATCGCGGCGTGCCAACCAAGCCCTTTTTCCAGAACATTCGCCAATTTGAACGCGATTGCGCCGCCAATGCCGATCCCCAGATACGCGACCCCCATCGCTTTCCCGCGCCCCTTGTCGAACCAGCGTGACAGCAACACTTGATTCGGCAATGGGCCACCGCAAACATAGCCCAGCGCGTTGAAGAAGTAGCAAAGATAGAAGAGCCACAGCGCGTTCATCTGGCTCAACCCGATCAATGATGCGCCGCCCATTAAAACGCCCGCGAGCATTAATCGCCGCGGCCCTAACCTGTCGATGAACCATCCGGCCAGAAACCCGAACATCGGCGCGACAATCAGCTTGCCGTAAAAGTTACCGTTCGTGATAGTCTCACGCGACCAGTGGAATTCCTTCTCAATAAAATCATAAAAGAACGGCAGGCCGTAGAACGACAGCCCGACGAGCGAAAACAAGGTCATGAAGGCAGTCGCCGCGACCTGCGCTTTCGCGGGGTTCATTACTTCGCTGGCTGTCGATTCGTTCAAAAGGTTTTCTTTCATATAAACAGTTTCCGCCACACGTCGGAACCGGCGACAACAGCCGTCGCGGGCAGGCATAAGTTCGAGTTCGTCACGATAATTTTTCTCAGTGACATGAATGAATCCTTCCAAGAATCGCCGGGAGCGAACGCCGCGACGATTGATCACAGCCAAACACGCAAGCTGCGCGTGATGGAAGTGGAACCCGTGTTTAATGAGATGGTTAGAATGCTTCAGATTGAAAAAGCCGGGCGATTATGCACCGGGCGGCGGGCGAGCGTCTATAGCAATCTGATTAATCAATCAGAAACGAAAAGAAAAATTCTGTGGCGCTTCCGCCCTAATCCATGGCTTCTTGCGGTTCCAAAGTTGCGCGTTCTGATTTAGACTCCTGCTCGCATACCAGTAATAATGTTGGTCACAGAAATTCCATTTTCGCGAGAGGTTTGATGAGACTCCGATTTTCGCTTTTGGCGACCATTATCGCTTTGGCGCTCAGTGATTCATTCTCCGCATACGGCTTCAAACCTTTTTCGCTCCCACCGAAGCCCGGACGCAAATATACGACGATCGAGCGGATGCAGCCGGAACGGCTGCGCGCTGTGAACGAAGACCGGTTGCGCTACCAGAAATCGCGCCATTTAGTCTTGCTAGAAACAGGCTACGGCGATTTCCGCGGCGTTATGCACGCGCATGCCGAAGATTCGACTCATACCGGCGGGACGCGGGGAGAGTTGGTCGCGGCGGCGAAATCGGCCGACGTAAAGATCGTGATGCTGACCGACCACGTCCGCCCGCCGCACGATTTCGTCAACGCCGATTCGCGCGGGATGAAGGACGGCGTGCTCCTCATTCCCGGCGCCGAGAGCGAGGGTTTTATTGTCTTCCCGCTGCGTTCATTCATCAACGCGTACATCAATAAAAACTACAAGACGCGCGAAGAATACATAAAGCAAGCGAAGAACGCCGCCGGCATTATCTTCCTGTCGCACGTCGAGGAGAGGCTCGATTGGGAGACGGACAATCTCGACGGCATGGAGATTTATAACAACCACACTGATGTTGAGGACGAGGGCGAGTTCGTGAAGTGGCTGCGGGCTTCGTTCACCGACCCCGACCGCTTGAAGCAGCTCGAACAGGCGTTGGCGGAAAATCCGATGGAGGTCTTCGGCGCGTCACAGGATTATCTGGAACAGATCATCGCCAAGTGGGATCGCGATCTGCTCCAGTATCGGCTGACCGGAGTCGCGGCCAATGATTGCCATCACAATCAGGTCTTCACTATCAAAGCCGCCCCGCCGGACGCGATCACGGTTAGCGCAGTCGGTGAACCGCCGCGCAAGGTCATGGCTGAACAAGCGCCGCGTATCGCCGAAATGGTGAAGAACAGGTCGCCCGGCGAGGTTATCGCTAAGCTGGACTTCGATCCTTACGAGCGGAGTTTGCGCTACGTCTCGACCCACTTCCTGATACGTGATTTGAACGAGGGCGCTGTGCGGCAGGCGCTGCGGCAAGCCCGCACTTACGTCGCTCACGACTGGCTTTGCGATCCGACCGGATTCGCCTTCATCGCAGAGACAGGCGGCAAACGGACCGCCGTCATGGGCGATGAGGTGAAGATGGCGAATGGAATGAAAGTGCGCCTGGAAGCGCCTGTGGCGGGTCTGGTCAAACTCTTCCTCAACGGTCGCGTGGTTCACGAGAGCCGCTCCGACAGGATCAGTTTCGCGATTGACGGGCCGGGAGTCTACCGCGCCGAGGTCTGGCTGGAAGTGGACGGCGAGATGCGCCCGTGGATTTACTCCAACCCCATTCGAGTAGTGAAGTGATACCGCCGGCCTTCGGCGCCTCCAGCTTATCACCCACTGTCTTATTCATTTGATCTCGTTAGCTCGGAGTGGATGGGCTGAGCGTTGACGATTCGGCGAAGGTGAGTTGTTGCATGGTCTTCAAATGCCAATGTATGGAAGATCCTCAGGTGATAGAACGCGATGGACTAGCGGCGGATTGGCTCCATCGACTTTGACGGCGACGCTGATTTTCGCGTGAATAGGACTGGCCGCGATCAAATGGTCATCATCCAGCGCAACCCATTGCCCGGCGTATCCATGTTTGCGCTCCTCGATCCATTTCATTTCGCGCGCCCTGTCATCCTTTTTCGTCGCGTGTCGACGGATTGAATTTAGCCGTACGTTTTAGCGCACGGTAGCGGCGCGGTTAATTATACCGTCGCGTCAGCGACGGTTGAACGCGCGCTCGCGGAAATCGAGCGCGAAAAAAGGCATAAAAGGTCCGAGCCCTCTCGCCTCCGAGCGATGCGCTGCGTAGAATCGGCGCCGTCGCCGAAGCAAACACCGAAGCAAACGCCGAAGCGGACACTGGAGCAGTAGCCCCTACAAACAGCAGGCTCAGCCACCGCTAAGATTGACGCTTCCACTCCGACAGGAGTAGCATCGCCCTGTCTTTCAGCATTGCTTTTTCTGTTCATTGGGCTTTCTCAGCGGCGCCAGGATAACGGCAGACAGTCATCGCCGAATTTCAGCCTCCGCATAATTATGAATGAAGAATCCTGTTGGGAGTAATGTGCGGCGCTTTGTAAGAGCCAAAGCTGGTCACAGCCAATGCAACGCGCTCTGCTCCTACTCTACGTGCTCATCTCGCTTTTGAACTAGGAGGAATCATGCCAAGCTTTTTGATCGACTCATACAGGCTGCGTCTCGAAATTCTGCGGCAGGGCAGCCCCGTCGCCACACACCGCAATCGCATTATCGAAATTGTGAGCGTGCCAGAGTTTCACGGGATAGTAGAGCGCGCCGTTCTCAACTTCTCAACGTTTTGGGACAACTGGTCAGGAACGCCCGTTGTTGGGTTCTACAGCACTTTAAATCCGCTCCAGCCAGTGCTTAGCGGCTGGTTGCCGTCGTCCGAATACGCGTTCTGGTACGACGTACTTCGCTCAGAGAAACCACTGACTCTCTTCTATGAGATTGCGCCTATCGGCGGGGCAAACTACGTCAGCAAGATCACGCTCGGCACTTCCACCGAACCGACCGGTGAGGGACCGAGCGACGTTAGTCCCTGAGCGGATTTCGGCATGGGAGGGCTTTCATCTCCGGACCGTGCGTTAAAGCGCACGGCTAAAGTCATCTACGCGACCGAAGCGAGCGTCCGTAATTGAAAACATTTGGGTAATGACAAGCCGTGAGAGAGGGCGTGGATTTGCGCCATCCCTCACTATCGGGCTACTGACATGCGCAGCCAATCCCGTCGTATACCCAATTGATAGCCGGTGTAAAGTAACAACCGCCGCCGTCATCGCTTCTGAATCAAGCGCGCGAACGCGGAATGAAAAGAATGAGAGTACTGCCTGTTGGTGAAGAGTTTTTTTCCTTCGGGAGGTAAAGCGCTCTAAATCGCTGCAGGTTTGATCGGGTTTGTTTAATGGCTTTCAGTCCCAAACACTCATTATTCAGTCTGAAGACGGACGAAGCTGAGGAGGCGCGCCATGTTACTGTTCCGGGCGAAGATCAATCGTTTATCGGCCAGATTCATCTCAGTCATCGCAAACTTCAAGGCTTCTGCCCCGGCGGCCAGGGTTTTCGGCGTGTAGATGGCCTTGATCGCTTCGCGCCTTTTTTTGGCTTCATTCCGGGCGTTCTCGTCGCTAATTTTCGATAAGTCGGGATTGAGCAGCGCTTCGGGGTCGGCCATTGCGCGGTAATAGAAGTTATTGATGTCTCTGAGAGTGAGCGGCAAGTAAGGCTGTTGATCCGCGGGGTACAGCAGAGCGGCTAACGCCCAGACAATATTACCCATCAGGTAAATCTTCCTTCGAGTCATCAGGCCGGGGTTTTGGGCGGCCTCGGCGCGCAGCTGGCTTTTGAGCGGTATATCCCAGGTAACATAGTCGTACTCGGCGCGCCCGCGCGATGTCAGACTCAATTGCTGATAACCGCCCTTGACGTTAGTCGCGTTAATATCGAGCAGCAAAGAGATGCTACGATTGTCATACCATTTTCCTTCGAATAGGTAACGTCGAGGAATGTTCCCGGCGATGTTCAGCTCGGTTTCGCCCTTCGGGTCGAGGAATGTGATCTCTTTGCCGATTTTGTCGCGGACCTCTCTGGACAACTCATCACGGGCTTGCCCCGAGAGTTCGGATAGCCCCAGGAGATAGATCTGATTCTGCGGAACGCGGAATTCGCTCTGCAGTTTCTCCGAGAGTTTCTGAACCGCCTGCGCGAGATCGCTGATGTATTCGGGGGTGAGTTTTTCGTCTCTTGGAAAAGGCGTTGAAGGAATGATCTGGTCAGACCATTGAATACTAGGGAGGTTATCTCCGTCCGCGCCGGTCGAAACGCGTAACGCCACCGCCCGAACCGCCCGTAAAGCTACCTCTATCCCGCCGTGCAACTCTTTCGGATCGGAGGCGGGGGACGCCGGTGTCTGACAAAGGACGGCGCCTGTGTACACTGCGCTGAACAGAATCAACAGGGCCATTCCATTTGCCGTTTTAGCGATGCCATCGAATGGGTGAGAAAGCATAGAGAGCGCTCCTGAATTTTAATGATCAATTTATTGCTCAATAAACATTAGGCGATTTCCACAACAATGACAATTGTCAAACATCGAACATGGCATGAAAAAAGAGCCGCGAGGTTTTGTCCCTCGCGGCTCCTGGAAAGGTCGATTTCGGGTTGGAGAGGCTATTATTCCTCTCGCGTCTGCGTGAAAGATCGATTTCGAGTTGAGATGCGGTTATTCCTCATCGAAGGCGACGAAGTCCTCCGCCGTCATTTCGTCGAAATCACCTTTGGCCATGACGGCGTCTCCGTAGACGCCTTCATCCAACGGTTCATCGAAACTTTCATCGTAGAAATCAGACTCAGCCGCGGGGACTGCGCGGGCGGTGGTCGCAGCCACCATTTGTTCGATGTAGCTTTGGGTATCGTCCATCTCTTCGGCCTGCCGGTCTTTCATCGTCGGGTCGTGAGAGATCTTGACGCGACGGTAATAGTCCATGCCGGTGCCGGCCGGGATCAGGCGGCCCATGATCACGTTCTCCTTCAAGCCGCGCAAGTAATCGACGCGCCCTGAGATCGCCGCCTCGGTCAGCACGCGGGTCGTCTCCTGGAACGACGCCGCCGAGATGAACGATTCGGTCGAGAGCGAGGCCTTGGTGATGCCGAGAAGCAGCGGTTCGGCCGTCGCGGGCTGGCCGTCTTCGCCTTCGACGCGGAAGTTCTCGTCGGCGAAGCGGAAGCGGTCGACCTGCTCTTCGAGCAGGAACTCGGTGTCGCCGACGTCCTTGATGCGCACCCAGCGCAGCATCTGGCGGACGATCACCTCGATGTGCTTGTCGTTGATGTGCACGCCCTGAAGCCGGTAGACCTCCTGGATGGCGTTGACCAGGTAACGTTGCAGCGCCTCCATCCCCTGAACGGCCAGGATGTCGTGCGGGTTGAGCGGGCCGTCCATCAACGGTTCGCCGGCGCGCACGCGGTCGCCTTCCTGGACGTTGATGTGCGTGCCGCGCGGGACCGAATATTCGCGCTCGACCGAGTCTTCGCTGACGATGCTGATCTTCTGCGCGCCTTTGGTGATGTTGCCGAATTTGACCGTGCCGTCAATCTCGCTCATGACGGCGGTCTCGCGCGGTTTACGCGCCTCGAACAATTCGACGACGCGCGGCAGACCGCCGACGATGTCTTTCGTTCGGGTGATTTCGCGCGGGATCTTGGCGATCACGTCGCCCGGAGCGATCTCATCGCCGTTCGAGACCATGAGGTTGGCGCGGACGGGCATCGAGTAGGTCTTGAGCGCTTTGCCGGCTTCGTTCTTGATCTCGATGCGCGGCTGGCGCTTCTCGTCGGGCGAATCCATGACGATCGGGCGCGTCAGGCCGGTCACTTCGTCGACCTCTTCGTGAACGGTGACGTTCTCGATCAGGTCGCGCCAGTGGATTGTGCCGCCGACTTCTGTCAGGATCGCGAAGGTGTAAGGGTCCCACTCGGCGATCTTCTGGCCCTCTTCGACGTGTCCGCCGTCGCGGATGTTTAGCGTCGCGCCGTAAGCGATCGGGTAACGCTCGACTTCGCGCCCGCGGTCATCAACGATCAATACCGAGCCGTTGCGATTCATGGCGATGATCTTACCTTCGCGGCTGATCACCGTGTTGAGATGGTCGTATTTGATGTGACCGCCCGTGCGCGCTTCGTGCGACGATGCCTCGGAGATTTTCGACGCCGTGCCGCCGATGTGGAACGTGCGCATCGTCAACTGCGTGCCGGGCTCGCCGATGCTCTGCGCGGCGATGACGCCGACCGCCTCGCCGATGTCCACGATCTGCCCCGTGGCCAGGTTGCGTCCGTAGCACTTGATGCAGCAGCCGCGGCGCGATTCGCAGGTGAGCACCGAGCGGATGCGCACGCGTTCGATACCGGCGTTCTGGATTTCGGTGGCGATGTCCTCGGTAATCTCCGTGTTGATTCTGGCCAGGACTTCGCCGGTGATCGGGTCGAGAACGTCTTCCAGGGTGACGCGACCGATGATGCGTTCGCGCAAGCCTTCGATGATGTCGCCCGCCTCGGTGATCGGCTCGGCCCAGATGCCTTTGACAGTTCCGCAATCCGGTTCCGAGATGATCACGTCCTGCGCCACGTCGACCAGACGGCGAGTCAGATAGCCCGAGTCGGCGGTCTTGAGCGCCGTGTCGGCCAGCCCCTTGCGCGCGCCGTGCGTGGAGACGAAGTATTGCAGCACGTCCAGACCTTCGCGGAAGTTGGCGCGGATCGGAGTCTCGATGATTTCACCCGAAGGCTTGGCCATGAGGCCTCGCATTCCGGCGAGCTGTCGAATCTGCTGCTGGTTACCGCGCGCGCCCGAATCGGCCATGATCAGAATCGGATTCAACTCCTGTGAGTCTTTCTCGCGTCGGCTCATCTCCTTGAACATCTCGTCGGCGATTCTTTCGGTCACCTCCGACCAGATGGCGACAACCTTATTGTAACGTTCGCCGTTCGTGATCACACCGTCCTTGTACTGCTGTTCGACCTTGATCACTTCGCCCTCGGCGTCCGAAACGAGCGCGGGTTTGTTCGGCGGCGTAACCATGTCGTCGATGCCGATCGAAAGGCCGGCCTTCGTCGCGTAGAGGAAGCCGAGTTCTTTCAGGCGGTCGAGCATCTCGACGGTAATCTGATGCCCAAGGCGCAGGAAGCAGTAATTGACCAGGCTCTGCAGCCCTTTTTTCCTGAGCGTGCCGTTGACGTAAGGCATCTCGTTCGGAAGATGGTCATTGAGCAGCACGCGCCCGACGGTCGTGTTGATTGTACGATTGACTTCAGTGACCGTGGCCTTGATCACGTCCTGCGAGTCGCGCTCGGTGTCGAGATCGATCAAGCGGCCTTTGTAGCGCAGACGAATCTTGGTCTGCGTGGTGACCTCTTTGGCGTCGAGAGCGAGCATTACCTCTTCCGGCGAGGCGAACGCGCGGCCTTCGCCCTTCGCGCCCTCCATCGCGCGTGTCATGTAGTAACAGCCGAGCACGATGTCCTGCGTTGGCACGGCGATGGGCTGCCCCGAGGCTGGCGAGAGGATGTTGTTCGACGCGAGCATCAGGACCTGCGCCTCGATCTGCGCTTCGGGCGAAAGCGGGATGTGGACGGCCATCTGGTCGCCGTCGAAGTCGGCGTTGAAGGCCGTGCAGACGAGGGGGTGAATCTTGATCGCCTTGCCTTCGACCAGCACCGGCTCGAACGCCTGGATGCCCAGACGGTGGAGCGTCGGCGCCCGGTTGAGCAGAACCGGGTGATCCTTGATCACCTTCTCGAGGATGTCCCAGACCACGTCGTCATGGCGCTCGACCATCTCCTTGGCCTGCTTGATCGTGGCGGCATGGCCCTCAGCCTCGAGCCGGTTGTAGATGAATGGCTTAAAAAGCTCCAGGGCCATTTTCTTCGGCAAACCGCACTGGTGCAGTTGTAGTTCGGGACCGACGACAATCACAGAACGGCCCGAATAATCGACGCGTTTGCCGAGCAGGTTCTGGCGGAAGCGCCCCTGTTTGCCCTTGAGCGTGTCCGAGAGCGATTTGAGCGGGCGGTTGTTGACGCCCCGCAGCACGCGCCCGCGGCGGCCGTTGTCGAACAGCGCGTCCACGGCCTCCTGGAGCATCCGCTTCTCGTTACGGACGATGACTTCGGGCGCCTTCAACTCGATCAACTTCGAAAGCCTGTTGTTACGGTTGATGACGCGGCGATAGAGGTCGTTCAAATCCGAAGTGGCGAAGCGTCCGCCGTCGAGCGGGACGAGCGGGCGCAGTTCGGGAGGAATGACCGGGATCACGTCCAGGATCATCCACTCCGGCTTGTTGCCAGACTTGCGGAACGAGTCAACGACTTTGAGCCGCTTCGAGAATTTGAGCTTCTTCTGCTGGCTCGTCTCGTTCTTCATCTTGTACCTGAGCTCTTCGGCCAGGTCCTCGATGTCGACCTTCTGGAGCAGAGTCTTGATGGCTTCCGCCCCCATCTTGCAGACTTCGTCGGTGAACTTGCCGGGGAATTCCTGCTTGAGCTGCCGGTATCGCTCGTCGGTGACCATCTCGCGCTCCTTAAGCGGAAGACCGAGCGATTCTATGTCCTCCTTGTCCGCGATGACGATGTAGTTCTCGAAGTAGAGAACCTTCTCAAGTTCGCGCAAGGGGATGTCGAGCAAATGTCCGATGCGGCTGGGCAGACCTTTGAAGAACCAGACGTGTGAGCAGGGGCTGGCCAGCTCGATGTGGCCCAGCCTCTCGCGGCGGACTTTCGCCTGTGTGACCTCGACGCCGCATTTGTCGCAGATCACGCCGCGATGCTTCATGCGTTTGTATTTTCCGCAGAGGCATTCCCAATCGGTCACGGGACCGAAGATGCGCGCGCAGAACAACCCGTCGCGCTCGGGTTTGAACGTGCGGTAGTTGATCGTTTCCGGTTTCGTAACGTGGCCGTGCGACCACGAACGAATCTTCTCCGGCGAAGCGAGACTGATGCGAATCGCTTCGAAATCCGGCGTAAGCGTCTTCTCACCTGTATATCTAATCATTGTCACTTATTCCCCCCCTTTTAGGCTTCTTGCGCGTCGCGTCGGCGCAGCTCGACGTCGAGGCAGAGCGATTGCAGCTCGCGCACGAGCACGTTGAACGATTCGGGCAGGCCCGGCTCGAAGTCGGTCTCGCCTTTGACGATGGCCTCGTAAATCTTCGAGCGCCCCGCCACGTCGTCCGATTTCGCCGTCAGCAGTTCTTGCAGGATGTGCGCGGCGCCGTAAGCTTCCAGCGCCCAGACCTCCATTTCGCCGAAGCGCTGGCCGCCGAATTGCGCCTTGCCGCCTAGCGGCTGTTGAGTGATCAGGCTGTACGGACCGATCGAGCGCGCGTGAATCTTGTCGTCCACGAGGTGCGAGAGTTTGAGCATGTAGATGTAACCCACGGTCACCTTCTGCTCGAACGCCTCGCCAGTCACGCCGTCGTAAAGGATCGTCTTGCCCGATTCGTTGATCATCTGCGGCGACCCGTCGGCCCGCAGCCTGCCGTCGGCCTCTTGCAGGAAGCGCTTGATTTCGCTCTCGGGCGCGCCGTCGAAGACGGGCGTGGCGAAACTCAGGCCGAGCACATGCGCGGCCCAACCGAGGTGCGTTTCGAGAATCTGGCCGACGTTCATGCGCGAAGGGACGCCGAGCGGGTTGAGAACGATCTCGACCGGAGTCCCGTCGGGCAGATAGGGCATATCCTCTTCGGGCAGGATGCGCGCGATGACGCCCTTGTTCCCGTGGCGTCCGGCCATCTTGTCGCCGACCGATAGTTTGCGCTTCATCGCGATGAAGACCTTGACCATCTTGATCACGCCCGGGGCCAGCTCGTCACCCTTCTTGATCTTGTCTATCTTCTCCTGATAGAGGTGTTCGAGAATGGCGATCTGGCGTTCGGTGCGCTGTTCGAGATCCTTGATCTCGGTGGCGACGTCACGAGCGCCGCTGACCTCGATCCTCTTGAGCGCGCCGATGTCCATGCCCTCGAGCATTTCCCGCGTCAGCTTGGCGCCTTTGACGGCGACGGTGCGGGCGCGGAAGATCAGGTCCGATTCCAGCTTGCGCCCTTCGAGCAATTCGTAGATGCGCTTGTTGCGCTCCTCTTCGAGGATGCGGATTTCGTCGGCCAGGTTCTTCCGCATCTTCTCTTCTTCGGCGGTTTCAATCGAGAGGCTGCGCGCGTCTTTGTCCTGACCCTTGCGGGTGAAGACCTTGACGTCGACGACGGTGCCCTCGATGCCCGGCGGGCAGGTCAAGGACGCGTCGCGCACGTCGCCGGCCTTCTCGCCGAAGATCGCGCGAAGCAGTTTCTCTTCGGCGGTCAACTGCGTCTCGCCCTTCGGCGTGACCTTGCCGACCAGGATCGAGCCGGGCTTGACATAGGCGCCGATACGGATGATGCCGCTTTCATCGAGGTCGCGCAGCGCTGCCTCGCCGACGTTCGGGATGTCGCGCGTGATCTCTTCGGGGCCGAGTTTGGTGTCGCGGGCCTCGATCTCAAGCTCCTCGATGTGGATCGAAGTGTAGTAATCGCCCTTGACCATTTTCTCGGAGATCAGGATCGCGTCCTCGAAGTTGTAACCCCGCCACGGCATGAACGCCACGAGCACGTTGCGTCCCAGGGCCAGTTCGCCGCCGTCGGTGCAGGGACCGTCGGCGATCACGTCGCCCTTTTTGACGCGCGCGCCCTTCTTGACGATCGGCTTCTGGTTGATGCAGGTGTTCTGGTTCGAACGCTTGAACTTGATCAGCGGATAGATGTCCGCCGTCACCTCGCGCGAGAGCGTGCCGTCGACGTTGTGATCGACGCGGATGATGACGCGCTCGGAGTCTACGACGTCGACGATTCCGTCGCGCTTCGCGACGACCACCGCGCCAGAATCCTGCGCGGTGACGGTCTCCATCCCGGTTCCGATCAGCGGCGCTTCGGCGCGCAGCAGCGGCACGGCCTGGCGCTGCATGTTCGATCCCATCAGCGCGCGGTTGGCGTCGTCGTTCTCGAGGAACGGAATCAGGCTGGCCGCGACCGAAACGAGTTGTTTCGGGCTGACGTCCATGAACTCGACCTCGTCGCGCATCGCCAGGATGAATTCACCGGCCTTGCGCGCGTTGACGCGTTCGCCCACCAGATTGCCGTCCTTATCCAGTTCGATGTTCGCCTGGCCGATGACGTATTTGTCCTCCTCCCAGGCCGAGAGGTAGAACGGATACGGCTCGTAGGTCGCCTGCTTCTGGCCCTCGCGCAATCTCTTATTGGCGCGCGCGGCGACCTCTTCCGGGACGTGGTCGTTCGGTTTGAACTCGGTGTCGCCCGGGTTCGATACCTTCACGTAATCGACCACGCGCCCGTTTTCGACCTTGCGATACGGAGACTCGATGAAGCCGAACTCGTTGATCCGCGCGAAGCAGGAGAGCGATGAGATGAGGCCGATGTTCGGGCCTTCAGGCGTCTCGATCGGGCAGATGCGGCCGTAATGCGTCGGATGAACGTCGCGCACCTCGAACCCCGCGCGCTCGCGCGAGAGTCCGCCCGGGCCGAGAGCCGAGAGGCGCCGCTTGTGAGTGATCTCCGAGAGCGGATTGGTCTGATCCATGAACTGCGAGAGCTGGCTGGATCCGAAAAACTCGCGCACGGCCGCGGTCACCGGCTTGGCGTTGATCAGGTCGCGCGGCATCGCCGTCTGCATCTCCTGATGGATCGACATCTTCTCCTTAATCGCGCGCTCCATTCGCACGAGGCCCAATCGGAACTGGTTCTCCAGCAATTCGCCCACGGCGCGGACGCGGCGGTTGCCGAGGTGGTCGATGTCGTCGTCCGCGTAATATATCGTTCGGCCGTCAGGCGTGGTGACCGGCTCGCCCCTTCCGCCCAGTTTTTTGAGCTTCAAAGCGTAATCGATTACGTCGAAGAAGTCCTGCGGCGAGAGCAGCGGGTCGTCCAGACGCTCGCGCTCGGGACGTCCCATCTTGATGTTGAATTTGAGACGGCCAACGCGCGAGAAGTCGAACTTGCGCGCGTCGAAGAACATCCCGTGGAAGAGCGCCTGCGAGGTCTCCAGAGTCGGAGGATCGCCCGGGCGCATCTTGCGATAGATTTCGATCAACGCCTCCTGGGGCGATTTGATCGTGTCTTTCTTGACCGTCAGGCTCATGACGGGGCCGGCGTCGTCCTTGTCGGAGAAAAATATCTCGATCATCTGAATGCCCGCGTCAATGACCTTGGCGATCGTTTCCGGCGTCAACTCGGTGTTGCTCTCCGCAATCACCTCGCCGTCGGCGGTGTTAACCAGATCGGTGAGAGTGAAGGCCCCGGCGATGTCTTCGGTCTTGATCGGAATCTCCGTGACGCGCGCGGCGACGAGAGCCTCATAAGCCGACTGGCCGATCTTTTTGCCGCTCTTGACGATCACCTCGCCCTTCTTGTCGACGATGTCGGACGAGGCGCGCGCGCCGACGATGCCGGGGCTGACCTGCCAGTAAAGCTGGCTGCCCGCGACGCGAATCTTGTCGACGACGTAAAACGCGCGCAAAATGTCCTCGTCGTTCTTCAGGCCCAACGCGCGCAGGAAGATCGTCGCCAGGAATTTGCGCTTGCGGTCGATGCGCACGTAAAGCAGGTTCTTCGCGTCGTATTCGAATTCCACCCACGACCCGCGGTAAGGTATCAGCTTCGCCAGGAAATAAGTGTTGTTCTGCGCCTTCTCGAAAAAGACTCCGGGCGAGCGGTGGAGTTGCGAGACGATGACGCGCTCGGTGCCGTTTATGACGAACGTGCCGTTTTCGGTCATCAGCGGCAGGTCGCCGAAATAGACTTCTTCTTCCTTGATGTCGCGGATCGATCTTTGACTTGTCTCTTCGTCCTTGTCCCAAACAGTCAGGCGGATTTTGACGTGCAACGGCACCGAATATGTCATTCCGCGTTCCTGGCACTCCTGCACGTCGTACTTGTGCTTCAGCCCGACCGGCTCGCCGCAGTTGTCGCAGGTGTTGACGACGTTGCGGTTGTAAGTCCCGCATTGCTTACAGACCACGTCTTCGGATGAGAGCGGGTTGACTTTGATCACCGCGCCACACTGGCGGCAGTTGGAGCGCAGGTGATGCAGCCCCTGTAATTGACCGCATTTGCACTGCCAGTTGCCGATGCGGTATTCGACGAATTCCAGCGACGACGTGTCGCGGAAGTCTGTGATCGGAAAGGTTGATCTGAAGACCGCCTGCAGACCGGTGTTGTCACGCTCCGGCGGAAGCAAATCCATCTGCAGGAAGCGGTCATAACTTTCGCGTTGCACTTCGATGAGATTCGGAATTCGAACCGAGGTGCGAATCTTCGAGAAATCGTACCGTGGTTCGCCACCATTCCCACCGACTGGGCCGTTATTGGCGATGTGTTTCATCATTTCGGTAGCCATTGAATGTCACTTCCTTCGAGCGATGCGCCATCAGTACAGTACCGCGCGCGTAAGCAAGCGGCTGATCGGTGGCTGAACGACTGCAATTTTCAGCTCAGAATAGGTTGATTATTTCTTTTTGCGCATGGCGAAGCGGCGGCAGGGACACAACACCCCTGCCGCGCGCCACGCGGTCGAGTCATATAGAGTTGTTTGAAGTTTGCCGATATCCCGATACTCTACAAGTATAGTCAAAGCTCCCAACCTTCACAAATCGCGAGGCAGATGCGAGGATAACTTGCGATGAAAAAAGAGCCTCTGGCCGGCTCCGACGGCAAACTGAAAGGCAAGTAGCTATCCGCAAAAGGCGCGGATCACTACTTGCCCGTCTGATCCGCTTGTCATCAAGGTTACTTCAATTCGACCGACGCGCCGGCGTCGGTGAGTTGTTTCTTCATTTTTTCGGAGTCATCCTTAGAGACGCCTTCCTTGACGGGCTTGGGAGCGCCGTCTACGAGGTCTTTCGCTTCCTTTAGTCCGAGACCGGTCAGTTCGCGGACGACTTTGATGACGTTGATCTTATTGGCGCCAGCCGCCATCAGGATTACATCGAACGTGTCTTTCTCTTCGACAGCCGGAGCCGCGGCCGCGCCGCCGCCAGAAACAGCGACCGGGGCCGCCGCCGCGGCGGCGGAAACGCCGAATTTGTCTTCGAGCGCCTTCACCAGTTCTGACGCCTCCAGAAGACTGAGACCGCCAATTGTTTCAACGATGTTTTGAATGTCAGCCATAATTAATTACGATTCCTCCTAAAACGCCGCCTGCCGAATTTCTATTGGCAGGGATGAATTTCCCTCTTACGTCGGGCGCCTTCGGCCGATATCGTTTTGGCCCGGGGCGCGCGCGCGACGCCGTTTTTCGACTTCGGACCGACGCCCGGGCATCACTCCGAGGACGGTCTTCGGTAAGAGTGGCCGCGCACTGACAAGGCAGCGCGGCCGATAAACTTCTCAAATTTCGAATCTCAAATCCGAGACGGGCCTTAAGACTGCTGCCCGCCCTTCTGATCCGCGATCTGCTTGATCACGACCGCCAGATTGCGAGCCACGCCATTGACCGCCATCGCGATGCGCTGCGCGGGCGAGTTGAGTAGGAACATCAACTTGCTGACCAGCTCTTCTTTCGAGGGCAGCGCGGCCAGGGCGTCAATGTCTTTGACATTGATTACGCGGCCTTCGACAACGCCGGCTTTGAATGTGAGTTGCGCGTTCTCCTTGGCGAACTTGCTCAGCACTTTGGCCAGACCGACAGGGTCTTTCTCGCTGTAGGCGACGGCGGTCATGCCGACGAAATGATCCTTCAACGGTTCGAGCGGCGTGCCTTCGACGGCGATTTTGCCGAGGGTATTTTTAACCACACGGTAATTCAATTCCGCTTTCTCCAACGCGCGCCTCAATTCCCAATCTTTTTCGACGGTCAATCCCTGAAAGCTCACGACCAAGGCGTTGTCGGCGCCGACGAACTCCTCTTTCAGCAGGGCGATGTCTTGCTGTTTTTGCTCTTTCGTTTTCATTGACGCTCTCTCTGATATTGCCTTACGCGCCGACCGACGTGGGATCGACCAGGATTCCCGGCCCCATCGTTGTCGCGACATTTACCTTCTTGACATATTTGCCTTTCGCGGTGGCCGGTTTGGCTCTGATCACCGCATCGATCAGAGCCTTGGCGTTATCCGTGATCTTGTCGGCGGAGAACGAGACCTTGCCGACCGGGACGTGAATCACGCCTGTCTTGTCCACGCGATATTCGACCTTGCCCGCTTTGGTTTCCTTGACGGCGTTCGTGACGTCCGGGGTGACGGTCCCGGTTTTCGGATTGGGCATCAGCCCTCGCGGGCCCAGAATCTTACCGAGCGCGCCGACCGAACGCATCATATCCGGCGTTGAAATCAGCGCGTCGAAGTCGAGATAGCCGCCCTTGATCTTTTCCACGAGGTCGTCTCCGCCGACCTCGTCCGCGCCCGCCTCCTGCGCCTCGCGCTGTTTCTCGGGCGACCCGGCGATGACGGCGACCCGCTTCGATTTGCCCAGACCGTGAGGCAGAACAAGGGTCCCCCTCACCAATTGATCGGCTTTGCGAGGATCGACGCCGAGCACCATTGTCACTTCGACCGTCTCGTCGAATTTGGCCGGATGGACCTTTTGCGCCAGCAAGATCGCGTCCGCCAAAGCGTATAATTTCCCGGACTCGACTTGAGCGAGCGCGGCTTTAAATTTCTTTCCTGCCATTGATTGCTTCCTTCCAGGTGATAACGTGACCGAAGCCGGGAACAGGGCCCGTCACTCCCTCTTAGGGTTGTGGATTTCAGATTGTGAACTTAAGAGTTTAGCCACAGAGGGCACAGAGTAAAAACCTCGGTGATCTCTGTGTTCTGCGGCGGCCAAACTCCGCAATTATTTGACTTCAAGACCAAGACTTTTGGCAGTGCCTTCGACCGTCCGAATCGCGGATTCGAGATTCGTCGTGTTGAGATCGGGCAGTTTGGTTTTGGCGATCTCCTCTATCTGAGCGCGAGTGATCGTCCCGATCTTTTCACGGTTCGGTTTGCCGGATCCCTTCTCGATCTTCGCCGCTTTCTTCAGAAGATCGGCCGCGGGCGGCGTCTTGGT
>DASTMP010000005.1:0-76749 GCA_035714085.1 Blastocatellia bacterium
ACGGCCAATGGCGGAAGCGGCTTCACGCTGGGAGTGGCCGGATCGGTTCTGCCTACGGTCTATTACTTCCAACGGTTGACGCTCAACAGCCAGGCGCGGATCGAAGTGGTAGGTCCAGTGATCGTGATCGTGGCCAATGGCGTCAGCGTAAACGGAGGCGTAATCGGTAACGCGGATCATCCGGCGTGGCTGACGCTCAATATTTATGCCGGCGGGCAGACGCTGAATGGGGGCGCGAATATCTATGGCTATGTCGCGGCGCCGAGGGGCGCCGTGGCTGTCAACGGCAATTGCCAGATCGTCGGCGGGCTGGCGAGTGATCGTTTGACAATAAACAATAACGGGCGGCTGCGCTTGCTCGCGCCATCCGAGTGAGCGAGGTTGAAAGCGCGGGCCGAGTTTCTAACTCGACCTGCGCTCCGCTTAATTTTTGCAGCGTCGTGAGAGAGCCAATGGTTCGAGTCAAACAATCAGCTCAAATCTAAAAGACCAGCTTCAGTCCCAGTTGTATTTCACGCGCGTTTCCGACAATGTTGTTGATCCTGCCAGCCCCAGGAATGAAGAGCGTCGCGCCATCGTCGGAGTTTGAAGGCAGATCGAAGTTTGTGTGATTGAGAAGATTGAATGTCTCAATGCGGAATTGAAGGTTAATCCTCTCAGACAGCGCGAAACTCTTGTTCAGCGAGAAATCGACGGTCTTGAAATTCGGCCCGTCCACAATGTTCCTGCCGGCGCCGCCGCGGAAGCCGGCGCGGGGCTGCGCAAAAGCGGCCAGGTTGAACCATTGCTCCACAGTGCGAGGACCGGCATTGGGGTCTCCGACCAGATCTGCTCGCGCCGCATTGTCATCCGTGCCGTCCCCGTCCGGGTCGCCGGCGACCAGCGGCGTGAAAGGTATGCCTGAAGCGAGCTTCACGATGGAATTGATCTGCCAACCGCGAATCGCGGCCCCGGCGAAGCCATCCAGATTCCTCCCAAACGGCAAATCATAGGTGAGGTTCGCGGTGAAGTTGTGGCGCACGTCGAAATCCGAACGGCCGTAATCCAATCCCCGGTTATAAGGATCGAAGGTCCTCGCCTGGCCGTTGTTATACTCCTGACGGCCGCTGTTCCCTGAGCGGTTATCGAGCGATTTCCCGAAGGTATACGACGCCTGGAACTGCAGCCCTTTGCCGAACCGCCTGTTCACCGATACATTCAGACCGTTGTAGTTGGAACTGAATCCCTGAATTTGCGAGCGAATAGTGGAGAAACTGGGGTTCCTGCGAGTAGCGTTGGGGAAGAAGGCGCTCCCGTCGGGCAGGATCTGCGGGATTGCTGTATTGATGTCGCCCTGTCCCAGCAGATTGACGCCGCGCGAGCCTACATAGGCGAAGGTCATAACCGCGCCGAATGCCTCCTGCTGAATATTCAAATTGTACTGAATCAGGTAGGTCGGATGCAGATCGAACGTAATCGATTCCGTCAACAGCGCGCCACCCGGATTGGCAAAGGCTGACGAAGGGATTGGCAGCGACGTGACCCGAGACGCCGAAAGCGCGCTCGTATTGATGAATGGCAGCGAACCGAAGGCGGCGCTGCGGTAGGCGTTGAACAATGGGACTTCGTGGAAGACGCCGACTCCGCCGCGGATCGCCGTCCTGCCATTGCCGAACACGTCGTAAGCGAAACCGAAGCGAGGCGCGATCCCACTTTTCGTGGTCTTGAAGAAATCACCTCCCACCGTGACCGTTGTATCGGTGACGTTGCGCAGGTTGGCGATCTTGCCATTGACTTCATCGGGCGAAGTCACATAGTCATACCGCGCCCCGAGGTTCAGCGTCAGGCGCGGCGTGACCTTGAAATCGTCCTGGAAGAAGAAGCCGAAGAGCGATTGCCGAAAACCGCGGACGAAGTCCGAATCGAACGTCGATCCTTCAAGGTTTTGTACTCTGAAGGTCAACAAATCGGATACCGAACGGAACCGCAGACGGCCACGCGTACGGGATTCCGAACGGCCGTTGAACTGAAAACGGTCGTATGAAAATCCCATTTTTACGTTGTTCCTGCCCAGATTGATGGAGAGGTTGTCAGCGGCTTGATAATTGTTCTGGAAGAAGAGTTTCGGATTGGTGCGATCGGTGCCGACCGGAGACAGCCCAGTCACATTGACTTCGCCTAGGGGACGGCCGGCGACGAGAGAGACGCTGCTCCCCGGATCCGGAACCAATTCGGATGGCGTGCTGCGATTGAAGCTGAAGCGCGCCTCGTTGACGATGTTCGAGCCGATGATTTTGCGCTCCTCGATGGTCGCCACCTGCTTGCGGTTCAACGACAGGTTCGGATATTGAGGGAAAAAGCGCACAAGCGTCTGCTCCGAATCGTCAAACAGATAGCGAACAAAGAGCGAATCCGAAGCGGACAACTGATGATCCACTCTGACACTGAAGAAATCGCCATTCGAAATACGCGGAGTTACGCCGATGAATTCAGCGGTACCGTCGCTGAAGACGGCGCCGTTCGCCCGCGGAAAGAGGTCTATTAACGGCGCTGATCGCGGATTGATTGTGACCTTTCCGGTCGGCAGGATGCCTTGGCGAGCGTTGTCATTGGGGACGAGGGCGACGGTGGAGATGCCTTTGAATTCGCGCAAGCCTTCGTAGCTTCCGAAGAAGAAGGTTTTGTTCTTGATGATCGGGCCTCCGAGCGAGGCGCCGAATTGATTCCGGCGGAATTCAGGTTTCCCGCCTCCGTCGCAATTGGGATTGACGCTTGAGCAGCGATCGAAGAACGTCCGCGCATCCAGGCTGTCGTTGCGCAGAAATTCGAAGAGCGAACCGTGAATGTCGTTCGTTCCCGACTTCGTCACAGCGATGAAGACGCCCCCGGCGGCGCGGCTATACTCGGCGCTGAAAGCGTTGGTGAGAACGCGGAACTCTTTGATCGTTTCGACGCCGATGAGCAGCCCCTGCGCCGATCCCGGCGTGTTGTTGAGCGCGTCGTTGAGCGTTGTCCCGTCGAGTTGGAAAAGGTTCTGGCTGGGCCGCGCGCCGCCGACCGAAAAGCGGGGGCCGCGCCCCGTGTTAGACGATTGCGCGCTGCCGCGACTCTCCACCACGCCCGGCTGCAGGAAGATCAACTGCGTGACGTCGCGCCCGTCGAGCGGCAGATCGCGAATCTTCTTCTCGTCGACCAGACCGCTGAGGGTCGCCCCAGTAGTCTCCACGGCGACAGTTTGGACAGTTACAGTCACGTTCTCCCTGGCCGCGCCTACCTTTAAGTTGAAATTGACTACTATCGCTTCGGCCACCGTGAGCGCCAGATTGCCGCGTGTCTCAGAGGTGAACCCTTCGGCCGACGCCTGCGCCTCATAAAAGCCGGGCGCCAGGCCGGTCACGCGATAAAACCCGCTCGAGTCGCTCTTTACCTCGCGCGTCGCGCCGGTTTCCAGATTCTTGATCTTCACAGTGGCGCCAGGCAGGGCGGCGCCCTGGGGGTCGAGCAGTGTTCCCGAGATTACGCCGCTCGTGGCTTGTCCGAACACACTCGCGCCGCACAATGCGACGCAGGCCAGAGTGAAGAATATTGTTCGCTTACTTAATCTCATAACCGTTCTCCTTAAATTTTGGGTGTTCTTGCAGTGAGAAGGCGTGACATTTCCTAACCCCCCTTTTGTATTCTCCCCCCGGCTCTCAGTTCATCTTTTGGAGGTCCCGATGAATGTCATAAAACGCGCAAAAACATTCCCGCGCGCATCCCTGATGACCTTCGTCTGGCTGCCGCACTGCCGCGCATGATGATGGACATCCTGACCAGTGATTGATTGTTTCGCGAATTCCGTTATCGACAGGCTTACTGCGCCAGTGTAACGTGGTAAGAAAGAAGAAATATGACTGGGCCAAAGGTACAGATAGCTGGCAGAGGCGTCAACGGATTTGGGTCAGTTCAATAAAAATCTTCAAGCAAGGCAAGAATTCGCTTCGCCTACGTCATGGCGTTAATAGTGTTGGCCAAGTTCAATAAAATCTTGCGTAGCGCCACTACGAACCGAAGTCTGATTTGCAGGACGGAGAGACATCAGTGTGAATCCCGATTGATGACCACACCGCTATGCCCCACGAGAAAATCCAGGTCGGCGCCTTTGTCGGCCTGCATCACGTGGTCGATGTAGAGTTTGTAATAGCCACGGTCGTATTGCGATTGCGTCGGGCGCCATTTCTCTCGGCGCCTGGCCATTTCATCGTCGCTCACATTCAGATGGAGCTTCCTCGCTTCGACATCCAACTCGATCACGTCGCCGTTTTCGACCAACGCCAGCGCGCCTCCGGCGGCGGCTTCGGGCGCTACGTGAAGCACGACCGTGCCATAAGCGGTGCCGCTCATCCGCGCGTCCGAGATGCGAACCAGGTCAGTCACGCCGCGTCGCAGCAGCTTCGGCGGCAGCGGCATGTTGCCGACCTCGGCCATCCCGGGATAGCCGCGCGGGCCGCAATTTTTCAGAACCATCACGCTCGATTCGTCGATCTCCAGATTCTGGTCGTCAATTCGCTCGTGTAAGTCTTCGATGGTTTCAAAGACCACCGCGCGTCCGCGATGTTTCATCAGCGCCGGGGTCGCGGCTGAAGGTTTGATGACCGCGCCATCGGGGCAAAGGTTTCCGCGAAGGATGGCCAAGCCGCCCCGCTTCGTCAACGGATCGTCGAACGGGCGGATCACGTCGCGGTTGTAGCAGGGCGCGTCGGCAGTGTTCTCGCCAATCGTCTTGCCGTTGACGGTCATCGCGTCGCGACACATCAGGTCGCCGAGTTCGCGAATCACCGCGGGCAGGCCACCCGCATAATAGAAATCCTCCATCAGGTATTTGCCCGAAGGCATCAGGTTGACCAGGCAGGGGACATCGCGCCCCAGCCTGTCCCAATCGTCGAGTTTGAAATCGACGCCCATTCGACCGGCGATCGCCAGCAGGTGGACGACCGCGTTGGTCGAACCGCCTATCGCCCCGACTACGCGCACGGCGTTTTCAAAAGCCTCACGCGTGAGGATTCGCGACATCCGCAAATCTTCGTGTACCATCTCGACGATGCGGCGTCCGGCCATGTGCGCCAACGCGTAGCGGCGCGAATCGACCGCAGGAATGGCCGCATTCGCGGGCAATCCGATTCCTAGCGCCTCTACGACGCTGGCCATCGTCGAGGCCGTGCCCATTGTCATGCAATGACCGGCCGAGCGGCTCATGCAGCTTTCGGCCTCCTGGAAATCGCACAACGGCATCGCGCCGCTGCGCACGTCCTCGTTGAACTTCCAGACGTTGGTTCCCGATCCGATCTGTTCGCCGCGAAATCTGCCGTTGAGCATCGGGCCGCCCGACACGGCGATCGCGGGCAGATCGCAACTGGCCGCGCCCATCAACGCCGCCGGCGTGGTCTTGTCGCAACCGACGAGCAGGATCACGCCGTCAATCGGGTTGGCGCGGATGGACTCTTCGACGTCCATGCTGGCCAGATTGCGAAAGAGCATGGCCGTCGGGCGCATCGTCGATTCGCCCAGCGAAATGACAGGAAATTCCAGCGGGAAGCCGCCCGCTTCATAAACGCCGCGTTTGACGGCGTCGGCGATGGCGCGGAAGTGCGCGTTGCAAGGCGTCAGCTCCGACCACGTGTTGCATATGCCGATGACCGGCCGGCCGTCGAAGAGATGATTGGGAAATCCTTGATTCTTCATCCAACTGCGGTGGATGAATCCGCCCTTGTCCGCGCGCCCGAACCATTCCGCGCTGCGGAGTTGTCGCATCGAAGACATCAAAATTCTCCGGAGTATGTGATGAGGGCCAAATCAGTACCGCGAGCGGTAGCGAGCGAGCCTCAAGGTGGAGTTCGCTCGCTACCGCTCGCGGTACTGATAATGCGATGATCTTAATAACTACTACGGCCGCGAAGACAGCCGTTTGTAATACTCATCCACCAGCTTGCGGTAAGCCGCCGGCGCCTCGCCCTCATCCGATAATCGCAGATTGTTCTTGCCGAGCTTCAACTGCAACCGTTTGCTCAATTCCAGCTCGACGCCGTGCAGCGGATCGATCACCTTATCTTTCAATAACAGCGCGGTCTCCATGTCGTCGCGCGTGATCGCGTCGTTGGCTTGCCTCAAACCTTGAATCGCCCGATCGAGGTCGTTTGCCAAATCACGATCCTTGCCCAGGTTGCGGCGTATGTCTTCGGCCTCGCGCAGACTTTCGCGCAATTCGGAGCCGAGTTGGCGGCGGTCATACCCTTGAGGCGGACCGCCGCCTCTCTTGGCCTGATTGCTTTGCTGGGTGGGGTTGGGGTCAGAGCCGCCCTGCGGGCTGCCTTGGCCGCCAGACTGTTGCCCTTGCTGTCCCTGTTGCCCCTGTTGCCCCTGCTGTCCCTGCTGTCCTTGCTGTCCCTGTTGCCCCTGTTGCCCCTGTTGCCCCTGTTGTCCTTGCTGTCCTTGTTGCCCCTGTTGTCCTTGCTGTCCCTGTTGCCCCTGTTGTCCTTGCTGTCCTTTCTGTCCTTGCTGTTGTCCCTGCTGCCCCTGCTGTCCTTTCTGTCCTTTCTGTCCTTGCTGTTGTCCCTGCTGCCCCTGCTGTCCTTTCTGTTGTCCCTGCTGCCCCTGCTGTCCTTGTTGTCCTTGCTGGGCGCCTGGTTGTTGTTCTTGCTGTTTACCGCGCTGATTGCGGTCGTTCAACTGCCTGCGTATTGATTCAAGGTTGCTGGCGAGCTTGCTCGTTCTATCCAGGGAGTCCTCGGTCTCTCCGCCGGCGCCTTTGCGCTGGGCGTTCTTTTCGGCCTCGGCCAGTTGCTGCTCGAGTTGCTCGAGGTTCTGCTGAATCATCTGATCGCCCTGTCGCGCGTTGTCGAACTGGTTCATGTCCATAAGCCGCTGGGTGGCGCGGATGCGATCCTGCACTCGATTCTGGCGCAGGCCGCTGGCGGCTTCGCGCAGCTTGTTGGCGGCGCCTTGCTGCTCCTGGTTCAGGCCGCGCGCGGTCTGATCGATGTCTCTTTCCAGATTGCCGACCTCATTGGCCAGCTCGCCTTTGCGTTCGGCCAACTGTTGTTTTGAATTGTTGACTGAAGGATCGCTGGATCGCGCGCGGCGCGCGAGGTCATCGACGTCCTTCGTGATTTCATTCTGGCGTTGAGCCGCCTGGGCCGCTCGCTGTTTCAAATCCTGGATCGATTGGCCGCCCTGCGACTGTTTCAACCGATTCAACTGCCGCTGCGCTTCTTCCAGTTGCTGCATCGCGCGCAGGTTGCGGGCCAGAGATTCTTGTTCCTTGTTGTTTTGCGAGGCGTTCTGCGCGCGCTGCATCTCGTCGGCGGCCTGGTTGAGGCGATTGGCCAGGTCCTGCATCTGCGAGTCGCGGCGTTCGCGCGAGAGCCGTTCGAGCTCGCGGGCGGCTTTACGGGCCTCGTCGATCATCTGCTGCTGCTGGCGCCCGCCTCCGCCTCCGCCCTGATTGCGGGCCTGCTGCATGCGCTGTTGCTGCTGTTCGACCTCTCGCTGCATCCGGCGCGCCAACTCCTCCAGCTTGCGCTTCGTCTCGTCGTCCTGCTGTTGCGACTGCTGCTGGCGCTCGCGGTTGAGCGTCTCGTACTGGTTCTTCCTCTTGTCCATCTCGAGCTCGAAGAGGTCGGCGAGTTCTTCGGCCTGTTGACTGTTCTGCCCCTGGCCCGACTGGTTGAAGGCGACCTGGATTTCGCGGAAGATCGCGTCGGCGCGCTGCAACTCCTTCAACGCGCGCTGTTCTGGCGGCATGGCGTCTTTGCCCTTGCGCGACTTCAACTCCTTGATCGCAGGCTCCATCTCTTTCGACGCCTGGGTTACGTGCTCGACCAGTTTGACGAAATCCTGATTCTGGCCGAGTCCGTCGCCCAAGCGGCGTTTGATCCGCTCGACCAGCGCGATGGCGTCTTCATGCAGTTTCTCCTGAGCCAGAGTGACGGTGTTGTAATTGTCCTCCTTGTCCTTTTCGGCGTAGGTCGCCTCGTCGCGATTGACGCGGAAGGTCGCGGCGATGATCTCTTTCTGGCGTCTGGTCAGTCCTTCCTGCTGTTCGCCGGCGCCCTGTCCGCCGCTTTGCTGCGCTTGTCTGAACTCTTTATCGAACGGTTTAACTTCGATGAAGTAGATGTCGCTGGTCGATTCTTTGTGCGCGTCGCGGGCTTTGGCGTAATAGGAGATCAGGTCGCCGGGCTGCAACCCGAACTCTTCTAGGAAGAATGTGTGCGCGCCCGTCATCTGGCGGGCCGATTCGCCTTTCAGTTTCTGCAAGTCGACCTTCTTCTCCTCGCCGCCATTTACCGCGAAATAGAGGTCGAGCGAGACCACGCCGTAATCGTCTTCGGCCTTGGCCTGCGTGAAGACCTCCTCGATGCTGGTGGCGCGCGTGTCACGCCCGGGCTTTTCAAAGGAGACCGTGGGCGGGCGGTCTTCCAGCAAGGCGATGTCGTATTCGTTCGAGCCGTTGTAAATGTCGCCTTCGACGCTCGTGACCTCGATGTGATAGGTGTTCTCCTTGTTGACGGTCATCGAGGCGGCGAAATCTGTCTCGCCGACCTTTTCCATCTCGATCTTCCCGCCTTCGCGAAGGACGATTCGCGCGGCTTTGGCCTTGCCTGTGAGTCTGGCCACGAGCTTCACAGTCGTGCCGGCGAGCACGGAGACGTTTGGCGCGTCCTCTATCGTTTTCGGCGCAATGCCGGTGTAAGAGGGGAAGCTCTGCGTCTGATCAATGCGTTTGACATATGGCAGATCGGCGACTGTCAGCTTGAAGACTTCGGTCTTGACGCTGTTCGATTCGACCCAGTATTCGGTGTCGTCCTGAATGTTGAAGATGAAGAATTGGAACTCGTTGTTGTTTTTGGCGGGCTCCATCATCTGGCCGACCCACTGATCGTCGCTCGCGCCGGCCTTGCGAGTGAAGACCGTCGCCTGTTCGGCGTTGAAGTTGAGCAGCTTGGCGAAAATCTTCTGATCGGAGCCTTTCGGAACCCGCGCCGTTCCGGGTTTGACTTCGAGCTTCAAGGCGTTGGTCGCCGCGACCGGGCTACCCGGCATTAGGATTTGCACGAAGCCCATCGTGATCTCTTTCGGGCCGAAGACCAGCGCGGCGATGAACAGCACCAGGCTCGCGGCGGCGGCCCCGCCGAATTGCCAGAAGCGTTTGCGCGGAACAATCTCGTCAACGCTGACGTCGCTCGCGTGGCGGTCCGCGTCGTCAACCAGGCGGTCAACTATCACTGGCGAGAAGGCCACGCGCGCCTCTTCGCCGGAGAACTCGATAGCGCTGACGAATCGATCCTCGATTCCGGGATGCCTCTCTTCGACCAGCCGCGCGAGCTGGGCCTCGCTTGCGCGTCGGCGCAGCGGGCGGACGAGGGCGAAGTAGACGGCGGCGATCACGCTCGAGGCCGCGAAGATTCGCAATGACACCAGCGCGGGCGTGTTGAAGCGAAAGCGGTACGCGGCCAGGGCCGCGATGACGAGCATCGCGGCCGTCGTGGAGATGGTGATCGCCAGCCCGCGCAAAACGATGAGCAGATTGCGGCGCTTGCGCACCGCGCCGATAATGCCGATCAGTTGGTCGCTTCGATCATTCATATTGCCCTCCTAAAAAATGCCGCGCCCGTACAATTCGTAGTTTTCGTGATTCTTGAGTAGTTCGTTGACTGCGTCGAGGTCGAATTTTTCCGGATCGAATTCGCCGCCGACCCTTTCCAAGAACTCCTCGTGATGATTGAGCTCGGGATTATTTATCGCCTGCAAAAAATCGACATAGCCCCACACTCCGCCGACGTCTTCCGGCGGGCAGGCGTTCTCTCCCGCAACACATCGCGGGTAATGGGTTCTCGCCTCGGCCTCCACGACCTTCTCCAAAACCACTTCGTGCTCCCAGGAGTCGCCGAAATCATATTCGTAAGTTATCTTCGTTTTAGCGGATCTTAGAACCCGATTAATTGCGATCTCGTCCTCATTCTTCTCACCCATCAGATCGTCGCCATTATGCGGATTCGGCGCGCCAATGAATCGCAGATTCGGGGGCCTGCCGACGATGAAATGATGCAGGTGCGAATTGGTCCAGCCCATCGCCATCTGGATTATCGCGTGCAATTCGCCGAGAGTGGCGTCGCCCCGGACCTCGATCCTACGCCAGATCGGCAGTTTGGAATCCTTCAACGCCACTTTGATCTGGTAGATCGGGGCGGCGATCTTCGTCGCTGATGCTGGCGCCGGCGCTTTCTTACTCGCGGCCTTCCGCGTCGTAGTTTTATTTGTTTTTGTGGTTTTTCGCGCAGGCATAACTTTTATCCAGTATTTGCGTAGACCTCAATTGATCACTCTCGCAGTCTTCATACGCCGCGCCAGCACGGCTTCCGTTATAAACAACAGCAGCGCCGCGATCAGCAACAGGCGCCACACGCGCTGGCGCGATTCGATCTCTTCTCTGCTCAGTCTCTCTTTCGCCGCCGCTTGCGCCTCGGCCTTCGGGTCGGCGCCGGTCACCGAGGCTGCGAACGCTTCGACGTCGAGTCTCGTCAAATCCGATTCTTTGCCGTCGAGGTTGACCGCGGCGAAATCGGAACTGCCGGGGTACCGCAGGCGGTAGAAGCCCGGCTCCCGCGCCGCGACGATCAATTCGCCAGCGCTGGTCTGTTTGCGGTCGGTGATCCGTTCGCCGTCGGGCGCGTCTACGGCCGGCGGGTTTCCGTCTTTCGACGGCGAGGCGGTGAACGTCTCGCCGACCAGGCTCCACGCGCGCTCTTCGCGCTCGCCCAGATGTCGCGTCATCTGGCGGACCAGCGGCAAATAGATCGGCGTCAGTGGCAGGTCGTTCCAACTCGCGTCGAGTGTCGAAGTGAAGAGCAGCAATTTGCCGCCGCCGCGCGTCGCCTCTATCAAGGCCGGGCTGCCGTCTTCGAAGCGCGCGATCACGCCGGCCCCTTCACCGGCAGTCGCGCGGACATAGCCGAAGACGCGGGCGGTCGCCAGCCGCCCGCTGCGTTTGAAGACCTCGAAGATCGGGTGATCGGTCTTGATCTCGCTCATCACCACGTAATCGCTGCCCCTGCCTCCCGTGAGCCGAACCGCCTCTTCCAGCTTCGCGGGCGCGAAGTTCTGAAAGACCTGATTGAACGCGGCGGGTTCGGTGTGCGGGCCGGTTGCGATGACCAGGCCGCCGCCGCCGTCGACAAATTTGACCAACGCCTGAGCCAGCGCCTGATTGACCTGCGCGTCGTTGAGGATGATTACGCGATAGGCCTTGAGGTCGGCGGGGTTGACCGAGCCTGCCGTTTTGACCTCCAGGCTGAAGGGCAGGTTTTCGCCTGTGGTCAGCGCGTTGCGCAAGTAGAAGCTCTCGCCGCGTCCGCGCGTCGCAGTTTCAATCGCCAGAGCCTTCATCTGTTCGGCGCGCCGGAGCGTGAAGTTGTAACGGTTGTCGAAAGTGAAATTGTCGCCTCCGATCACGATCACGCCGCGATTGACGCCTTCGTTCAAATTGAAGCCGGTGAATTCGACCGTCGTCGCGTCGCGCGGCGCGACCTTGATCTCGCGCACCCCCTCCGGATGGTCGTTGAGTTGAAACTCCACGCGCACGCCGGTCTTTTCCTCGTCGCTGAAATTGGCGATGCGCGCCGTCAGCCTGTCCCCGTATTTCGCCTGATAGATCATCGGCTGCAAGCCGACGTCAGTGATCGCCAGGTTGGGCGAGTTCTGCTCGCCGACGTCGATCGTAACCAGCTTGATGTCGGACGGCAGGCGATACGAAGCTTCGGCCTCGTTTCGCCCGGCGGTCTGAAAGTCGGAAATCAGAACGATCCGCTTGTTGGCTGCGGCGGTCTCTTTGAACAGCCCCTCGGCGCCGCGCAGCGCCTGAACATAATCTGTCGCGTCAGAACCGGGCTTGACGCTGTCGAGCGCGGCTCTCAATTGGCCCGTATCGGTCGTGAATTTGTTCTGCGTCTCGTAGCCCTGCCCGAACGTGACGAGCGCCGTAGGCTCATTGCCGCGCGTATCGTCAATGACGGCGCGGGCGCGCTGCCTGGCCTGTTCGAAGCGATTGCCGTAGCGCAGGCTGAACGAATTGTCGAAGAGGATCACGTTCGCGCGCTGTCCGCGATTCGTGACCGCCTGGCCGTTGCCGAAATAGGGCCGCACGAACGCGAAGACCAGCAGCATGAACGCCAGGCATCGAAGCGCAAACAACAGCCAGTTCTGCATCCGTCGGCGGCGGATCGTCCGCTGCGGTATTCGCCGCACGAACATCAGAGAAGGGAACTCGACGCGCGGCGCGCGCGTGCGCCGCACCAGATGCACGACGATCGGCACGGTGACCGCGGCGAAACCAAGTAGAAATAAAGGGTTTAGAAACGACATCTCAATCTATGCGAATTCAGTGTAATTCCCGTTACCTATACTCTTCTTAGCCCGCGATAGCGGGCGGCAGAATAAAGCCTGGGGTGGAGCGGAACCCCAGGTACGGTAGAGATTTATCATCCCAGCCCGCGAAGCGGGCGACAGCGATTGGCCCAATCTCAATGATGATGTAATAGCGAATAACGAAAAGCTGCCGCCCGCTTCGCGGGCTTGATGTGTGGATACGCCAAATTCCTGGGGTTCCGCGCTAGCGCGCTCCACCCCAGGCTTTATTCTGCCGCCTGCTCCGCAGGCTGAGAATGTAAACATCCGTTTCGCCAAAAATTTTGGGTAGGGAAATCGAACTTGAAAATTCCCGATAAAGCTCATTTTGATCCTCGAGCCCTCACCTCATCTTCAAAGTGTAAAAGGCTTGATAGGCATAATCCTTCGCAAATTCATTGCTTAGCCCTTTTCGCCAAGAACGAAAACAGCGCGAAATCGAGCGGCTTGTCCGTCGTGAACAGCTCGTAATCGATCTTATTCTGGGCGGCGGCTTCGCGTAGCTGTTCGATGTGCTCGCGGACCGCGTTGCGGTAGCCTTCGGCCAGGATGTCGGGCAGGACGTGAATCTGCTCTTCGGTCTCGGAGTCTTCGAGCAGCACCGGTTCGGTGAACTCGAAGTCGGTCTCGTTCTTGTCGAGCACGTGGAAGACGATCACGTCGTTGCCTTTGAACCGCAGGTGTTGGAGCGCCTTGATAATCGCTTCAGGGTCGTCGTAGAAATCGGAGATGACCACGATGATGCCGCGGCGCGTGATGCGCTCGGCCGCCAGGTGCAGCGTCTCCGACAGCCTGGTTTCGTTTCCGGCCTCCAATTGCTCGATCCGCCCGAAGATTGTCCGCATATGCCCGGTGCGGTTGTGCGCGGGAACGTGCGTGCGGATTTCGCTGTCAAAAGCGATCAGGCCGACCGCGTCCTGTTGTTTGTTGGCCAGATATGCCAGCGACGACCCGAGGAACTGCGCGTATTGCAGCTTCGTCACTCCGGTAGTCGTGTAGCGCATCGAGGCGCTCGCGTCTATCAGGATGTGGCATTGCACGTTGGTGTCGGCGCGGTACTTCTTGATGTAGTAACGGTCGGTGCGCCCCAGCAGCCTCCAATCCAGATAGCGCAGATCGTCGCCGGGCATGTATTGGCGATGCTCGGCGAATTCGGTCGAAAAGCCCGTGTACGGCGAGCGGTGCAAACCGGAGATGAATCCTTCGACCACTGTGCGCGCCAGCAGTTCGAGTGAAGTGATTCGCGCGAGCACTTCGGGCGCCAGAAACCTGGGCGCTCCCATTGCGGATTGCGGATTGCGGATTGCGGATTCTTCGCTTGCGGATTGCGGCCCTTGCTTGTGGATGATTGCGGATTGTCCAGCAGCTTCCCTGATCAATTTCTTGAATATCGCCTTCATCTTTTGTGACCTCGCGCAGTAGCAGCTCTATTTGAAGGCAGCGCTTCAACCAACTTGATGATTCGCAATGCGAACGATTTCGTTCTGGCTTTCATCTCGTCGGTTGTCATACCGTCTCCACATAACAATCAGCAATCCGCAATTAGAGCCCGGATTTTGGTTCGGGCACGGTCTCGACCAGGTTCTTGATCACCTGATCCGAATCGACTTTTTCGGACTCGGCCTGAAAATTGAGTAGGATGCGATGGCGCAGCACGGGGTGAGCCATCGCGCGAATGTCGTCGCAGGAGACGTTGTAGCGCCCGTAGATGATGGCGCGGGCTTTGCCCGCCAGCACCAGGAATTGCGACGCGCGGAGCGATCCGCCCCACGTCACCCAGCGGTTGATGAAATCGGGGGCGTTGGGGCCGGGACGGCTCGCGCCGACGAGGTTTACGGCGTAGCGGGCGACCGAATCGGCCGCCGGAACTTTTCGCACCAGACGCTGAAATTCGATGATCTCTTCAGCGGACATCAGGCGCTGCAGGTCTAAATCCTGCGGCGAGGTGGTCATCTTGACCACGGCGATTTCTTCCTCTTCGGGCAGGTACCCGATCCGGACGTTGAACATGAAGCGGTCGAGCTGGGCCTCGGGCAGCGGATAGGTGCCCTCCATCTCGATCGGGTTTTGCGTCGCCAGGACGTAGAACGGCTTGGGCAGTTGATAGGTGTTGCCCTGGACGGTGACGTTGCCCTCCTGCATCGCTTCGAGCAGCGCGGCTTGCGTCTTCGGCGGCGTGCGGTTGATTTCGTCCGCCAGGATGATATTCGCGAAGACCGGCCCGCGAATGAACTCCATCGCGCGACGTCCCGTCGTACGGTCCTCCTCGATGATCTCGGCGCCGGTGATGTCGGCGGGCATCAGATCGGGCGTGAATTGAATTCGTTTGAATGAAAGGTCGAGCACCCCGGAGAGCGTCCGAACCAACAGCGTCTTTGCCAGTCCAGGAACACCCGTGATGATCGTGTGCCCGCCGACAAAGAGCGAGATCAACACCTGTTCGATCACATCCTCCTGACCGACAATCACTTTGCGAATCTCGCCCAGAATCCGCCTGCGCGCGTCGGCAAGTCTGTCCAACAACTCCTCGTCCCGTATTAAGCGTGTGTCAACAGCCATTTATTCTCCCTTTGCGAATTGCGATTGGTGGTTAGTGGTTGGTGGTTGGGGGTTGGTAAAGAGCCTCTAGCCAGCCACCAACCACCAACCACTAACCACCGCATCAGTGCGTCAGCGCATACATAATGTAATTGACTCCGAATTTATAAGCTTCGTTCGTCTCTTCAATCGGCCTGAAAGGATTGTCCGAAAATTGCCAGTAATCGCTCACGTCGTAATTGTAATTGATGATCGTCGACAATTGCCCGTTCTTATCCATCAGGCCCCAGAATTCAGGCGTGTAATAAGGACCATAGATCGGATTGATATCCAGCGTCTTGATCGAAAAGAAGCAATTGAAGATCGGGTGCGAAAGGTCCAGCTTCTTCATCTCATACTCCGGCAACGCCTGCTGGAGGTGTCGCTGCAGGTTGTGGAACTGCCCCTGGCTGCGGAAATCGTCGATCAGCAGGAAGCCGCCGCGCAGGATGTATTCGCGCAACCCGGCAAGCTCATTTTCGTCGAGGTCCATGCACCCGATCTCGCAGAGATAGGCGAACGGATATTTGAATAGCTGCGGGTCGTCGAAGGTGAAGATCGGTTCGTCAACGTCGAGCGTCACGTCGGTCTTCGACAATTCGTCCATGATCTTCATCAGGTGGCGCCCTGCGGTCGGATAATCGTGCGACCAGGGGAACCCGTCGTCGCCGATGATCGTCGGGTCGAAATAGCCATTACAGGCCGACGTGTCTTTGTAGCGAATGCGCACGAACGTGAAGCGCCCCGATAAGTCCTGATTGTTTTTGGGTATTTCGCTATAGTGCTGCCCTTCGACATGGCGCTTGCCGGTGCCGCGAGGGCGCTGCGCCAGCGCAAAGCCGCAAATCAACGAGAGCGCGATGACTGAGATGATTATTTTTCTTCGATTCATACTGCCTCTCTGCTGGGAGAGCGCGGGGTTGCGCGCTCTCCCAGGTCATTGACCCGTCAACTTCAATAACAGTTCCTGCGCCTTGTCGAAGCCGGGCGCGGCTTCGAGCGAGCGCAGAATGGCGCGACGGGCCTCTTTGTTCTTTCCCGCCGCGTGAAAGGCCCGGGCCAGATTGTACTGCGCTTCGGCGACGTTCGGCGGGTTCGCCGCGAGCGCGATCTGGAATTCGCGGATCGCGGCGTCGGTCTCGTTGCGCTCGATGAGCAGGTCGCCGGCTATTGTGTGCGCCGCATGCCCGGCCGGGTTGACGTAAAAGCTCATCTTCATGAATTCCAGCGCGCGATCCTTGTCGCCCACCTCTCTCTTCAACTGCGCCAGCTTATTCAACGCGTCGTAATCGTTCTCGTCCACTTTGACGAGCGATTCCAGCGCTTCGGCCGTCGCCGCCTTGTCGCCGCGCTTCTCGTATATCTGCGCAAGCAGTTCATAGGCGTTTCCGTCGCCGCTCTGGAAGGGGAAGAGTTCGATCGAGCGCTTCAGGTGCGCGACGGCTTTGTCTTGGTCGCCCGCGGCGAAATATATGGCGCCGGCGCGCAGGTTGAGCGCGAAGTCGTCAGGCGAAGAAGCGGCTTTGGCTAATATCTCTTCCTTCGGCGCCTCCGCATAGCCTTTGTTTTTCCAGCCAGGTTCGAGCGCCTTGATGTATTTATCGATTTTGCCGCGCACGTAATTATTGAACTCGCGGTCGAAGTCGGCCTCCGAGAGCTTCAACGTCTGCGCGAGGATTTCCGGCGTCTTCTTTTTTTCCTTGTAGCCGCGCAGCATTTCGAGAATCGCGTTGAACCCGAAGCGCTCATCGATGAAGTGGCAAATTTGCGAAGCCTGGAAATAGGCCAGGGGGATGTCGTCGGCGCGTTTGGGGCGAATGAAGCCGTTATCCAGACCGGCTATCGTGAACCATCTGTTCTCGGCGAAGGCCTTGATATGTTCGACGTTCCAATCGTCGCCCCAGCCTGGCCGCGCGTTGTGCTCCTCGAAGACGCTCAACCCTTCCGAAAACCATCGCGGGATCAGGTGGTCGGTGGCTTGCAGCGTGATGACGTGAGTGTATTCGTGCCAGAGCGTGCTCCCCCAGTTGAACTGCCCGCCTCGCGCAGACGGCGAGTCTTGCGCGATGACCTGACCGAAGCAGACCCCCAACGCGCCGAGCCCGGGCAGGCCCAGCGCGCGAACTGCGAAGTCTTCGTGATTAGGGAAGATCTCGACGGAGATCGGAGGGCTCGGCGTGAATTTGTATTTCGCGGAGAGTTTGGCCTTCGCCTCGTCCAGCAACTCCGCGGCGTATGGCGCCAGAACGTCACTCTCTTTCGCGTCGGTCTTGATGATGAAATCGCCGTGTTTTGTCTCGCGGTACTCCTTCATCGCGTCGAGCAGGTCGAGCGTGTTCTTGGCCCAGATGTTGAACGGATCGCCCTCGAACGCCTTCTCGACCGCGGCGCGGCCCTCCTCGATCTTGCCCAGGCGCAAAAGGCCCATTCCCAGAGCCAGATGCGACGACCACTGATTGGGCGAGAGCTTCAACGCCTCGTTCAGGAACGCGACCGATTCGCTGTACCGCCGCGTCTGCGTGGCGAAATGGGCCACCGTTTCGTAAAGCAGACCGTATCGCGGGTTGACGCCAAGCGTCGTCTTGACCTCGTTGTTGAAGTCGCTCTGTTTGTCCTGCAGCCAGAACATCGCGGCGCGCAGGCTGTGGGCTTCGAGCGAGTTGGGATTGATCTTCAACGCCTCGTCGATCATGGCGCCCGCAGGTTGGAAGCGTTCGGCTTCGAGGTCGATCGCGGCGGCGAAAGTTTTGGCCTCGACGTAGTTCGGATTGATCTTGAGCGCCTGGGTGAGCGCGGCGTTCATCGCGTCGCCGCCCTCGATCCGTTTATTCGCGGCGACGGCCAAGTGCGCGCGGGCGCTGTTGGGATTGATTTTCAACGCGTCGTTCAGGAACTCGGCGGCGTCCAGGTAATTGTATTTCGCGGTGTAAAGCTCTCCGCCGCCGAGCTGAGCCTCGATGAGCTCTTTGTCCGCCGCAATCGCTTCGAGGTAGACGTCGTTGGCGTCCTTGTATCTTTCGAGGTAGGTCAGGGCGCGCGCCACCAGCGTCAACGCCTCCGCCGACGAGACGTCTTCGTCTTCGTAATACTTCACGAACGATTGAAAGATTTCCCGAGCGGGTTCCTCTTTACCGGTCAACTGCAGAATCTCTCCGCGGCGCAGATCGGCGCGCAGTCGGATGAGGACTTGATCGGGTTTTTCATCCGATTGTTCATCGGGCTTCGGCGCGGGCTTCTGATCGGCCTTTTTCGCGATCTCCGAGGCCTTCTCGAATTCGCCGATCGCCTCGGCGTAGCGGCCCGTGGTCGCGTAAATCTCGCCGAGCATCAATCTAGCCTGGCTCGATTGCGCCTCGTTTCCGCCCAGGGCGAGAAATTTCTTCGCGTTCGCTTCAGCCTCGGCGTACTGGCCGGTTTCGAGATAAGCCTGCAGCAGGCCTTTTTGAGCCTTTCCGTCTTTCTGATCGGCCTGGAGCAGCTTGGTGAACGAGAGGATGGCCGTTTGGTACTTGCCATGCTTAAGTTCGTCTTCGGGAGAATCGTTCTGGGCGTCTTGCGCCGAAGCGCAAGAAAGCAGCCACAAGACGCAGATCAGGCAGATCGCAAAGCGCGAAGAGGATCGAAGCGCGGAAGCCGGGTTTGATTTAATGTGCGACATAAGGACCACTTTGAGCCTGCGGAGCCCCCCGACAGAGTAAAGCCTGGACGTAAGCCCCAGGAGAGCGTTTGCAAAGCTCTCCGCAGTCCACGAAGTGGGCGACAGCCCTGAAGGCTGCCGCCCGTTTCACGGGCTTGATGGCTTTCCAAACCTGACCTGGGGTGGAGCCGAAGGCGAAACCCCAGGCTTTATTCTGCCGCCCGCTTCGCGGGCTTAAGAAAAAGAACTTTTAAAACATGGCGCCAAACTGATTACTTCCGTTTCGCCTTGATGTCCTGGCTTATCTTGGCGAATTCGATCAAGAGTTTTTCCAACGCCGCGTCATACTCGTCCTCGTTCATCTGCGCCTTGCGAGCCTTGAGTTGTTCGATCTCGCCCTCGAGACGCAACCGGTCGGAGAAGAGTTTCGCCAGTTCCGCGTCGCCGCCGGCCTGCTGCAGCGGCAGTGAATCGAAGTAGGTCGTCTTGGCGAGCGCCCCATCGCCTTCGTCGGCCTTCGCGTGCCCAACGCCGTCGCCGTTGTCGTCGAGCAGCGCGTGTTCGGTGGCCAGGAGCCCTTTCTTTTCGTAATAGTCGCCGGTCAGCTTCGCCGCGTAGGTGAAGGCTTCGAGCGCGGAGACGCGGCCGTTCTTGTCAGTGTCAGCTTCCGGATTGCCGAGCGCTGCGATGAAGTATTCGGCGAAGCGCGTAGCGTTCTGCTCCTGCCCGCTGCGAGTCGCCGTGATGACGACGCGTCCCGCGCCGGAGAGCAGTTTGATGAATTCGCCGCTGGCGCTGGCCATGTTTACGATGACGACCTTGCGCGTGGGCAGGGCCTTGATCAATTGCGCGTAATCGGCGGCGGACAAATCCCTGCCCATCAAGTTGAACATCGCGGTCTTACCGTCGAAGCTGCCGTGGCCGATGAAGAAGATGAAGACCTGGTTGTCGGGTTTGACCGAATCGCGTAGCTTGCTGAACACCTCGCGCACCACGTCGGCCGTGCACGGTTGTTCTTCCTCAGCCGGTTTCTCGGTGAGCGCGGCCACTCGCTCTTCGGCGAAGCCCAGACGTTCGACGAGCGCCGAGCGCAGGTCGGAGGTCCATTTGGCGAACCGGGTCGAGTAAGTTTCATCGCCGCCGATGCCGCTGATGATGACGGCGAATTTGTTCGGGTCAGGAGGCAGTCGCGGCGCTGACGCCGCCCCGGCCTTCTGATCTTCCTGTTTGGCGGCGACCGGCTTCTGGGGCGCGACGGGGACGTCCTGCGCGCAGGCGGCTCCGGTCAGCAGCGCCAGCAAAATGGTTGTTGTGACAAAATATCGAATCACGATTCTGTTGGTCTTCACACCATATCAACCGCTTGCTTACGCGCGCGGCTCTGTTAAGCCAATCCCTTACGTTTACGCAAAAACCACTCGGCCCCGGCCAACCCGACAAGCAGGATGAAATTGATCGGCATATCCCAGAGGTCTTTGCTGACGCGTTCGGAGTTTTTACCTTCGAGCAGCGTGATCTCGTCGAGCAGCTCGTTGGCGTCGCTCAGGGGGAAATACTTTCCGCCGGTCTCGGCGGAGGTTCGTTTGAGGAGTTCGACGTTTTGCGCGGCGTCGTGGAATTCGCGCGTGCGGTCGGTGATCAAAAAGGTCGATTGCGCCTCGCCGAGCGTCGCCCCGCCTCGCCGCGCGGTCATCTCGATTTTATACAGCCCGTTTTCATCCGGCGTGAATTCGTTGCGATAATCGGCGCCGGAGCCGTTCTGCGGCTCGCCGAAATTGATCTTGAGCGGAATCTCGGCCGTCGCTCCCGAGGGCTTTGTGACGCGCGCCACCACCTGCGCGTCGGCGACGACGTTGAATTTCTTGTCGTTCACCTCGCCGCGCAGGATCACCGTGTCGCCCTTCGTGTATACGTCGCGTTCTGCGGCCACCTCGAACTGCCGTGGCGCGGCGCTGACCAGGTATCGCAGCAATTGCCGCCAGAATGTTTCGTGCGAATTGTTCTGCGACGGCGTCTCCATGCGCCAACGCCAGGTGTCGTTCGTGGTCAGGGCCATCGAGCGCCCTCGCCCGTAGCGTTCTTCGACCAGTAGAGGCGTCGTGCGGCTGCGGTCGCCAGTGGCGTTGGCCTCCAGGATGACTGTCGCGCCAGGTTTGGCGCCGGTCAGCAGTTCGGGAATCGAGATCGGCGGCAGCTCTTCCCAGGCCTTCGCGCTCAATGCGCGGTTTTCGTTGAGCCGGGTCACGGCGTGCGCGCGCCCGCGAGGGGTCAGCGAGGCTTTGAAATTCGACACGACCTGGGTCTCGTCCCCCTCGACCTGATCGTTGAGATAGAGCGGGGAGAGGTCGGAGATCGGCGTGTTGGCGTACTTCCCGGCGTCGAACGAGCGAGCGCCGCCCAGCATCAACACGCCCCCGCCGCGACGGGCTGCGAACTGCTCGATGTTTTTCAGTTGGTCGTAAGAAAAGAAGTTGGCTTCGACGCTGCCGATGACCACGCCCTGATAGGTGAACAACTCTTCGTCAGTCGTGGGGAAGCCGGTCGCCAATTCGCCGCCCGATTCGACGCCCTGCCGGTAGAACTTGCCGTCGGCGGAGCGCAGCGATGAGACGAGGATCAGGTTCTTTTCGTTTTTGGCCAGAGCCTTGCGCATGAAACCGTATTCCCATCGCGGCTCGCCTTCGATGTAAAGGACCTTCGGCCGGTCGTTGGTGACTTCAATGAGCGTGTCCTGGGCGTTGTTTTCGACAGTCATTTCGCCGTCGAGCGGTTTGACCTCGAATGTGTAGCGATGCGCGCCAGGCGACGACGGCGTAAATTCAACGGTCAGAGTCTCGGCCTCGCCTCCTTTCACGTCGAGCGTCTCGGTCTTCAACGCGCGCCCGTCTTCGCTGATCGCCACGATGAGCTTGCTGGAGCCGTAGCCGCTCAGTCTCACCAGCGCGTCGGCGATGACCGCCGAGCCGGCCAGCACTCGGCGAGGAGTCGCTACATGCGACATCTCGGCGTCTTTGAAGCGCGACGGATTGCCGACGCCGACAGTGAAGACGGGAATGTTCTTCGCGCGCAACTCTCGAAGCTCCGCGCCAAGGTCACGTGAAGTGTTGGCCCCGCCGTCGCTGAGGAGGACAATGGCCGAGAGCGACGACCCGCTCTGATCATTGACAGTTTCACGCAAAGCGTTGACGATATCCGTCACCGCCCCTTCGGCCTTCAATTCGCTCGCATTTTTGATCTTCGAGGCGCCGGACGAAAAGCCGTAGAGACTGACCTTGAACTTCTCGTCCAGGCCTCGGGCGAATGGATGGTTGCTTGAGAGAATCTCTGTGGCGGCGCTTATACGGCTGCGCCCGTTTTCGTCGTTGAGCCGCATGCTGCGCGAATCGTCGACGATCACCGCGACCGACGCGCTTTTGGGGATGATCGATGGGACCACGATCACCGGCCGCATGAGCAGAATCAGCAGTAGCGCCAGCAGCGCGACGCGCAATCCGATCAGGCCAAATTTGGATTTCGAATTGATCCGGTAGCCGGGGCGGATGTAGATGAAATAGACGAGCGACCCGAGCGCCGCGGCGCCGAGCGCGAGCCATATCCATGAAGGGCGATTTGCGAAACCGAATTGCCCTTTGGCAAAAATCGACCACTTGTGTTTGAAGAAGAACTGAATGAGTTGATCCATTTGCCACCGTCCCGCTGCCAAAATGATTTGGCCCATTTAAACATAATTCGATCTTTGCGCGCCTATTCCTCGGGATACCAAGATGTGTGTGTATGTGAACGCTATTATAACCACGCCTTGCGCCATCGTAAAACCAGTTGCGCCGGAGGCTTCTGAAATGATGGAATGTTGATAGCGCGCCGGAAATATTTGCGACAGATTTGTATGGAGATCCACGTGATGAACACAAACGAGGCCATTTTGATTCCCCCCTGGCAGACGTTGCGGTTCCGTCTCCTGGGACTTCTCCCGCTCTGTTTCTTCCTGGCCAGGGCGATCCAATATATGATCATCGCAAAGACGCCCGAGCAGATGTTGTGGAGCTGTCACATTTCGAACCTGATGCTGGCGGCCGGGCTGTTTTTGGGCAATCCCTTTCTGATCCGGGTCGCGGTCTTCTGGCTGATCCTGGGCGTGCCGCCGTGGATCGCGGACATGGTGTGGAGCAAGATTATCACAGTGGTTTCGTTCTTTTCACACCTGGGCGGGTTAATTGTAGCGATAGTGGCGATTAGGCAGGTGGGCGCGAAGCGAGGCAGCTGGATTCCGTCGCTCGTTTACTTCGTGATCCTTCAGCAGATCACGCGGCTCGCGACCGACGCCGGCCCGTACACGAATGTCAACGTCGCTCACTTCGCTTACGGACCGATGAAGGATTGGTTTGCGAGCTATTGGACTTACTGGGTGGCGAACACCTCGGCGGTGGCTCTCCTGCTGATCATCATCGAGTTCGCGCTGCTGCGGCTGTTTCCCACCAAGGCCAAGTAAATGGGGAGTAGGGAGTGGGGAATAGGGAATGGGGAGCGGGGATAGGAAAAAATCCCATTCCCCATTCCCCACTCCCTACTCCCTACTTCTTCACCAGTATGGAATAGAGCTTCCATTTGCCATCGATATCTCCCGCGACCAGGATGTATGCGCGTGGCTGCCCGTCGACGCGGGTGCGGTATCTGCGTAAGACATTGTCGGGCGGGATGCCTGGCAGATCGATCACGCGTTCCGGCGTCTCGTAAATGGCGCGCGCCAGGTTGGTAAGTTCGTCATCGCTCGCCGTTTTGGCGAGCATTTTAGGCACAGTCGAGTCGATCACAGCGTTCCGTTGGGCGACTGTAGCGGCGTTCTTCTCCTCGATCGCTTTTTTCTCGGCAAGCTCGCGGCTGACCTGTCGAAACTGATTCTCTGCGGAAACCCTCCGCTCGTCGGCGTTCCTAATCAGGTCTTCAGATACGCTGTAACGGCGAAACATCCATCCGGTGAGGATCACCGATCCGGCCAGCAAAAGCGATACGACGATCAAAACCCATTTGAGCAGCGCGCGCTTCTCGGCCTCAATCTGCATCGTCTGCCGCCGCACCATGTCATATTCTTGTTGGCTGTACATCATGTGTAGTTAAGCCTCAACTATGAGGTGATAATGATTGTGAAGATGAACCCATATTCGACATCAGATCCATCTGGGCGCATTATGTAGACCATTACGCTCTATAATCAAGCAAAAGTCGCGCGTCATTTTTCTGAGGCCGACGCCCGCTCTTCGTTTTCGGGAAATGGCGGGGGGGGCCGCCAGGGGCTCGCAATACCAGGCGCCGCGCCCGTGAAGACAAACGCCAGGACGCCAGGGGCGACGAGAAGCTCTTGATCGCCTGATTCATCGCAACTGATCGGTTACGCGCACGGTACTATATCAGTGTCACACCGCGGAATTAATTTGCCCGGATTTGAGTGGAAGAATGCGTCCGACCGGATATAATTCGTCTCACGCGCAGCATGCGTATCGTTAATCCATAGAGTTCAAGAATGGCACAAGCGAAAGATCGATTAGCAATCTTATTTCTGCCTTTACTGTTTTTGCTGGATGGCTGCGGCGGCAGCGAGGCGCAGGTCGCCGCTTCCAGAGGAAGCGCGGCGAGTTTGCCCGCCAAGCAGGTCAAGCTGGCGAAGTCAGAAGCCCGTCGGCTGACCCAGACGGTCACGGCGCCCGGAACGCTCGCCGCCGATGAGCAGGCCGCTTTGAGTTTCAAGGTAGCGGGCCGGCTGAGCGAGATCAAGGTCGATCTGGGAAGTCAGGCGCGAAAAGGTCAGGTCATCGCCACCCTCGAAACCGCCGATTTTAAAGTGAGGTTGCAGCAAGCCGAGGCCGCGTTGCAGCAGGCGCGAGTCAGGCTCGGACTTCCTCCAAAAGGCGACGACGATCGCATAGATCCTGAAAACACGTCGGTGGCGCGACAGGCGCGGGCCCTCCTTGAGGAAGCTAAATCCAACCGCGAAAGGACGGTTCAACTGGTCAATCAAGGCATTCAATCGAAGGCCGAACTCGACCGTGTCGAATCCGCGTTCAAGGTCGCCGACAGCCGCTATCAGGACGCCATCGAAGAGGTCAGGAACCGCCAAGCTGTGGTCTTGCAGAGGCGTTCGGAACTGGCGATCGCTCAGCAGCAACTCGTCGATACGACTTTGTACGCCCCCTTTGACGGCGCCGTGCGCGAACGAAGGGCCTCGCTCGGCGAGTATCTGAACGCGGGCGCGCCGGTGGCGACAATCGTCCGGTTGCATCCTTTGCGGTTGCGAGTCGAGACGCCCGAACGCGAGGCGCATGGGATCAAAGTTGGCCAGTCTGTGCGCGTCGTGGTCGAAGGCGATAATCAACAATCTTACTCGGGGCGCGTCGCCAGATTGAGTCCCGCGTTTCAAGAGCAGAGCCGCACCCTGATCATCGAGGCCGAAGTCGATAACCAACAGGGCAGGCTGCGGCCCGGATCTTTCGCAAAGGCGGAAATTCAAACATCGGTGACTTCGAACGTGGTTATGGTCCCGGCTTCGGCGATCGTGACGTTCGCCGGCATTCAAAAAGTTTTTTCGGTCAAAGACAATAAGGCCGTTGAAAAAAATGTCGTGGTCGGAAGGCGCGAGGGTGAATGGGTGGCCGTCGAAGGATTGGACGCGGACGCGCCAGTCGTTCTGTCTCCGGGAAACCTCGTCTCAGGGCAACCAGTTTTGACGTCTCAGTGAGAACCGCCGAAAAATCTCTATTGAAAAAGCATCGAAACCGAAATATCGTTCACCCAACCTTCCTCTATGAAACTCCCTTACGACGAATAAAAAATGACCAAACATAATATTTTAGTCACCGGCGGGGCCGGTTTTATCGGATCGCATTTGGTCGACGCGCTCGTCTCGCTCGGGCATGGCGTGCGAATCCTGGACGTGATCGCGCCACAGGTTCACGTCACCGGCGAACCGCGATATCTAAACCCGGGGGCCGAATTCATTCGCGGTGACGTGTGCGACCCCGCCGCGCTCGAGAAAGCCCTTAATGGCGTTGATGTCGTTTATCACCAGGCGGCCGAGGTCGGCGTCGGCCAGTCGATGTATGAAATTCAGAGGTACGTGAGGGCGAATGATCTGGGCACGGCCGCTCTGCTCGAAGCCGTGATTGAGCGCAGATCGCACATCCGCAAGCTGATCGTCGCTTCGTCAATGTCGATTTACGGTGAAGGGTCTTATCGCAACGCCGACGACGAAATCGTATACCCGACGATTCGCCCGGCGAGTCAGTTGATCGAACGGCGATGGGAATTGATATGCCCGCGAACCGGCTCCGTCTTGACGCCGATCGGGACCGGCGAAGAGAAACCGCTGTTTCCGACGTCGGTCTACGCCGTCACCAAGCAGGATCAGGAGCAGTTCTGCCTGGTCGTCGGGCGGGCTTACGGCATACCGACGGTCGCGCTGCGTTATTTCAATGTTTACGGGACGCGCCAGGCGCTGTCGAACCCCTACACCGGCGTCTGCGCCATCTTCTCTTCGCGGCTGTTGAACGACCAGAAGCCGATGGTCTTCGAAGACGGCGAGCAGACGCGCGATTTCGTCCACGTCAGCGACATCGTTCAAGCCAACCTGCTGGCGCTCGAAACCGGCCGCGCCGATTACCAAGCCGTCAACGTCGGCACGGGCAAAGCGACCTCGGTCAAACAAGTGATGATAATGTTGGCCGAAGGGCTGGGCAAAGAGATCGATCCGGAGATCACGGGCAAATATCGCGAAGGCGACATTCGTCACTGCGTGGCCGATATCTCTCTCGCGCGCGCGCTGCTCGGTTACGAGCCGAAGGTTTCGCTCGATCAGGGCATACCCGAACTGCTCGAATGGGTAAGGCGACAGGAAGCGAGCGACAATTTGGCCCTGGCGACCGCAGAACTGGAAAGTCTTCGCCTGGTTAAGTGATCATCTCGCGGCGCTGATCCGGCGCGTCTTCCCGTACACGCGATTGCCATCCGCTCAAGAAGATGGAAGATGGAAGAGAGTTATAAGAGATGAGAATGAGCGGCGCTCTTCAAGTCTTGAATCATTTCAGGCGTTCAAAGCGGGCGAGGTGGTTGTTTATTGTTTTCGCCTGCCTGCCGGGCGTTTACTTCCTGACGCCCGTTTTGCTCAACGAGGCGGCGGAGGGGCTGATTCGAAAAGACGGTCTTGTCAAGGCCGATGTGATTGTCGCGCTCGCCGGGGACTATCGCTGCAACCGCGAGAAGAGAGCCGCCGAGCTTTATCATGAAGGATGGGCGGACAACGTCGTCGTCAGCGGGATGAGTTACGCCTGGGGCCTTCACACGGGCGAGGCCGCGCGGAGGTACGTGATGAGCCTGGGCGTGCCCGAGGAGAAGATCTCGATGATCAGCGAAACCCTGAACACTCGCGCGGAAGCCAGGGCGCTGGATGAGTTGATGCGCGAACGCGGATGGAATTCGGCGATCATCGTCACCTCGGCGTTTCATTCGCGGAGGGCGATGTACACGGTCGAGAGGGCGGCGCCAGGCCGGACTTTTTATTCGTCGCCCGTGCCGACTGGCTCCCCAGAATGGACGCCTCGCGCCTGGTGGTCGCGGCGGGAAGACGTCTATGTGACCGTGCGCGAATTCACTTCGTGGGCGAACACACTGGTGGGTGGGTGGCAATGATGAATCTGAGAAGAAGATGGGCGCTTCGTGTGTTGATTTCGCTGGGTCTCCTGGCGGCTGTTTGCGTCGCGCTCTTCTTCGCTTTGCCGGCCTTGCTGATCGCGCCGGCGACCGTGGCGAAATCTGATGTCATAGTGCACGGCGCGATCTCCAAGCATTCGGCGGCGGATAAATACGTCATTGATTTATACCGGCGGGGAATGGCTCGCAAGATCCTCTGCGTCAGTTCGCAGGTCTCCCAGGAACTCTATCCGAGCGATTACGTGCGAGAGAGCCTGATCTCTCAGGGCGTGCCCGCCGAGGATGTCATCTCGCTGCGGATGCCGATCGAGCCCTGCGACGGAGCGTATTTGGCGAAGCTCGTGGAGTTCGTAAAGGCCAACGGGTGGAAGAGCGCTCTGTATGTTACGAACCCAGAAGACAGCCGCTACTCCGACAACCTGGCTCGCAGAATTTTTGAAAAAGAGGGCGTCGCGCTCAGCGTGAGCTACTCGCCGGAAGACAGGGAGGAGCTGACCCGGAACTGGTGGCGCACGCATTGGAAAACGCAGCGAATGGTCGGAGAGGCGATGATCATCGCCCTCGATCGGTTTTACTCCCAATGCCGCTGACCTGATAACGAAAAGTTCGGACCCAACCTTCGACAGTTCGTCAGGGCGAATTCTCCGCCGCGCCCGCTGGGCTAATGAGCAAATTGGTTCGCGGCTTGGCTAGTGATAAGCTATCGCGGCCAATAGGCGAATAACCCGTTTCTGGAGACATCTATGAAACCATCAAAGAAGATCAACCGCAGATCGTTTCTTAATCAAGGCGCCAGCCTGGTGGTCGGCGCCGGCGCATTGAGCGCCGCTTCTTCCTACAACCGTATTCTGGGCGCTAACGACCGGATCTCGCTAGGGCACATCGGCGTGGGGCGTCGTGGTAAGGAGTTGGCCTGGATCGTCGCGCATTTGAAAGAAAAGAACGTGGAGATGACCGCCGTCTGCGACCTATGGAAGGTCAACCGCGAGGCGGCGGCGGCTCAGGCGACCAAAGATTACGGGAGGGCGCCGCGCGCCTTCCAGTATATGGATGACCTCCTAGCGCTCAATGACGTGGACGCCGTGCTGGTTTCTACCGCGGATTTCCAACATGCGACCCATCTGAAGCTCGTTGCCGAGGCGGGCAAGGATTGCTACTGCGAAAAACCCATGGCCAATGATCTGGAAGAGGCCAAAGCCGCCCGCGACGCCGTAATCAAACACAATCGTATAGCGCAGATCGGCACGCAACATCGCAGCGAGCCGTATCAAATAGCAGTCCGCGATTTCATCAAGACCGGCGCGCTCGGCGAGGTCAGCAAGGTCGAGATCGTATGGAACTATCACGGCCCTCGCTGGCGCGGACGTTCGGAGGTCAAAGAGATTCGGGAGCCGGACACTGATTGGGGGCGTTGGCTGCTCAAAAAAGCCCCCCGGCCGTTCGATCCGCAAATATATTTCGAATTCCGTCTTTACAAAGATTTTTCCAGCGGCATCGCGGATCAGTGGATGAGCCACGGGATCGACCTTGTCCACTTCTTTCTCGACGATCACTTTCCAAAATCCGTGGTCGCCTCGGGCGGAATCTTCGTCTGGAAGGATGGGCGCGAGAATCCCGACACCTTCCAGGCGCTGCTGGAGTACCCGAAAGGCTTCATGGTCAGTTACGCCACCAGCTTCGGCAATGACAGCGACAGTTTCTCGCGGATCATGGGAAAGGACGCCACGCTCGTCAATATCGGAGGCGAAGGGAGTCCGCGCTGGAAATGGGTCGAAGAGAAAGGTACCCGCGAAGACAACCCCTTGATTCAACGCGCCGAGAAGCACATTACGCTTCCGGGAAGCGACGCCATCCCTCCGACCTTCATCAGCGACAACAATCTCTCGCATATGACCAACTGGATCGAATGCCTGCGCAGCCGGCGGCAGCCGAACGCGACTGTCCAACATGGATTCGCGCACTCGGTGGCCGTGATTATGGCTGCCCGCGCATACCGTGAGGGAAAGAAATTGTACTGGGATTCTAAAAAGGAGGCGATTCTGGATTCTCCAGCCAGTTAATTAAAAAGTCCCCCGGCCGCAGAAGCGGATTTTTCAGCGGTAAAAAAAATAATTTGAAAACGGGATGGCATTTTGCTCCTCTCAACCCCTCTACAACATGTAAGGGGCAGCAGGCCCTTTGCTGAGATAGAGCCTGGCGCCGCATGAAGTCTGTAGCGCGTCAGCGGCGGCAGCCGTGCGTCCTTGGCCGTTACCCTCAGCCGGTGTTTCTATAAGTATCAGCCAGCAGCTCAAGCGCAGATCGCGTTAAGAGCGGTCGGCGCTCAGACTGATGTGGGGACGGCGCGCGGTTTTCAAAGGAGGCGCGGCTCTATCTCGGAGATTGATTATGCCCGCGTTGGTCAGCGCAGGTCTTGTGGAATCGCTTTGTAGCGGTCGAGTCAAGGCCTCGCTGATCTGGCGCTTTGCGTTGACAATCTCTTCCATCAGCGCGGCGTCTTCGGCGCATCGTCAGCGCGCAATGCGCCAATTCTTCCACAAGGGTGGTAGGCCGCGTTGCGCAATCAATCCTGGTACCATTAAATCCCCCAACCTTGTTTATAGACTTTTTGCGTTCATACTAATGGCAATGGGCGCGCAGTTTCGGAAGCGCTTGATCCGCCATCGCTTAGTCAGGGGAATTCAGGCAATACAGCTAAACCGTTTTAGTTGGCGCAGGAGTTAAGAGAAGGAGTCAAGAATGGACACCAAAGGGAACAAGAACAGGGATCTGGATGCGGAGGAGATGGTGTCGCTTGCGCGGCGGTATTACGCCGCGCGCTTTCCTAATCCTCTGCGGCTTGGCTGCTGGCCTTCTGGCGAAATTATTAATGTGGTGAGGCAGCGACAGGTTCCCGACCATGCTTTGATGGAGCACCTGTTCGAGTGCTCGGAATGTTTCGGCGAATATCGTCAGGCGTTGGCGCAATGCCGCCCGGCGCCAGTCGAAGTTTCAGATAGGAAGCGACCTGTCTGGATCCTAATCTTGAAAATTTCGGCGCCCGCGACGGCGGTTCTGATTTTATCATCGCTCTTTATCTTCAACAGATTGAATTGGCGCAAGCCGGCGCCTGAAGCCGGTAACGGGCCGGCGCCGACTTCGATTACCTCCGAAGCGCGGACCGGCGCCGGCGGAGTGGCCGCGCCAAATCAGACTGCCGCCGGCGCAATTGCCGCGATTCCGAAGGCTCCAGTCGATGCTCTGGCGATGGTCGGCGAACGGAGATCACCGAGTATTCGCGCGCCACGCGCCGAGACCATTGATGTCGATTTGGATAATTACCAGGCGTTCCGCCAGTCGCCGAGAGAAAGCGATACCGATTTGAGTGAAGATCTGTCAGCCAGAGAGGGCCCCAATTCTCCCGGTGAGCCGGACCGAGCCCAGTCCGGAGAAAAAGCCATCTCGTTACCCGCCAAACGCGCCAGTCTGGCGCTGCGCTTACCCGAGACAGGGGTTCCCGGAAAATATAATGTCAGTCTGATTAACGCCTTCGGACAGCCTTTGTTGTCAACCTCCGCTTTCAGCCCCGATGGCTCTAAACTCGAAGTAGCGCTAGATCTGCGTCGAATCTCCACAAAAAAGTGCCGTCTCCGCCTCTTGCGCAAGGGCGAGGCCCCCGCTTTTTACGATGTAATTATCGGCGCCCGATAGGTCGGGCGGACTCTCTATTCAAAACTTATGGTTCGAAGTATCGCAAAATTTGGGCTGCGCGCCTTGATCTTGCTGCTGGCGGGCCTGGGAGCGCAGGCGCTCTTGGGCCTGGGAGCGCAGGCGTCTCTGCCTGCGGGTTTCCGGCAAGGACTGGCCGACCGAAGCAAGGAGGCAATGGCGCCTGCGCTCCGTTGGCCGTCGGCGCAATCTTCCCCCGCTCAAACCGGCGACTGTGAGGCGATCCCTTTCGGAACAGCGATCGATCGGGAAATGTCGGGAGGCGAAAGACATTGCTTCTCTTTCAATCTGGAAGCCGGGCAATTTGTTCAGGTCGTCGTCGAGCAGCGGGGGATCGATGTGATCGTGACGATCTCCGGGAAAGACGGCGAGCGGCTGAACAGAGCCGATCGCATAAACCGCAGTTACGGTCCGGATACCGCCTCGCTGATCGCGCCTGATTCAGGCGTCTACCGGTTGGAAATCAAGTCGGGACCGAGCGCCTCGATTCGCGGGCGATACCGAGTCACATTGAAGGAGCCGCGCGCCGCGATTCCATCGGACGAGAAGCGGATTGCGGCTGAAAAGCTGGTCTTCGAGGCCGAGCCTTTGAGGACCCAAAACACCACCGACGGGCTGCGGCGGGCGGCTGAGAAATACGAAATGGCCAGCTCGCTCTGGAGGGAAGTCGGCGAGCCGTACGAAGAGGGCCTCGCGCTTTTCGGGGCCGGGCTGTGTTATCGCTCGTTGGGGGTCAATCAGCTTGCGATCGCCGTCTACGAGCGCGCCCTCGAATTGATGCGGGATGCGAAGGACGATGTCGGAATAGCCATTGTGCAGGGGGGCATGGGGCGGAGCTACTATTATCTCGGCGCCCTGGATCGGGCGTTGGAAAACTTCGAGCAGGCGCTGCAGACGCGACAGAGGATGGGGATAATGGATCGAGTCGCCGCGGCGCGGCTGTATCACGGCATCGGATGGGTGCGCATCGGGCGCAAAGAAAACCAGTTGGCGCTGGAGAGTTTCAAAGAGTCGCTGCGGTTGTGGCAGGAGGCGAAAGATGCGAAAGGCGTCGCCTTCGCGCGCATCGGCCTGGGGAAAGCCTGCTTTCGCCTGGAACGCTACGATGAATCGCGCGCGATGTTGGAAGAGGCGCTTCAGACGATGCGTGACCGCGATGACACCGGCGGTCAGATCGACGCGCTGGGGCATCTCGGCCTGGTCGATGTCAGGCAGAAAGAGTATGCGACGGCCGATAAGCGGTTTCGAGAAATGCTTAAACTCAGCCTTGCTTCGGGCGACCGTTATGGCGAGGCCGGCGCGCGCCTCCGCCTGGCTGTGTTGGCGCGACGCGCAGGCGAGCTGCGGGAAGCGATCGAATTTATCAGGCGCGGAGTGGAGATCTTCGAATCGTTCAGGACTGAAGACGCCAGCTCGCCTCGAACGAACAACGACAATGATCGCCTTAATCCCCTTCGCATTGACTTCTTCACGCAGGCGCAGGAGTCCTACGAAGTTTACATCGACCTGCTGATGCGCCTAGACGAAATTGAGCCGGGCGCCGGCCACGCGGCCGAGGCGCTGTATGTCAGCGAGCGCGCCAGAGCCCGCAATTTGCTCGATTTGCTCGCCGGCGCGGGCGCGAGCGACGCGGAAATCGGCGCCGCGAGGCCGCTACGCGCGGATGAAATTCAACGGCGGTTGCTCGATGAAAATACGGTCCTGCTCGAATATGCGCTCGGATCCGCCGGAGACGCCGAAACCGATCGCAGCTTTCTCTGGCTGGTGACCTCGACCGGCGTCGAAAGTTATTCCCTGCCAAAGCGCGCTGATATCGAAGCGGCGTCGAAGCGCGTTTATGAACTGTTAACGGCGAGAAATCGCGTCAGCGGGCCGCGTCGCCGCGAACTGATCGCCCAATCAGACGCTCAATTCCAAGTCGAGGCTCGGAAGTTGAGCCGGACATTGCTCTTGCCCGTGGCCGCAAAATTGACCGGCAAACGCCTGCTCATCGCTCCTCAAGGCGCATTGCAATTTGTGCCGTTCGCCACGTTGCCCTCGCCTGAGAGCGGGAGAGCGGGAGAGCGGGAGAGCGGGGGACAAGGGGACAGGGGGACAAGGGGACAGGGAGACAAAGTGACAAAACAAATCCGCAATCCGCAATCCTATACTCCGCTGATCGCAGATCATGAAGTTATTGTCCTGCCCTCAGCCTCGGCGCTGGCGGCGATAGTTCGGCAAGCGGCTTTGCGGAAGCCTGCCGAGCGCAGCGTCATAGTCTTCGCCGACCCGGTCTTCTCAGCCGCCGATGATCGCGTCAGCCATGCCTCGCGCCGGAGTTCGATGGAGCCGCAAGCGGGCAAAATTCGCGGGGATGATCCTTCGCCCGTCAATCCGGGCGCCTTGCCAAAACTTAGCCGCCTTTCGGCGACCGACTGGGAGGCGCAGCGTATCGCCTCGCTGGCCGGCGACAGCAGAGTCGTCAGCAATTTCGCCGCCAGCCGCGAAGCGGTGATTGATCCCTCGCTCGGCGAATATCGCTTCATTCACTTCGCCACGCATGCAATCATCAACCAGGAGAATCCTGATCTGTCGGCCATAGCTCTCTCTCAAGTCGACGAACGAGGGCGGCCGATCAATGGATTGTTATCGACGCAGGATATCCATCATCTCAGGCTCTCGGCGGATCTGGTTGTGCTCAGCGCCTGCCGCACCGGTTTGGGTAAGGACGCGCCTGGAGAAGGATTGTTGAGTCTGACGCGTGGATTTCTGTCGTCCGGCGCCGCGAGAGTGATAGTCACACTCTGGTCGATCGAAGATCAGGCTACGGCCGAGATGATGAGCCGGTTTTATCGCCGGGCGCTGGGTCCTCAGCGAATGACGCCCGCGGCCGCGCTGCGCGCAACTCAGGAAGAGATGTGGCGAGAAGGACGTTGGGGCGCGCCCTACTACTGGGGAGGATTCGTGTTGCAAGGAGATTGGCGTTAGCGACAGAAGTGTTCCCCTCCAACTCGATATACCCCCAAGCGAGCCTGAAGATATATCGAGTTGGAGGGGAGTTTATTCAAACAGACTTTCCGGCAATCTCGGTAAACGATGAGACGTCAGTCTCGTTAGCTTTTCACTACGCGCGGCCTGGGAGCTGGCGGAGGCGGTGGGGGGACAGGCTCAGGCTCGATAACTGGCGCTGGCGGTGGGGGCGGCTCCTCTTTCTTCTCTTCAACGACCGGAGCCGGAGCTGGCGCTGGGCATGCGGTCGGGCAGCACATGTAGGTCGTTGTGACGCGCCTTATGATAACCGGAGCTGGAGCCGGGCACGAGACGACCGGAGCTGGAGCCGGGCACGAGATGACCGGAGCCGGAGCCGGGCACGAGACGACCGGAGCCGGAGCCGGGCACGAGACGACCGGAGCCGGAGCCGGGCACGAGACGACCGGAGCCGGGGCCGGGCACGAGATGACCGGAGCCGGAGCCGGGCACGAGATGACCGGAGCCGGGGCCGGACACGAAATCACAGGAGCCGGAGCCGGGCAGCATTGAGCGTATGCTACGCTCACGCTGGAACTGAATCCTGCGAGCGCAATGATAAGCGGCGCCAGCGCGAATAAGATGGAATACCTTGTTCTACTCGTCATAGTTTTCCTCCATTGATCTGAACAATGTTACGGTAGTGATGAAACGGATGGTTGCCGTAGATACTATGACCGCGAGCGGCTATTGTGGTTGGCCGGGCGTTTCAACGCTCGTTGGGGCATAGTTTCCGGGCGTTTCAACGCCGGAGTATAGTTATTTCACCGCTCCTGCGGCAGGATTACTCGGCATAACCTTTTCATCACCGCCGATTTCCTTTTTTGCGGCGTGTCACGCCGCCCCTCCACCACTTGGCGAGAAGGGATTTAAATTGCTTCCGGCTTATCAAGGCGCTTGATTTCCAACAAGTTGTTAGCAAGCCCGGCGCCAGCTACGACGCCGGGCGCGAGACAACTACATCGAAACCACGACAAGACGTAGGTAACGTTCTCACCCCAATTTGAAGTTGCAGTGAATCTGCGTTTTTGAAACCCATATCTTGTCCTGGCGTCTCTACTGACAAGTCGGACACGAGATCACAGGAGCCGGAGCCGGACACGAGATCACAGGAGCCGGAGCCGGACACGAGATCACAGGAGCCGGAGCCGGACACGAAATCACAGGAGCCGGAGCTGGACAAGCTACCGGGCACGGAGCCGGACAAGCTACCGGACACGGAGCCGGACAAGCTACCGGACACGGAGCCGGGCAGCATCCGCCAAATCCGGCGCCCCAATATCTGTGTCGATGTCTCGCTTCGACGTTGGAATTAAATCCGGCGAGCCCGATGATAATCGGCGCCAGCGCGATTAAGACGAATAACCTTGCTTTGTTCCTCATAGTTTTCCTCCATTGATCTGATGATCTGCCAGTTTTTCGGGTAGTGATGAAGTGGATAGCTATTATAGAGGCTATGACCGCGAGCGGTTATTATGGTTGGCCGTGCGTTGCGACGCTCGATAGATCGTAGTTTCCGTGCGTTTCAACGCCGGAGTATAGTTATTTTACCGCTGTGCGGAAGGATTACTCGGCAACCCCCTCTCACCACCCTCGATTACTTTTTTGCGGCGTATCACGCCGCCGCCCTCTCCGCCGCTTGGCGGGAGGCGGTAAATTGCTTCTGGCTTATCAAGGCGACCGAATTCCACTGACTTGCCGTCTGCAAAGGTGGCGCCAGCCGCTCAGGCGCCTTGACGTGGAGTCGTCCGCGTCAGCGATTGGTACAGCGTTGCGCTCGTAGGGTGAGCAAGCGCCTCTGATTGGCTTCACAGTCGCCCTTACGAGACGCCGCGCCGCGCCGCCTCGTACAGGGGCCTGTATTGTTTCGGATACATCCTATTGAACAGGAGGATTCATGGCTTGTGTGTTTTGTCTGATTGTGATGGGTCTTTCAGCTTTTCTTTCTCTGATTGTGATGGGTCTTTCAGCTTCTCTTTCTCGGCTTCGACGCTGAATCGTTTGTAATCTCCGTAGGTGATCGTCTGGTTGATGTTGAGCCCTTTGAGTAGCAACACGCGTACGCCCAGATTGATTTCGGCGCGCGTCGGCAGCCATATCTCCTGGTTGACGCGCTCCTGTTCGAGCGTAAAATTTGCGCCTTCTTTCAAAGAGGCCAGCATCCCCCCGCCGATCTTGTAAGCCTCGACCAGCCGCGCTTCGACGCGGGCGACCTGTTTGTCCTTCGGATCGATCCAGAGCGCCCCGGCCATTTTGCCGAATAACTTCTCATAGTTTTTTTTCGGCTTGTAACCTGGCAGCGGCTCGAAATCAAAAACGATCACGTCGCGCGAACGGAAGCGTTCGCGGCGCGGGTTGAGCAGCCTCGACGCTCGAAGCACGTCGGCGATCGACGGGCGCTCTTTGCGTTCGTCCTCTGAATCGCCATTGGGCGGATCACCATTGGGCGAATCGCCATTGGGATCGCGGTCTGTTTTGGCGTCGGGATTTTTAGACGCTTTCTGCGCAGCCTCGCGCTCCTTCCGTTCCTTTTCAGTCTCTTTCTTTTCGATTTCGCGTATGCGTTTCTCGACGTCCTTCTGCGCGTCGGCCGCTTCTTTCGGCGAGAGAGGCTTGCCGTTTCTGGCGACCAGTCGGCGGATGCGAGCGCCTTTATAGAAGGTCAGCTCGAAGGTCTCGCTCTCCTTGGATTTCATCTGGCCGTTCGAATCGAGCTCGCGTTTGGTGATCGTCTCGGTGTAGGTATATTTCTCGAGCAAGCGGTCGATCTCGTCCTCGTTCTTCCCGACCTCATTCAACAACGCCGGAATGTCGGGCAGGGCTTCGCCTGACGTCTTCGGAAATTCAAAGGCGGCGCGATCTATCTGAGGGTTGTGGACAACCTGGTCCAACTTTATCTCGTATCGCTCATCGCCTTCGGCGCAGATGATCGAATGCGGCTCCATCAGGTTACCGACGGGCCGGAAGTCGGAGTAATCGAGGACGCGCGCGATCTCCCCCGCCGGCGTCTCTTCGCGAACGAGCAATCCCGACGCGGCGTCGAAGTAGAGCTTGATCTTGACGTTCTTGACCGTGGTCAAAATGACTGTGTTCGCAGGCTTACCCTGGACCGTCGTCTGTCCGCCGAAGGATAGCTTCGATCTCTCCTTCTTGTAGTCGAGCCATCGCGCGTTGCGGTAACGGGCTTCGGTCTGAAAGTCGCGACTCGCGTCGCCGGTCAACGTTCGCAGCCCGTCGCGCGAATCGCGCATCCAGGCCGATTTGCCGTTGTAGCCAATGCTCACCTCCACTCCGCGCAGATCGAACTCGCGGATGTAGAGGTCGGGCTGCGCCGCGGCGGCTCGATAGCCTCCTGAGGAGCCGTCCTTCAAGTCCGTGATCGTTCCCTTGATCCGCCACGACCTGATTTCGCGCAGCGCCTTCTCTCCCTTGCCGTTAGTCATGGCTTTGACGGCCTGTTTGATAATCTTGTCGGCGGATTGGGCCGATGCGCTCGCCGCGCTGAGCGCCACGAGGATGATCGAGATCGCGGCGCAAAGAGTCTGTTTCGCTATTGAAGATGCGGGTTGTTTCATTGTTTCCTTCTCCTGCGGAAAATCAACTACGAAGAAACGAAGGACACGAAGGTTTTTCTGAGCTTCCTTCGCGTCCTTCGTTTCTTCGTAGTTGATTTTCATTACTTCCCGGTATTCTTCACGATCTCAAGCGCGCGTTCAAGTAACTCATCGCGTCCGGCGGCGATCGCGGCGCGGCTGCGCGCGACCGGCGCGGTGGGCAGGATGCCCACGCCATGATGTCGTGAGCCGTCGTGCTTGAGCACTTTCATACCCGTCCACACAACCCTGAAACCGCCCGGCAGTTGAAAGAAATTGACGTTGCCGTTTGTGCCGGCGGTAGGCGCGCCGACGATCTCGGCGAGTTTGTAATACTCGACAATGCCCAGGCAGGATTCGGCGTAACTGATCGCGCGTCCGTCTGTGATGAAGGCTTTCTTGGCTCTGAGGAAAGGCGCGCTCGGTGCGATTTGCCAGTTGCTTTTTCTGAACTTCATCTGCTGGCGGTCGGGCCGGCTGATCTCCGGAATGAGCCATTGCGCGCTCGTGAGCGGCTTGTCGCTGAGGCGCGAAAAGAAGTTGTTCGGATTGTTCAGGCGCGGATAGCCACGTAGATCGAAGATGATGCCTTTCGCCTGTTCCAGCTTCGGCAGCGCCTGATTGAAATCCGCGTCGGTAATTTGATCGAGGTTGAGATAAAAAATGCCCGGTTCGAGTTCCGAGAATTTGTCGCGCCGCTGCTCGTTGAAAAAGTCGAAGGATGTGTCACGTTTGACTGTGACCTTCACCCGCCTGGCGGGGGCGGTGAACGGCTCTATTTCAAATGTAACCGGCTCATATTTCGTTCCGGCGGCGAGTTCGACCAACGCGCGGAAGCGAATCCACTGCGGCGTCGCCCCCGAAATCAGCGCCTCTCGTTCCGCCAACGCCTGCGCGACTGGCTTGCCTTCAATCGTCAGTACTACATCTCCTGGCGCGACACCCTGCGCGGAATCTCTGACCTGTGTCACCACAAGGCGCCCTTCGACCCAGTCCCACGCCACAGCCGGAATAAACTGCGGGTCGTCGTCTTGCTGATAAACGCGGCCATGACCGTCGCGCAGCGCGGCCACCAAACGCTTGAGCGTCTGTCCGAAAGCCCTGGCGTCCGGGTCGGTCGCCGCTCGTTGCAAAGTCTCTTTTAGCGCGGCGTTCCAATCGGTCTGCGCTACATCGAAGTAGGGATAAAAGTGCTGAAATACGTTCCAGGCCAGCGCGACGGCTCCAAGCCTCGTGGCGCGGTCGTTGGCGGAGAAACGAATCGCAGTCGGTTGCGGCGCGGAGTCTTTCGGTTCCGCGTGCGCTTTCGGCAGCGTACCTTGCTCATCCGCATAGAGCGCAAGCGGAATCCGCGCGGCGAGTCCTCCGCCAAGGTCGGCCTGGAACGGCTCATCAGGGTTTGGCATTTGCTCGTCCGCCCTGGCTTCGGCCACGGACTTGCTTACGCGGTTGCTGTTATATAAGAAGTTCGTCCCCCCGCCGAATCCCAAGTGTCGCCATGCGACGACTTTGAGATTGTCCGTCGCCGCCGGCGCGGATGGTTTTGTCTCATCACTCTTTTGATTGGTCGGCCCTCGATCGGCTGTAAAGACGTGAACTGTCGGGGCGATGGGATGAAAGAGCGCTTCGAGTTTTTGCGCCAATTCGGCGGAGTTTTTGGCGCCCTCCGCCGCCCGCATTCCCTCAATAGCAAAGGCGTCCCAGTAGGTCTTCGCCGCCTCATCGCTCGGATGAAAATGTCGCACGTAGCCGAGCAGTCGGGCAAAGGTCGTAATGTTCTCCAGCCCCCGAGCAGTCAGCGGTCGCGCGGCTTCTTCAACCCGTTTTTCCGCCGCGCCGACGATCTCCAAAGAGACGTCATCCATCCAGACCTTGCCGGCGCCGTAAAACCGCAAACCCAGAACAAGCCTCTCGGCGTCCTCTTCCACGTCGCCTATGATCTCGTAGTAAGCCCATTCACGCGCCAGGATTGGGTGATCACTCATATCGTCGAAAAAACCTCTGACCGTGCGGTTGTCCCGATTTTGGCGATCCACGCGCAGCCACAGCTGCGCCTTCGCGCCGGGGCCTGTCACGCTGGTACGCACCGCCGCGCGCAATCGAACGCGCTTGTTGCGAAACGCCGCGGCGTCAATGGATTGATCCAGAGCGCCTGGAGTCGGCGTGAATGCGCCAACTCTACTTTTGAAGACGAGGCAGTAGCGGCCGCTCTTCGGCTGTTCATCTGTCAACGCGGCGGCAAAGCCGTTCTGTTGCGAAAGCGGCTGTACTGACCAGCCTGATGGCATTTGCCCGACTTCGCCATCTTCAAAGCCGGGATTGACCAACGGCGTTTTAGGAGGATTGGTCTCGACAGCCCGTTCCTGGACCGAAGACCGATTGGCGCAATAGGTAGGCAAATCGGTAGGATAGACCAAAAAGCAGAACGACCAATACAACAAGATGAGAATTCTGGTTGAACTCATGCGACCTCCGTTGTCGGTGTTATTTCGCTTTACAATTCGTCAAGCGATACCAAATTCTGTTTGATCGCATAGATCACGGCTTGTGTTCTATGTGTAAGGCGCAGTTTTCCGAGGATGTTACTGATATGGGTTTTGACCGTTTCTTCACTGATGAAGAGAGCCCCGGCGATTTCGCGATTGGTAAACCCGCGGGCCAGGCTGCGCAGCACTTCCAATTCGCGTTCGGTCAGTTCATTCCCTGGCTCCTGCCCTCGCGCGAAATCCTGCAAGGCGTCTCCGGCCGCCGCCGGATCGATCATTGACCTGCCTCCGGCCGCTGCGCGCACCGCCGCGAGCAGAATCTCCGGCTCAGCGTCTTTCCTCACATATCCGATCGCGCCTGCCCGCAACGCCCCGATCATTCGGGCTTCATCAACCGAAGCAGTCAAAGCGACCACGTGTGTCCGAGGCGAGCGCTCACGAACTCTACGAGTGGCTTCTATGCCGTCCATTCCGCCTGGCATTAACAGATCCATGACCACGACTTCGGGCGCCCAGTGATCGAGGTTGAGCAACAACTCTTCGCCGTTGGCCGCAATCCCGACGATCTTGAGATCGGGGAAGGATTCGAGATAGCTCCGCACCCCGCGGCTGACCACGCGATGATCATCAACCAGAACTACGCGTATTTGATTCATTGTTGTCGCTCCTGCGGAAAACCCACGTAGTGACGAATTTATGCGACGTAACGAATAAATTCGTCACTCCATGCCGCCTGTTCACTTCCGGCGCCGCGACCAGGCAAGATAACCGAGATATAGAAGCAGGGACGCTGGCATTCCCAACGACTGTAACCCCCTTCCGGCCAATACGGCGAGCGTTATGATGAGAGTCGCAGCCAGTAAGACGATCCATGTTTGCTTCTGCATTTGTTCCACGCCACGGCGAAAATCCTGCGGGGTGAGCTTCCCCCTTAGTTCTTCCATGAGGCGATGGATGCGGACGCCTACAAAAAATAGCGCGCCGCCGAAGAGTGAGACCCAAAGGTTCTTTTGCGGAAAATGCAGCGCAATTTTCCAGTTGGCTCCCCAAAAGGCGAAAGCCGCTAAAATGAAGAGCCCTCGCTGATAGCCGGACCTGGCCAGTATCAATGACCTCTTCAATGGCGCATTTTTCATCACCCTCATTTTTTCCAGGAAACGTACTTCGTCCCACAAGCGCGGGAGGATGAACGAGGCCGCAGGAACAAGGAGGAGCAATCCAAAGTAGTGCGGCTGCCCTCGATTAAGTAGTCCCATGATAAAAATGATCGCGAGCCCCGCGGCAAGATTGACGTTGGATTGTCGTTCGAATTTATCGAGCTCCGGCAAACTCATAGGAATCCGCACGGTCAGGCTCGCGCCTTGGCCTGGGGCGCTTTCGATCCGAACTGTTCCGCCGATCTCGGCGACCCGCAATTTGATGTTGGCCAGCCCCATCCCCGGATTTGATTGGGCCGTGTCATAGCCGGCGCCGTCGTCCTGAATGTTGAGCCAGAGCACGGGTTTTTCCTCCTCACTCTGTTGATAGAGCCTGAGGCGGGCATTTTCGGCCCGGGCGTGGCGAGCGATGTTGTTCAACCCTTCTTGCGCAATGCGAAAGATCGCCTCTTGCGCTCCGGGCGCCAAAATCTCGTTATCCGGGAGTTCCCCGAATTCGGCGGTGACCATCGCTCCGCTGCGGTATTGCAAAGCCTCGCACTGTTTCCGCAATGCTTCGATCAAACCGACATTTTCAAGCGGGGCAGGGCGCAAATGTTGAAGCATGGCCTCCATCTCAGCCATCGCCTCCCGCGCTGCGCCACGGACATCCGCGAGCGCCAGCCGCGCGCCTTCCGGGTCGCTTTCCCACCGGGCCTGGGTAGTCGCGGCGCTAACATTGATGCTGAAAATTTGCTGCTTGATCGAATCGTGCAGGTCGCGGGCCAGGCGATTGCGTTCTTGCTGAGCCGCCGCCTCGCTTAATTGCCTGATCCATTCTCGGCGGAGCTTCGTTGGGGAGTCGAACGGAACCGCTCTGAACTCCCAAAATAACAGGTATCCGAACCCGCAAATGATTAACGAGATAAGCGAAATGAAAAACCAGGCTCCGGTAGCTTCCCAGATCTCCATTTGCTGAATCACGGCAACGATCAACATAAACTGCCCGCCCGCGAAAAAAGCGCGCGTCACATTCCGCTGATCTTCAATTCGCTCCAGGTTCCGCGTCGTCCAGGCGATTATCCCGATCAATACCAGCGCGGTTCCGAACATATGCCCGAAAGATAGCGCAATCCATTTGGGGTGAGACGGCATGGAAGGCTGAGGTAATTCGCCTTCATGGAAATGAGGGATCAAATCAGCCCCGCCAAAAACAAGCAGGATTCCCCAGAAAAACGCAAGCGCCGCGGTCACAGTCATAAAATCGCGATATTTCATAATGGTCGCCTCCTTCATCAAGCCGCCCTTGGCAATCTGCCCTTGACGAACTGCCTGAAGATACAAGAAAGGCGGCGCCGGCGCATCGCTCCCAGGAGCCAATTTGCCCTCCCCCAAAAGAGGGACATGTTCTGCGCAGCTGCGGCGCCTGCTGATATTGTTGTCACCGAAAAGCTCGGCGCCGCGTCTTAATCATTGACTTCGGAGCGTTCACCGTATTCTCATTCGCTCATGCAAAACCTAACGATCAAATCCCGGTTGCGTTAATCGGCAATCGGAATCTGTTTGGATCAAATTTCATTTCGGAAAGGATCCCCGCTATGCGAAACACTCCACGTCTGGCGCGCGTCATCGCCATCTCATGCCTTGTGCTTTACGGATTCTCGAATGTTTCGTCGCAAGCCCAACAGGCTCAACAAGGAGGCCAGCAAGCGCGCCCCACGCCGACGCCCATCAATCGATCCGACGACCCGGTTTTGAAGAATTTCCGCTGGCGGTCGATTGGGCCGGCCAGTATGGGCGGGCGCATTGACGACATCACCGCCGTCGAGAGCAATCCTTACGTGATCTACGTGGGCTTTGCGACCGGCGGCGTGTGGAAGACGATCAACAACGGCACGACCTGGGAGCCGATCTTCGACACCTACCAGACCTCTTCAATCGGTGACATCGCCGTATGCCAATCCGATCCGAACATCGTCTGGGTCGGAACGGGCGAGGCGAACAACCGCCAGAGCGCCAGTTTCGGCGACGGCGTTTATAAATCTACAGACGGCGGCAAGACCTTCACCGATGTCGGGTTGAAAGAGACGCAGACCATAGCGCGCATTGTCATTGACCCGAAAGACGCGAATACCGTCTACATAGCCGCGCTCGGTCGCCTCTTCGGCCCAAACAAAGAACGAGGCGTCTACAAGACCACCGACGGTGGCAAGACGTGGACCAACGTCAAGTTTATTGACGCTGACACCGGCTTCACCGACATCGTAATCGATCCGGTTGACACAAAGACGCTTTACGCCGCGTCTTACCAGCGTCGCCGCACGTCCTGGGGGTTCAACGGCGGCGGCCCTGGTAGCGCCATCTGGAAGACGACCGACGCCGGCAAGACGTGGACGAAACTCCAGGGCAATGGTCTGCCGGAAGGCCTGATGGGTCGCATCGGCCTCGACGTCGCGCGGTCGAATCCCAACGTCGTCTATGCGCAGATCGAGGTCGGCGCGAGCGGCGGCACGGGTGGTGGCGAAGAACAAACAGGAGGAGGCGGCGGAGGAGGAGGCGGCGGGTTTGGCGGCGGCGGTCAGCAGGCTCAGTCCAATCAACCGCCCGACCCAAAACATAGCGGCGTCTGGCGCTCGGATGACAAGGGCAAGACCTGGCGCATCATGAGCAATAACAACAATCGTCCGATGTACTACAGCCAGATTCGCATTGACCCGAAGAACGACCAGATCGTCTACACCTGCGGCGCGCCCTTCCACAAATCCACTGACGGCGGCAAGACGTTTCAGGTGGTTCAGGGCATCGCGCACAGTGATCACCACGCGTTGTGGATCAATCCGAATAACACCAACCAACTGCTCATAGGCAACGACGGTGGGTTGAATGTCAGTTACGACCAGGCCGCGACGTGGGAGTTCGTCAACAATATCACCGCGTCGCAGTTCTACGCGGTGGCGGCTGACATGCGAAAGCCATACTACGTTTGCGGCGGTCTGCAGGACAACGGCAGTTGGTGCGGCCCTAGCCAGACGCGCGCCTCCGGCGGCGGCGGTGGCGGTGGTGGCGGCGGCGGAGGAGGAGGCGGCGGCGGCATCATCAACGCCGACTGGTACCGCATCGGCGGCGGCGACGGTTTTTATGTGCAGATCGACCCGACCGATTACGCGACGGTCTACGCCGAATCGCAGGGTGGCGCGATGCAGCGACACGATCTGAGGACGGGCCGCAGCGTTTCGATCCGCCCGCGCGCCGCACTGCGTCCTCGCGGGCCCGGTGCGGCTCGTGGGGGCGGGCAGGGAACGCCTCAACCCGGTCCTCCAGCAGGGGCCGCAGGGGCTGCGGGCGCCGGCGGAGAATCCGGCGAAGGGCAACAGCCCACGCAGGAACAGGCTCAGCAAATCCAGGCCGCGGGCGGTTTCGGATTCGGCGGCGCCAACCCGCTGCAAAGCAACATCGTTCCTGCGCCTCCAGCCGGCGAGCAGTACCGCTTCAACTGGGACACGCCGATCGCGCTCTCGCCGCACAATCCGCGCGTCATCTACGTCGGGGCGAACAAGCTCTTCAAATCGCTCGACCGCGGCGACACCTGGACGGCGAGCGTCGATTTGACGAAGCAGATCGACCGCAGCAAACTGCCGATTATGGGCGTCGACGGCAATAAGCCCATGGCGTCGAAGCACGATGGAACGTCCAATTACGGCAACATCATCACCATCGCTGAATCGCCCGTTCTGCCCGGCGCGCTCTGGGTCGGCACGGACGACGGCAACGTGCAGTTGAGCAAAGACGGCGGCGCGACATGGGTCAATGTGGCGAACAACATCAAGGGCGTCGACGGCAATTATCAGGTCTCACGCGTCGAGCCTTCGCATTTCGACGCCGCGACCTGTTATGTTGCGATTGACAACCACCGCAACGACGATCTCAAGCCATACCTCTTCGTCACGCGTGATTACGGCGCGACCTGGGCCTCGGTCACGAACAACCTCCCGGTCGGGAACGTCAACGTCATTCGCGAGGACGCGAAGAACAAGAACCTGCTCTTCGTCGGAACCGAGTTCGGCGTATTCGTCTCGACGAACGGCGGCGCCGAGTGGAAGAAGTTCATGACCGGATTGCCGACCGTGCGCGTGGATGACCTGTTGATCCATCCGCGCGACAACGACCTCATCGCGGGCACGCATGGGCGCGGCGTCTGGATCGTCGACGACATCACACCGCTGCAGCAATTGGACGAGAAGACGCTTGCCGCCGACGCGCATCTCTTCGACGTTCGACCGGGAACCCAATGGCTCAACGACATAACGCTCGGCCGCTACGCGGGCGGGGCCAAGTACTTTCGTGGGGAGAACCCGCAGCCGGGAACGGCTATCAGTTATTACCTGAGATCGGCGCCGGGCGGCGATGTCAAGATCACGATCTCGGACGTCACCGGCAAGGTCGTTCGCAATCTGACCGCGACGAAAGAGGCCGGATTGAATCGCGTGATGTGGAACCTGCGCGGCGATCCGCCGCCTCGTCCCGGTGGAAGGTTCGGTCCGCCAGGAGCTAACCCTGAAATCCAGACTCCGTCAGGACAAGGACAGCCAGGACAGCCTCAAGCAGGTCAGGGGCAACAAGCGCAACAGGGAGGATTCGGCGGCGGCGGAGGAGGAGGCCGTGGCGGCGGACGCTTCGGCGCTCTGATCGGCCCCGCGCTCGATCCCGGCGCGTACCTGGTCAAACTCTCGGTTGACGGCAAAGAGATGACGACGAAAGTCGTTGTCGAGGCCGATAGCATGGACAAGTAAGACATGGAGACAAGGAGAAGGGGAAACAAGGAGAAGGGGATACGAATTGCAACGATCCCCTTGTCCCCTTGTCTCCTTATCTCCTTGTCTCTATGTGGCTATTCATCCACTGAGGATTTAAATGAATCGAAGAATGATCCTGCCGTTGCTGTTCCTGTTAGCGATAACGGCCGCCGCGCAGACTCCGAACGCGACGCGAGCGTCGAATTACCCTCTACCTGTCGAAGGTGATTTCGTCATCCGCGATTTCAAATTCGACAGCGGCGAAACGCTGCCTGAATTGAAGCTCCATTACCGCACGATAGGCGAGCCGAAGCGCGACGCCTCAGGCGCGGTGCGCAACGCCGTGCTCATAATGCACGGCACGGGAGGCTCCGGCGCCGGCTTTCTTTCGAACCAGTACGGTGGCGCGCTCTTCGGCCCTGGACAGTTACTCGACGCGACGAAGTATTTCATCATCCTGCCCGACGGCGTCGGCCACGGCAAATCGTCGAAGCCAAGCGACGGGTTGCGCGCGCGATTCCCACATTACGCCTATAACGATATGGTCACGGCGCAATACAAACTGTTGACCGAAGGACTCAAAGTAAACCATCTGCGTCTGGTGATGGGGACCTCGATGGGAGGGATGCAAACGTGGCTGTGGGGGGAGAAGTATCCAGACTTTATGGACGCGCTGGCGCCGCTGGCCAGCCTGCCGGTTCAGATTTCGGGCCGCAACCGGATGATGCGGCGAATGGTCATTGATTCCATCAAGAACGACCCCGAATGGAACAACGGTGATTACAAACAGCAACCAACTCGCGGTCTGACCTCGGCGATCTACACGCTGCTGTTTATGACCAGCGCGCCGCTGCAGCAATACAAACAGGCTCCCACCCGCGACACCGCTGACAAAATGTTCGACAACCTGGTTCATGCGCAACTCGCCCGAGCCGACGCCAACGACATGCTCTACGCCTTCGACGCTTCGCGCGATTACGACCCCGCGCCCGATCTGGAAAAGATCAGAGCGCCGCTCATCGCCATCAATTCAGCCGATGATCAGGTAAATCCGCCGGAGTTGGGGATCGTGGAGAAAGAGATCAAGCGAGTGAAGCGAGGTCGCTACGTGTTGATCCCGATCAGCGATAAGACGCGGGGGCACGGCACACATTCACTGCCCGAATTGTGGAAACAGTATCTGGCCGAGTTGCTGGATGAATCGAATGGGAGCAAATCTTCAAGCGGACAACAACGAAAGACTAAAAAATCTGATACGCCGGTGTTGGATTACGAGGCTGAAATCGGCAAAGCGCCCAGTAGCGAAAGGAAGAAGAAAAGTAGCCTGTTCAATGGTCACGGGGCCATGGATGGAAGAAGCCGCATAAAAGAACTGCCACCGGGAGTCGAACCGTTGCCCACAATTAGCCATTGGTGGGTCGGGTTGCCAGCATTGCCGGTCGCCAAAAGCGACGCCATTGTTCTCGGCGAAATCGTTGCAGCGAACGCCTACTTGTCGGATGACCAGACGGGCATATATTCCGAGTTCTCAATAACAGTAGAGGAACTCCTTAAAGACTCCACAGGGTCGCTCAGCATTGGGAGCACAGTGCCGGCGAATCGTCTCGGCGGAGGTGTTCGATTCGCTTCAGGGAGGATTAACGAATACAGGATTTATCAACAAGGGATGCCACTAAAGGGAAGTCGATATATCCTTTTCGTAAGCCGCGAGAAGAGCGGCGTCTTCACAATCGTGACGGGTTACGGGCTCTCGAATGCTCGCATCACCCCATTAGACGGAGAAGATAGCGATGACCCGCGAGCCGCGCTCGCCTTCTCTCGCTATAAGGGCGCCGAGGAATCGCGATTTTTACAGGACTTGCGAACAGCGATACAAGACGGCGCTAAATGAAACAACTCGATCTTTCCGCCTTCACCCATTTCGCAATACGACTTTCCCGACTGTTTTTCTCGTCGCCAGCGCATTCAACGCCGCGACCGCGTCAGCCAGCGCGAATGATTGCGACACGGCAGGCTTAATTTGCCCAGCCTCGTACATCCTGAACAAGGCCTCCTGCGCTTCGCGCATGTATTCCGGGTAATGTTCCAGATATCCTCCCCAGTAAACGCCGACGACCGACATATTTTTGAGCAGGATGCGATTGGCCGCGATTGACGGGATCGTTCCGCCCGCGAACCCGATAACTAGCAATCGGCCTTCCGGCGCGACGCATTTGGTCGAAAGCTCGAAGATCTCTCCGCCCACCGGGTCATAAATCACATCGGCGCCGCTGCCGCCTGTAATTTGTTTGACCTGATTGACCCAGTTGACATCGCCATAATTCAAAGCATGTTCAGCGCCCTGCGATAAACAGAAGCGCATCTTCTCTTCAGTGCTCGCGGTTGCGATCACGCGCGCGCCGAGAGCCTTGCCGATCTGAATGGCGGACGATCCGACGCCGCCCGCGCCGGCGTGAACCAGCAGCCATTTGCCGGGCCATTCTTCTGATTTGATCGTCGCGCGGCGCGTGAGCGCGAAGTGCGAAGTCTGATAGATCACGATCATCGCCGCGGCCTCTTCGAAGCTCATTGCGCCGGGAATGCGAAAGGCTTTTTCGGCGGGAGCGGTCGAATATTCGCAATAAGTCCCGCCGGTAGCCATCGCCTGAACGCGGTCGCCGATTTTGAGACCGGTCACTCCTTCGCCGACCGCGGCGACGACGCCTGCGACCTCGGAGCCTGGCGTAAACGGGCGCGGCGGTTTGGATTGATATTTCCCCTGGATCATCAGGATGTCGAAGAAATTGAGCGCGGCGGCTCTGTTCTCGATCCGTATTTCGCCAGGTTGGGGTTCGGGAGCGGGAATGTCAGTGAATTCCATCTGATCGGGCTCGCCCCAGTCGTTGACTCGCCAAGCTTTCATGTGATTTCGGCCTTTCATTTGTTGGAACACGCGAGATTGGCACAGTACCGCGCGCGTAAGCAAGCGGCTGATTGTTACGCATAGCCGCTCGCTTACGCGCGCGGTACTGTACCAGCGCCCCAATAATGTTACAATTCGACCGATCTCTTGCATCGGGCTTTGCTGAAAATTCACAAAGTTGATCGCAACCCGCTTGTCTGATCCCGAAAATTCTGTAACAGCGGAGGAGTCATGAAACTCAAATTAGGGATTTTGCTGTCAGCCGTCGCGCTGACGGCGCTTGTTGTGTTGAATGGGAAGAAGATGTCTGCTCAAGAACAACCGCCAAAACCGCCAGTCGCCAAGAAAGTTCCGAAGACCACGCAAATCCATGGTTACACTGTCACGGACAATTACGCGTGGATGGCCGACAAGACGAAGACTGACAAAGACGTCCTGGCGTATCTCAAGGCCGAGACCGATTACGCCGAGGCGATGATGAAACCGACCACTGGTTTCCAGGAGACGCTCTACAAAGAAATGCTCGCGCGCATCAAGGAGACAGACGAGAACGTGCCTTACCGCAAGGGCGATTATTTCTATTACTCGCGCACCGAGCAGGGGAAACAGTACCCGATCTTCTGTCGCAAGAAGGGCGACCTTAAGGCGATGGAAGATGTCACCCTCGACATGAATAAGATGGCCGAGGGACATCCCTTCTTCAGCGTCGGGGCCTACAATGTCAGCGAGGACGGCAATCTGCTCGCCTTCTCCACCGATACCACCGGCTTTCGTCAATACAACCTGTTCGTCAAAGACCTGCGCACGGGCCAGGTCGGCGAAAAGATCGCCGACCGCGTGACCTCGGTCGCCTGGGCCAACGACAACAAGACGCTTTTCTACGGGCAGGAGGACGATGTCACGAAGCGTTCGGACAAAATCTTCCGCCACACGTTGGGCAGCGGCAAACATGACCTGCTGTTTGAAGAAAAAGACGAACTTTACAACACCGGCGTGGGGAAGACGCGCAGCAAAGGGTACATCGTAGTCGTGTCATCCAGCTCAACGACGAGTGAGACGCGATACCTTTCGGCCGACAGGCCGAACGAGGAATTGAAACTTTTCTTGCCGCGCAAGGAGAACCATGAGTATTACATCGATCACCTGGGCGAGAATTTCTACATTCGCACGAACGATCAGGGGAAGAACTTCCGGCTTGTGACCGCGCCGGTCAGCGATCCTTCGCCGAAGAGCTGGAAAGAAATTATCCCGCATCGCAAGGATGTGATGCTCGAAGACGTTGACTGCTACGCCGGGCATTACATAGCCGTCGAACGCGAAAACGGCCTGCCGAAATTCCACATCACCGATCTTAAGAGCGGCAAGTCGCACGAGATCCCATTCCAGGATCCGGTCTACGTCGCTTATCCTGGGCAGAACGCGGAGTTCAACACCACAGTTTTCCGCTTCAACTACGAATCGTTCATCACGCCCAACTCGGTCTACGATTACGATGTTGTGACGGGCAAGCGCGAGTTGCGCAAACAACAGCCGGTGCTCGGCGGATACGATCCGACGCTCTACAAATCCGAGCGCGTTTACGCCACCGCTTCGGACGGCGTCAAAGTGCCGATCTCGATCGTCTACAAGAAGGATTTGAATCGTGACGGGCAGCGACCCCAAAACAGCCCCCCAAATAGGCCTATGCTGCTCGAAGGCTACGGCTCTTACGGCATCTCGAACGACGTCGACTTCTCGTCGAACCGGCTGAGCCTGCTGGATCGCGGCGTGATCTTCGGCATCGCGCACATCCGCGGCGGCGGCGAACTGGGCAAGGAGTGGCACGACACAGGCAAGATGATGGCCAAGAGGAACACCTTCACCGATTTCATTACCGCCGCCGAGTATCTGGTCAACGAGAAATACACGTCAAAAGACCGGCTGATCATCACGGGCGGCAGCGCGGGCGGGTTGTTGATGGGCGCGGTGACCAATATGCGCCCCGACCTGTTCAAAGCCGTGGTGTCGTATGTTCCGTTCGTCGACGTGATGAACACCATGCTCGACGCTTCGCTGCCGCTGACCGTGGGCGAATACCTCGAATGGGGGAACCCGAACGAGAAGCCGGCTTACGATTACATGCGCAGTTATTCGCCATACGACAACATCGAGAAAAAGGCCTATCCGACGATCCTCGTCAGAACCTCGCTCAACGACTCCCAGGTGATGTACTGGGAACCGGCGAAATATGTCGCCAAGCTGCGCGAGATGAAGACTGACAACAACCTGCTCATGTTCAAGGTCAAATTGGAGCCGGGCGGTCACGGCGGGGCTTCAGGTCGCTACGACCGCTTGCATGACACGGCGTTCGATTACGCCTTCATCCTCGGACAATTCGGCGTCACAAAGTGAATAGTAGGGAGTAGGGAGTAGGGAGTGGGGAGTGGGAAGTTAGGAACAGCATCTTTTCCCCATTCCCCATTCCCCATTCCCCATTCCCTTTTTCCCTATTTTCCTTCCGCTTCTCCGCCAAAGGACGCGTATAATCTTCCTGCGCTGGAATCTTCCGACAATCCTATCGTACCGTTAAGAACGGTCCATTGAATCAACCACAGGCTGCGGTTTCGACAATCCGAAACTTTGAATTGCCCTTTAATCTATGCAGAAGATTCTGTTCAAATATTGCCTCCTACTACTGGCGCTCGGTCAGGCCGGCGTGGCGATAAATGCCCAGCAGGTCTGCCGCCCGCCCGCGCCCCAGGTTTCGCGCGAGCCTAACATTTTCACCGAAGAGCAGGAGGTCGATCTGGGCGACGCCATCGCCGAGCAGATTCAGCGAAATTTTCGCGTGTTTGACGACGACGAGGTCGCAGGCTATCTGAGGCGCATTGGCGAACGCGTCGTCAAACATCTGCCGCCGACCAAACTGCGATTCCAGTTTTTTCTGGTCGACCTGTCCGAAGCCAACGCGTTCGTTCTGCCCGGCGGGCGCATCTATGTCTCGCGCAAGCTGGTCGCTTTCACGCAGAGCGAAGATGAGCTGGCCGCCGTAATCGCGCACGAGATAGGCCACCTGGTGGCGCGCCAGCAGTCTCTGACGATGACGCGCCGGTTGAAGGAAGCGCTGGGCGTGACGCAGGTGACGGATCGTCGCGACATCTTCGAGAAGTACAATCTCCTGGTCGAAAACGCCGCGCGCAAACCCGAGGTCTTTCGCCGCGGCGACAATCACGAAGGCAAAGATCAGATCGAAGCCGACCAGATCGGACTCTTCGCGCTAGCCGCCGCCGGCTACGACCCGCAAGCCCATGCGCGGCTCTTCGACCGTCTCGCCGAGACGAAAGGCAAAACGGGCAACTTCTTCTCCGACCTGTTCGGCGTGACCAGCCCGGAGTCAAAACGCCTGCGCGAGATGATCAAGGGCGTCGAGGCGCTTCCGCCCGGTTGCGTCGAATCTCGCGCCAACGCGCAGGCCGACGAATATTCGCGCTGGCAATCGGCCGTCGTCAGCTACACGGGGCTGGGCCGCAAGGAATCCTTGCATGCGGTCGTCTCGAGGACGGCGCTACAACCCCCGCTGCGTGGCGATATCACTCATCTGCGTTTCAGCCCCGACGGCAAATATGTCCTGGCCCAGGACGACGCGGGCATCAACGTGCTGACGCGCGAGCCGTTCAAACCGGTCTTCCGCATTGACGCGCCGGAAGCCGACGAAGCCCAGTTCACGCCGGATTCGCAGAACATCGTGTTCAACACATCCGACCTGCGCGTCGAAATCTGGAGCGTCGCCGAGGAGAAGCTGAGCGAGGCGCACGAAATCGTCCTCCACAAAACCTGTTTACAGAGCCTGCTTTCGCCGGACGGCAAGACCCTTGCGTGCATGGACGAAGATTTCGCGCTCAACCTCTTCGACGTTCGATCTAAGGCCCAGGTTTTTCAGCGCAAGGACTTTTATACGCCCGATCCGTTCTTCCTCTTGATCCAAAGCCTGGTCAGGATTCTCAACCCGGACGAGATCAGTGACGCGCGTCTGAGGCTGATCAACATGGGATTTTCGCCCGACGGGAAATATTTCGCCGCAGGGCAGCGCGGCATCGCCATCACCGCCGTCGGCGTCTCCAAAGATAACGCCGCGCTCGTCTTCGACCTTCAGGCGCATTCGCCGCTGTCGCTCAAGGGCAATGTCAAGAAGTTGATCGCGGCCGGGTTCACTTTCACCGCGCCTGACAGGATGATCGCTTACAACGCCGAGAAGCCGGACAAATCGGCGCTGCTCGGCCTGCCCGGCGGTGAGATCATCGAGGAGTTCCCGATGTTTCCCGGCAGGCTCGCGGCGGCGACGAAAGGCAATTACCTGCTCGTGCGCCCGTTCCAGAAATCGGCCGTCGGAGTCATTGATGTGGCCAAGCGAATGGCGATCAAAGGCAGCAAGTCGCCGGCGATCGACATTTACGACCAGGTCTTCGTCGCCGAGCGTTTGACGGGCGAGCTAGGGCTTTACACCACCGACAAGAACCAAATGCTCGCCACTGTGACCTTACCGCAAAATCCACTCGGGCGATTGCGCGCGATGGCTTTTTCGCCCGATTTCAAATGGCTGGCCGTCTCCGAACGCTCGCGCGGCGCGGTCTGGAATTTGACGAAGGGCGAACGCGCCGTTCATCTGCGAGGGTTCCGCGGCGGATTCTTCAGTGACGAGGGAATGTTCTACGCCGATTATCCGAAGGATGGAGAAGTCGACCGCCAGATCGCGGCCCTGGATACGAAGCGGCTTGTCATAGCCAGTGGCAAGGAAATCAAAGAGGACCGCGCAGCGCAGTACGGCCCGTTCCTGTTGATCACCAGGCCGGCCAAAAAGGGCGGCAGTTACGTAGAAGATCTAATTCTGGAGATGCGCGACGTCCGTAGTTTCGATGCGCTCTGGTCCAGGCCATTCGGCAAAGAATCGCCGGATTATTGGGTGGCGCCGCGCGAAGGCACAATGGTTCTCTCCTGGCCGGTGGCGTCGAAATACGCGCGGGACGAAATCAAATCCGACACCGAGCTGACAAAGCGACTGGCGGAGTTGAAGGAACAGGAAGGCGATTATTTCCTGCAGGTGCTCGACGCAAAGACCGGCGCCACGAAAGGGAGGTTGCTGGTCGAAACCGGCAAAGGCTCGTTCCGCATCACCAACGTCTTCGCCGCTGGCGACTATGTGATGATCGCCGATACGCAGAACCGCGTGCTCGTTTACTCGCTCTCGACCGGAGAACAAAAGGGACGTGTCTTTGGCAGCCACGCCGTCGTCGGCGGAATGGGCGGAAAGTCCAGCGGCCAATCTGATGGCCAACAGGATGGGCGCCAGACTGGCCAGGAGACTAGCCAACAGACTGGCCAACAGACTGGCCAACAGACTGGTTTGATGTGCGTGGAGAACGAACGCGGCAAACTGGTGGTCTACGATCTGGCCTCGTTGGAGAAGCGAGACGAGTTCGCCTTTGCGCATCCGGTCTCGGGCGCCTCTTTCAGCCAGGACGGCAAGAGATTGTTCGTGTTGACGGCCAATCAGGCGGTTTATGTTTTAAATGTGGCTGGAACGAAGTGAATGGGGAATGGGGAGTGGGGAGTAGGGGATAAGGAATGTGGAATGCAGATTTGTAGAGTTGCATGGCGATTCTTGATCCTTGCGCTGACTATAGTTTGCGCAGAAGCTGTAAACATTTCGCGTCCACCACTCCCCACTCCCCACTCTCCATTCCCTACTCCCCGCCCGCACAAGGTTCACATCAGCGTCACGAATCTCGAATTCGAACAGCCCAAACAGATGGTGGATATCGTCATCCGCGTCTTCACTGATGATCTGGCGAACGCGCTCGGCCGGCGCGCAAAACAGGCCGTGAAGATTGAACCGGCGACCGCGGACAAAGACAGAGAGTTCATCGAATCAGTGATGGCTTACCTGCGGAGCAGCTTTGAGCTGAAGAACAAGGCTGGCCGTTCGGTCATACTCTCCTGGGAGGGGATTGAAGGACCGCCTGATGGCCAGGCGGACATGATCTGGATTTTCGTCAAAGGCCGGATGCCCGGCGGTTTTGAAAGCGCGCAAATGCGCAACAAAATCTTCTGCGAGCTGTTTGACGATCAGGTCAATATCGTCAACGCCAAACATCAAGGCAAACAGATCGGGTTGATGTTCGAGTCGAAGGATGATTTCAAAATCCTTCGTTGATCAGATTATGACTAAGCCCAGTTCGGAATTTGTCACTAAGAAAATTCCCCTCTACTACCAGTTGGAGAATATCCTGCGCGAAAAGATTATGTCGGGCGTATTCACAGCGGGCGCCAGGCTGCCCACAGAGATCGAATTGATTCGCCTCTACGGGGTTGGTCGAATAACGGTGAGACAGGCTCTTGCGGCGCTCGCTAAAGACGGATTGATCGAGCGGCGGCGGCGGCGGGGCACTTTCGTCACCGAACGCAAAACAAGGCGCCGGCCGTTTCAGGAGCGGATCGATTTGACCGGATCGCTGGACGAGATCATTGCTGCGGAAGCCGGCGCGACTTTCAAACTGATCGAGATGAACCGCATCGAGGCTGATTCGCACGAGGCAGAACTTTTCAGTCTGGGAACTGGGGAGCCTCTTTATCGCGTCAAACGGCTCGGGCTGCGCGAGGACAAACCGCGCAATCTGACGCTGGACTATTTGCCCGCTGAAATCGGCGAGAAGCTGATTCCCGAGGAACTGATTGCGGGGTCGCTGCTGCAAACGCTCGAGACCAGATTCGGATTGAAACTGAAGAGCGCGACGCAGCGGATTACCGCCGCGCTGGCCGATCCTTACCTGGCAAAATTACTGGATGTGCGCGTCGGATCGCCGATGCTTTCGATCGAACGCGCGGTCTACGCCGGCGGCGACACGCCGGTCGAGTTCTCTCAAACGCTCTCTAACGCCGATCTCGACGGCTATGCGATCCGCCTGACGCGGGGCAAATCCGTTCCGCAAGAAAAGAAAAGCAGGAAGCAAAAACGCTGATCAGTTAAAGTCGGGTAACTGGGAGATGCCGCTATCCCAGATAACCATGCAGGGAGGATCCTCAGGTAATACGTGTGGTATTGGGTGAGGATCCGGAGGCGTTGAGCCAGGATCTTCTTCGATCTCCACCATGTACTTCACGGCGCTGTCCTTCAAAACGAGAGCTTTGTAATATTCGGAGAAGTGATTGTGGGTGGGATCTGCGTCCGGGTCATTGCTATCAGTTGGTCCATTAACAATAGACACTTCGTAATGTTTTTCGCCGCTGAGCGGAAGATTGATAAGCGGCTCAGCTTTATGGTCTTTTGATCTCAAAATCAGATTCCCTCTGGTCTTCGAGATATCGCCTGCGATCATTGTCGCAAGAAACCCCAGGTCGAGCGGATTTGGATCGCCCTCCAGATTCATACGCATAACATCGTCAAGCTTCGCCGAATAAAATTCGCCATTCAGGATGTTCAGCGGGGCTAGAATATTGGGCTTGATCCTGAGGTGATCATGTTTGTGAAAGGACTCGCTCTGTAAATCGAGGGCGTTGGCGAACGCTTGTCTGTACCTCGGATCATCCGGTTTATAAAGAGTGGCGGCCCCGCTCGGCGCCTCAGAGCCTTCTTTCTTTTCAACGTAGAGGAAAAGCGGAGCGATCTCCTTAACCTCTTCATGTTCTAACCTCAGGGATTGAAGGTCTGTCGATTGCCCTCTTTCCTTTACTTTGATTGTTACGGCGTGAAAATGAGCCTCGGTGTGGATGCCTGCCTGAAAAAGCTTTTGATGCTTGTCGTAGCAACAGATCATCAGTCCGTCGAGATAAATAGTGACTGAAGGCTTCTTGAGCAGGGTATCGAGCGGCGTCATAAGGTGTTTTCTCCTTTTACTGTGAATTAGATCGATTAGCAATTGCATGTATGGGAAGACGCTCTGGATCAGTACCGCGAGCGGTAGCGAGCGTGACTCAAAGTGAAGCGCGATCGCTACCGCTCGCGGTACTGATCCGTACACGCAATTGCTAACCGCCATAAGACACCGGCATAGTACCGCGCGCGACTGTCGCGCGGCTGTATCATAGGTCGACCGCTTGCTTACGCGCGGTGCTGTACCAGCCTTTAGAAACTGCTGTAACCGCCAGTGACGATGAATGAGGCCCAATAGTAAGGATGCCGATATTCCGGCTCCGCTCCGCGCAACATCCCCAATTGCGCCGTTCTCAGCGCTTCCGCGGATGGCAGTTTTTGTGTTTTGCGAATGCGATGAAACTCGATCATCAAATTCCTGGTGGCCGGGGAATCTATCTTCCATAAACTGGAGACGACCACGGGAACACCGGCGGCCAGAAAAGGTCGTGAGACGCCGATAGCGCCTTCGCCGTTAAGATAATCCTCGGCCCACGTCTGGCAAGCCGAAAGCACGGCCAATCGCCCGTGGCTCAGGTCAAGGCGGTAAATCTCGCCGACGAGCAGCGCGCCTTTTCGCTGAGAAGCTTGTCCGCCGGTCTCGGTCTCGGCGGCCAGCGCCAGCCTCGAAAAGAGCGGCGATGTCGGGTCGGGATCGTAATGTGTGGCGAGATGAATCACCTCGGCCCGCTCAATCTCGCGCAGCACGACCTTCTTCTTCGCGTCCGGCCCGACCAGCAGATAATGTGAAGGATAGAATTTGGCGATCTCTTCTGATTCTATGGCTGCCGCCGGCAAATCTTCCAGGTCAGGGAAGACGCGCCGGTCAAAACTTGGATTCCCCACGCTCAACAGATGTTCCGGCGACTGGCCAGACTTACGATTGGCTTCCTCGGCGCAGAGCACGAACAGAGTTGCGCTTGGCGCATAGGTCGGCAGGTAATCCTCAATAAAGTATCTGCCAGTCGCGCGGGAAATAAGCGCGCCGAAGGGCAGGCGATTGAGAACCTTATCTGGGGCGACGCAAATCTGCTTATTTGGCTCGATCAGTGGCGCGATTGGCTGCAACAGGACGTCGTAAAGCTCTTCCGCCTTCTGTCGCCACCTCTGGCTATCGCTGCCGGCTGGCCCGGAGATCTGTGCCAGAAAATCGGTAACCAGCCCGGTCAATTTAGAGAGAGGGATTTTCACGGTTATCTGCTCGAAACGCCTGGATGTAACCAACCAGATGATGAGCTTGTCTTCGAGCGCCGCGTATTGCAGAAGTTGTGTCCGCCCAGGCATGCGAGATTGTATTTCGGACAGAATCAACGGACTGGCAACTCCGGAGAAACGCGGTTCAGACATTCCAGTGGTGGCCTTTGCCTGATATCTGTTCTGAAAGGCGTCGAGCAGCGAACGAGCGCGAGAGGTCTCGGAGTATTCGAAGGCTTCTCTGGCGCCGTCCGGGCGCGCGGCGGTGAAATCAATCGCGATGTCGTAAACGCTCTGTTCCCGAGCGAAGAGACTGTTTCGATCGCTCTCATCCGGAATCCTGGCGCGCGTCTCCTCGTATAGCGTGATCACGCTCCGCAAGCTGTTGCGCGCCTCCGCCTCCTCACCGCGGGCGATCTGGCCGAGAAGCCGTTCTTTCGCCACCATTTGAAACAGCCACGGATCATCCTTTTCGCGGCAGAAATCAGCCGCTTGCTCGATCATCGCTGCCCCCTCAGCGCCGGCCCCCGACAAACGGTAGGTCTGACCCAGAAAGAGGGCCGCGTATGCGGCCATTTCACGAGCCAGGGCCTCGGATTGCGCGCTCTGACTGATCCGCATCCCGCGCTTGATGTATTCGATGGCCTCTTCATATTTCCCGAGCCTGGCGCAAGCCAGGCCGGTGTTCGTCAAATAACGAGACATGACCCACGGTGAATTCATCGTCTCGGCGAGTCGCAAGGTCTCCCGCGCGTAATCGAGCGCCGCCGAGTAAAGACCCAGCGAATAAAAACAGCGGGCGGAGATGGAATAGAAGCTGATGATCTGGCCTTGATCGGCGGCTATCCTTTCCGATAGCCTCAGGCATTCTTGAGCCTCTCGCCACGATTCACGGAATTTTCCAAGTCGCGCATAAAGGCCGGTGAGAATACTCAGGCTGCGCAGCCTGCCGTTCTCATCGCTGATCTCGCGGGCAAGTTGATGAGCGCGACGGCATATAACGACGGCGTTTGAATACTCCATCAGCCGCACTTGTGCGTTCGCCATGCCGTTGAGCGCGAGCGATTGCAGCCACTTGTATTCACGCGCTTCGCTCGCCTGAGCCACTTCGCTGAGACTCTCCATGCCGCGCCGCGTATCTGCTTGTTGCAAGTAACAAAAGCCGCTCCACAATTCACTCAGCAGGGCTTCGCCCAGGTCGCCTTGCCGGCGGAAGACCGCTTGAGCCTGACCAAATTTCGTGAGGGCTTGACTGATGCGGGAATCCATGGAGTTCTTGAGGGCGTCCTTCAACAAACTGCGGGCTTCCGCCAATGCCCGATCGCGCGCCGCCGAAGACGGGCTGTAAACACGCGCGAGGTCAGCGATGTATCTGTCGCCGCTTTTGCGTTCGGCCAGGGCGCCCAGATCGCTCAATGCCTGCCATCTTTCCGTCGCATCCTGCGCTCGTCCATCCTGAGCGAGCGCGAGCGTCTCATCAATCAACCTGGTGGCTAAATGGTTACCAAGGCGAAAGTGGCTGCGGCTGAATACGCTCCAGATCCGCTCTTCATCGCCGGCTTGATACGCCTGCTTAAAAGCGTCGAAAAGCTCTCCCTCTCTTTGCGACACTCTTTTATTCCGCTCTTCGATCAGCTTGAGGTTGCGCCTGGCCTCTCCAGCCCAAGGGGAGACCGCGTCCTTTTTCAGATAATTATCCCAGTCATCTTTAGCCTGGAATAACTGCCCCAGGTTCTGTCGCAGGAGGGCGCGGTTGAAGAGCGGTTCGAGAAGAGAATTGTCCAGTTCAATCGCGCGGTTGAGATGTTCGAGACTGCGATCCAGCGTCCGCGGATCTCGGTCCGATTTCCCAGAAGCTTCAAGTTCGCTCTTCTCCATCAACGCCGCGCCAAGATCGCTGTGAAGCCTGGCGTTATTGGGCTCAGTCTTAAGCGCCGCTTCAAATTCCGCGATCCCGTCGTCAAAATTCTTGCGCGCCAAATAGAATCGTCCCATCGCGTGATGCGCCGCGGCTGCCCCGGCTGCCCCGGCTGTTTGATTTTCCCTGGCTGCATCGTCCAGCAGGTCAAACGCGCGGCGTCGAGCCGGCAGATCAATGTCCGCCGGCTCGCTGTCGGCTTCCGGTCCGCCGCGCGTCTCGCGAAATGGGGCGTACTGCAATTCCGTAATTCGAGACAAGACCAGACGCCGCTCGCGATAGGCCTGATTGAGCGCGACCATCCCTTTTGCCACTCGCGCGTCGACTTCGATCTCCCTATAGCCTCGCAGCCGGCTCCATATCCCGAGCCCGGATATCCCAAGTCCGAGCCCGATCACGAGCGCCACAGAGACGGCGATCTTCAATCTGATCTGGCCGATCCTGGTGGATTGGCCAAGCTGGAACAAGGCGATCAGCCATTTCAGCATTTGCCGCGCGCTCCTTGACGCCTTGCCCACCCACGCCTCACCCGTCCTTTCCGCCGGTCCCGATTTGTCGTAATCGGCAGCCTGTTTCACCATCTCAAGCGCGATCATCAGTTTCTTTCGCCGCTCCGGCGTGGAGAAAAAGTTTTTCTCCAGAAGCTCGCGCTCACTTTGCGGCAGCGCGCCGAACGCATAATCGGTGATCAGCTCGTCTTCGATCAGCAGGAGGCGTTCGACATTCTCGTCGCCGCGCAGCAGATCGATCTCCACCTGTTCCACTTCATCCGGCGTCGCGACGCCCAGGATGTATCGCCTGATTTGATCTTCTTGTTTCGGTAGCAGAGTCATAGGGGCCTCGAGGGGGAAATAATGAGTTGCTAGCCATTCCGCGCCCTGCCTTCATTACTGAATGCGGTGGGGGCTCGGGAAATTTCAAAGTTTTTTATCGGATGGCGGCTGTTCGAGGCAATCAGTGATGCAGAGGCGCATCTCTTCGTTCAGCCTGTGCATCTGGATGCGAAGCGCGTTGATCGAACAGCCGAGCTGCTCCGCAAGCAATATACGGTGATCGCGATTCAATCGGTTTCCTTCGCGATAATAGAGGATGAATACCTTGCGCTTCTCCGGCTTCAGCTTATTCAAGCAGTGTCGCAAACATCTGCTGAGCGCTTCTCTTTCATCTTCCTTGCCCGTGGCGCCGGGCTGCGACGGATCAGGCATATCTTCAGGCACGGGACCGCCATGTTTTTTGACTTGCCGGTTGAAATATTCGAGCGCTACGAAACGGGCGATGCCTTGTATGTATTTGGCCGGATCGCCCTGGTAGGAGCCTTCGATCGAAGGCAGTTGGCGAATCGCGCGATTAAAGGTTTCGTCGGCCAGTTCTTCGGCCGCGGAGCAGCCGCGATAGTTGAAGATGGCTATCAGGCCTCGGCGTATGGCTTCGTATTTGCGCCCTGCCTGCTCGCGGTCGGCGTCCAGCCAATCGAGAAAGCGTTCAAACGCCTCTCGGGTGAACTCCAAGTCCTTCAAGGGGTTGGACATATAGCTTCTGAGGTGTTCGATTTGATTCGAATATACAGGGGTGGTCAGACCTGCGTGATTTTAAAACGCCCGTCTCAATGCGCAAACGAATAGGGGGAGGAGAAACCACGCTCGCTTGCGGCGGCCGAAAGAAATTTTTCGCCAACCCATGAAATTTCTCGCCAGGGGCTGGCACTACAGGAAGAATGCGCTCTTTTTAAATATAGCTGCGTCCTCAGCCGGTATGACGCCCTCATCCGATGTGGTATCCTCAGCCAGTTCCACATCTCATTCTATTTTCGCTCAGTAGCATATACGTAATAGCATATACGTAATGTTGTTAGTCACGCCAGAATTTTGTTGAAGTGATAGCCGACCTCCAGTACTTCGATCCCGTCAACCTCCTGAATAACCAGCCCACAATCGCCAATGAGTTTCTGTTTTCCCAGCAGAGGCGCCGGCCAGAGGCGTGGCCGTATTGTTCATAGCATCTTTGATTGCGCTCGATCCATTCGCGCATCGCCTGATGATCGAGGGTACGGGGAAAGTGGGGCACGGCTTCGGGGGCGCCCCAGATTTCAAGAAGGCCGTCGAGATCATACGCCCAGATATCGCGCGCGCGCAATCGTTCGGTCTCCAAAAAGTAGCCCGCTCATTGGCGTCACATCGATATGTCAGTTTTACCATGCCTTTGCTATAGTCATCGCTCATCGGCTTGTGATCGAGCCTATTATCAAACATTTTCTATGAAATCTGGCAAGAAATTGTTCAGGAGAAAACATGACACTCACAGGATTGCCATCCGAATACGATAAATACGACGCGCTCGGCCTGGCCGAGCTGATTGCGAAGAAAGAGATTACGCCGGCGGAGTTGCTCGACGCCGTTCGTCAGCGTGTCGAGGCGATCAACCCGAAGATCAACGCCTTCAGTCATTTCTTCTTCGACAAGGCTGAAGAACAGATCAAAAGCGGATTGGGTAAGGGGCCGTTTCAAGGCGTGCCGTTCGCGTTGAAAGATTTAAGTCAGTACCTGCAGGGCACGATCACATCGGGCGGCAGCAGGGTCTGGAAGGATCAGGTGGCCGATTACGACAGCACGCTCGTCACGCGTTACAAACTGGCGGGGCTGGTGATTTTCGGCAAGACAACGTCGCCGGAACTCGGCCTGACGACGACCACCGAATCTGTTCTGTACGGCCTGACGCGCAACCCATGGAACCTGGAACGGACGAGCGGAGGCTCGTCCGGCGGAGCATCGTCGGCGGTCGCCAGCCGAATCCTGCCGATGGCGCATGCGAGCGACGGCGGCGGCTCGATCCGCATCCCGGCATCGTGCTGCGGATTGTTCGGATTGAAGCCCACGCGCGGGCGCTCGCCGATGGGGACGGCGCAGTTCGAGGGCTGGAATGGATTGTCGGCGCATCACGCCGTGACGATCTCGGTGCGCGACAGCGCGGCATTGCTGGACGCTATATCAGGGGCAGAACTCGGAGCGCCTTACTACCCGCCGCCTCAACTGCGGCCTTTTTTGCACGAGGTCGGCGCTGATCCCGGAAAGTTGCGCATCGCGTTGATCGCGGATTCACCCGTGGGCACGCCGATCGATCCCGAATGCGAGAAAGCGGTAACGGAAGCGGCGAAGCTCTGCGAAGACCTCGGACACGTTGTCGAAGAGTCGAGATGGCCGATGGACGCTGAAATGATGCGCGGGGCCTTCCTGACCATCATCAACGTCTCGGTCGCCAGGGCGTTGGAGGATGCGGCCGCGCCGCTGGGCCGCCCCGTGACCGACCAGGACGTGGAGCCTGTAACCTGGGCGATGGCCCAGAATGGGCGCAACATCAGCAGCGTGGCCTATTCGAACGCCATCGCGACGATTCATCAGATCGGCTTTACGATGGCGAAATTCCAGCGGACCTATGACGTGATATTGAATCCGACGCTGGGCAAACCTCCTGTGCCGCTGGGCTTGATGAGCCTGTCGCCGAAGGATATGCGGACGTTCATGAAAGAGGTCACTGAGTTCAGCCCGTTCACGGCGTTATATAACCTGACGGGACAACCTTCGATGTCCGCGCCGCTGCATTGGACTCCAGACGGGTTGCCCGTCGGTGTGATGTTCTCGGCGCGATTCGGCGATGAAGCGACGTTGTTTCGATTGGCCGCGCAACTTGAAAAGGCGAAGCCCTGGGCGGGGCTGCGGCCGACAATCTGAATCAAATTATGCTCGTAATGCTGCGGGACCTGATATATCACAAAGGATATGCGAATGCCTCCTTGCTGAAGGCCGTTCGACAGCATGAAACGGCTGCTCAAGATCCGGAACTGTGGAAGCTGCTTCATCACATTATCCTGGCCAACCGATTTTGGCTGCGGTTAAGTCTCGGGCTTCCATTTGTAGTAGAAGAGGAATCGCGGACGCCGGAGTCGCTCGAAGCTATCGTGGCGCAGTATCGTGAAACTCACGAACAGGAGATGGAATGGCTGGCTCAGGTTCAGGAGCCTGAACTGGCGCGTGTTTTGGAGACGCCCTTCATCCCTGATTTCAGTTGTTCGATCGCTCAGGCAATGGTGCAAGTCTGTCTGCACAGCCAGGGTCACCGCGCCCAGTGCGCAACCAGGCTCCGACAATTGGGCGTTGCTCCTCCGAATATGGATTTCATTCTTTGGCTGAAAGATCGCCCTACTGCCGACTGGAAGTAGGCATGGCCACGAGTTAACGGCTTTTACTCAGTTGAAGGGGCCGATTTGAAAGAGGTGGTTATCCAATGAAATCTCTATTTCGCGCCGCATCTATGGCGGCGCTGCTTCTGATCTCAGGCTGCGAGCTCATGCCTAAGCGCCCGCCTTATCCTGATCCTGGGCGGCTTGTGAGCGTCGTTAAAGTTTCGCCTGCAAGAGAGGAGAGGCTCTTGGACACAGACTTTCTTGCGTTGCGAAGCCAGAGTAAAACTTTAGGATCGATTGCGGCGCATGTATTCAGGGCGCGCGTCCTCACATGTGGATCGGAGTCGGAACGAATTCAATCCGAGTTGGTCTCTGCCGACTTTTTTCCTACACTGGGCGTCCAGCCGGCTTTAGGTCGCGTATTTATTTCTGAGGACTGCAAACCTGGCGGTGATCATGTTGCGGTTATCAGCGACAGATTGTGGCTGCGAAGATACGGTGGCGACCCGGGCATGATTGGAAAAACAATAACGCTCGATCGGGAGCAATACACCGTCGTCGGCGTTATGCCGGACAACTTCGAGTTTCCAAAAGCTTGCGATGTGTGGACACCGCTGGCTTTTGATTCTGAAAGTCTAGGCGCTGAAAAGAAAAGCATTGAACTGTACGTGACTGCGCGCTTGAAAAACGGCGTCACGTTAGAGCAAGCCCAGGCTGAGATGAGCGAAATTGCTCATAAACTCGAAACAGATTATCAGGCGACTAACACCGGCCGAGACATAAAGCTCACCGCTCTGCGCGAAAGCGCAGTCAAGAAGTAAAGGTGATAAAAATTGATCGGCCGGCGAACCCTCCGGTTGAAACAGGAAAGGAAAAATGAACGACCAATTCAAAGATCAGGTTGCCATCATCACCGGCGGCGCATCTGGGATCGGGCTGGCGATAGCGAAAAAGCTGCACAACGAGGGCGCGAGCGTTGCGATGATTGATTTGAATGTGGCGGCGCTCCTGTCGGCGCCAATGCCGGTTGGCGAAAACGCATATGCATGCGACGTAACGAATGAAGATCAGGTCAAATCCGTGGTCGATCAGATCGCCGAGCGGTTCGGGCGCATTGACATTCTGGTCAACAGCGCGGGCGTGACCGGCAAGACGAATATCAAAACACACGAAGTCGAACTCAGCGATTTCCGCTTCGTCTTCGATATCAATGTCGTCGGCTCTTTTCTGACCTCGCGCGCGGTCTTGCCTCATATGCTCAAGCGGAATTACGGGCGCATCCTGCACATCGCCTCGATCGCGGGCAAGGAAGGCAACGCTGGGATGCTGGCTTACTCGGTTTCGAAAGCCGCTGTGATCGGGATGGCGAAAGCGCAGGGCAAGGAGTACGCCGAGACCGGAATCACCGTCAACGCGCTCGCCCCCGCCGTGATTCGCACGGCGATGGTCGAAGCGTTGCCGGAAGAGCAGGTGAAATACATGACCGACAAGATTCCGATGAAGCGCTGCGGGACGCTCGAAGAGATTGCGCATCTCGCGGCGTTCATCGTCTCGCCCGGTGCGAGCTTCACGACCGGATTCACCTTCGATATGACCGGTGGCCGGGCGACGTACTGAGAGGCCGTCCAGATGGGAACAGTGAAGCAGTTTTTCTCGGATTTGTTCGCAATATTGTTCATGGGAATCGGGATCAGCACGACGCGAACGAAGCAAAAAAAGCTCGACCTCCGAAAGCTGGTCTCCAATACGGGCCGGCGCACTGGAGAAAGCCGGGGCTCCGAGGAAAGCCGGGGCTCCGAGGAAAGCCGGGGCCCCGAGGAAAGCCGGGGCCCCGAGGGAAGATGGATTTTGGTCAACCGCGCCGCGTCGAGTGTCGAATACAGAAACCAGCAATCGGTCAGATTCGATTCGCGTTTGGACGCCGGTCTCGCATGGGTCGAAGGCCTGCGATTCTCCGTCGGCAAGATTGATCTGAACATCGCCGCAGTGAAACAGGATGTTGGCATAGCCTTTCACGTTCGGAACGATAGGGAATTCGAGGCCATCTGTTTTCACATCGGAAATGAGGCGCGAGACGAAGGCGCAAGTCAGCGTGTGGTCGTCAAATACCTTTCAACCCACCCGGATCAGAACGTGAATCACGAAGCGCAATTCGATCTGCCGTACAGTCAATCGGGCGAGTGGTTCAAAGCGAGAATCTCGATCTCCAAAGAAGTCATTGCCGTCTTCATCAGCGGCGGCAACCTCCCCATTCTGAGTGTGGACACTTCCGGGAAGGACGAAGATTACGGTTCTGTCGGTCTGTGGATTGGCCCCGGTTCCTACGCGCTTGTGGCTGATTTCAGAATCCATGAAGTCAGACGCGATATCGAAAAACAGATCAGAAGCATAATGGGCAGGAGTCCAAGGGGATGAGTCGCCAAATGCGCGCAAGCGCTCTGCGGGAGAGAATGAAATGATTCGCAAAGCATTTTTGATGATTCTGAAACCGGGCAATCAGGCGGAGTACGAGCGCCGCCACAACCCGATCTGGCCGGAGTTGAAGGAAGTGTTGAGCAGGCACGGCGCGCGCAATTATTCGATCTTCCTCGACCGCGAAACCGATAAGCTTTTCGCCTACGCCGAGATCGAAACGGAGGAATTATGGGCGAAGATAGCGCAGACAGAGGCATGCCGTCGATGGTGGGAGCATATGAGAGATTTGATGTTGACCAATGACGACAACAGTCCTGTGGCGATCAATCTCGATGAAGTTTTTCATCTCGACTGAGGGATTGGAATGAGGGAACTGCTTGCGGATTTTTTAGATCGCGCGCTTCGTTACATTGAAAGCCGTGACTCGCGCCGTGTCGCTCCGTCGATTGAGGCTGTCGAGCGGCTCGCGCTTCTGGATGAGCCTTTACCTGAAGGCTCGACCGATCCGCGAATTGTTCTGCGAATGCTCGATGAGATCGGCTCACCCGCAACTGTGGCTAGCGCCGGCGGCAGGTATTTCGGTTTCGTGACGGGCGGCGCGCTTCCTGCGGCTCTTGCCGCAAATTTGATGGCCGGTATTTGGGATCAGAACGCGGGCTACAGAGTCCAGTCGCCAGTGGCCGCCACGATCGAAGACGTCTGCCTCAAATGGCTGCGCCAAGTGTTGAGGTTGCCCGCGGGCGCCGGAGGCGGTTTCGTGACCGGGGCGACGATGGCTAATTTCGCCGCTCTTGCCGCGGCTCGACGCGCCGTGTCGCTGAAGGCGGGTTGGAACGTAGAAGAGGACGGTCTGATCGGGGCTCCGCCGATCCGCGTCGTGGTCGGCGATGAAGTTCATGCGAGCGTCCTCAAGGCGCTCTCGCTTCTCGGTTTGGGGAGAGCGCGCGTCGAGCGCGCGCCCGTTGACGGTCAAGGGCGTATGCGCGCTGAATCGCTGCCCGATCTTTCCGGCGCGACCATCGTCTGCATTCAGGCGGGCAATGTGAATACAGGCGCCTTCGATCCGGCGAGGGAGATTTGCGCGGCGGCTCACGAAGCGGGCGCATGGGTGCACGTTGACGGAGCTTTTGGATTATGGGCCGCGGCCAGCCCGCGACTGGCGCGCCTGACCGTGGGCGTCGCAGACGCCGATTCCTGGGCGACCGACGCGCACAAGTGGCTCAACGCGCCTTACGACAACGGGATCGTCTTCGTGCGTGAGGCGGAGCATCTGCGCGCGGCGATGACCGTCGGCGCGGCTTATCTGATCGCCGGCGCCGAGCGCGAACCGAGCCACTATACTCCTGATATGTCACGGCGCGCGCGCGGCGTCGAAATCTGGGCGGCGCTTCGTTCTCTGGGAAGAGCGGGGTTGGTCGATCTGATCGAGAGGAGCTGCCGCCACGCGGCGCGCTTCGCCGAAGGGTTGAGCGCCGCCGGCTACGAAGTCCTGAACGACGTAACGCTCAACCAGGCGCTCGTCTCTTTCGGAGATGATGAGACGACCCGGCGCGTAATCGAGGCTGTTCAAGCCGAGGGAACCTCCTGGCTCGGCGGAACGGTGTGGCAAGGGCGCGCGGCGATGCGTATCAGCGTCTCATCGTGGGCGACGACCGAAGACGATGTCGAACGCAGTCTGGACGCCATCATTCGCGTCGCGATGAAAGAGGGCCGTTGAATATTAATCGAAGAAATGGGAGATTGGTTGGGGCGTATAATTCTCGTGACCTAGATCTTCTTTTTCGTTCTGGCTTCCACCTACGCCAGCGTGTGGGCAGCGATCCAAATCGTAAAAGTGATTTTCGAAAATGGAAGGAGGAGGTTGTAAACAATGATGAAACCTGAAGAGCTACGCGCAAAATCTGGCGGCGTCATCGCATTCCCGGTCACGCCTTTTCGCGACGACCTGTCACTGGACATCGAAGGATTGCGGTATAACCTGGCGCAGTTGATGAATCATCCTGTCTGCGCCGTCGTGGCCGCGGGCGGCACTGGCGAGATGTATTCGCTGACGCCGAGCGAACATGCGCGGGTGGTCGAGACAACCGTCGAGATCGTCAACGGCAGGGCGCCGGTCATCGCCGGGGTCGGATTCAACCAGATGTTGGCGGTTGAAATGGCGAAGCAATCGGCCGGCGCCGGCGCCGACGCCGTTCTCGCCTTGCCGCCTTATTATCCGCAGGCTGATGAAGAAGGTTTGATTGAATATTACCGGGCGATTGGCGATGCGACCGATTTGGGAATGCTGATTTACAGCCGCGATTGGGCCAATTTTTCGCCCGCGCAGGTTGAACGATTGGCTACGCAGATTCCCACGCTGGTCGCCTGGAAAGACGGGCAGGGTGATCTCCGCCGCCTCCAGATGATCATCGATCGGGTCGGAGATCGTTTGCATTGGATTGCCGGCGCGGGCGATGACATGGTTCCGGGCTATTATTCAATTGGCATACGAACGTACACATCGAGCATTGCCACGGTCGCGCCGAAATTGTCGTTGGCGATTCACGACGCGGCTGCGAATGGGCGCAGTGAAGAGTTATCTCAATTGATGTCAGATTGCGTCATCCCGCTTTACGCGCTGAGGGCGCGACGAAAAGGCTACGAGGTGTCGGCTATGAAGGCGATGATGGATATGGCGGGCTTGCGCGGCGGCCCCGTGCGACCTCCGCTGCCCGATGTGCGAGCCGAAGAGCGCGGAGAATTGCGATCGATGCTTGAAAAATGGAAACTGTTCCTGGACTGATGCCTTTCCTGCCGCGGAGCGGCTTTTGATCTTAGCGCGGCGTTTCAGCGCCTTGTCACTACCCAAACTGTTGTGCGAAATGCGCATCTTCTTCGTCGCATAGCGACGATTTGACTGTAGCCGTGCGTTTTAACGCACGGAGGCGGCGAGGTTTGTCATATCGTCGCGTCAGCGACGGTTGAACCATCACGTTCGCAGGATTCAACTCCCTGTTCAATCGTCGCTGACGCGACGGGACGTTGCTTTTACGCCAATTCCGCGCGTTAAAACGCGCGGCTAAATTCAAGGCGCCGCTACGCGGCGGAAGAAGGGGAAGTGAATTTGAAAAAACCTGATAAAGTGACCGAACCGCAGGTATGATGGATTGGTTGTTTCCGTGATCAACCGCTACATCATACCTTGTATAACCGACCTGATTTCCTGCATCTTATTTTTATCCCCGCCCTCGGCGATCAATCGGATGATTCCTTCCCGATCGATAACTATGTGCGCCGGCAATCTGTTCACGCCGTAGCTTCGGGCAATCGCATTGTCCCAGCCGGTGTCATCGAAGATGACCGGCCAATCTACGGGATGATTGGACAGTAAACCCTTCAGGTCTCGCAACGTGGTATCAGTGTTTTCTCCACCATCCAGGCTGACGCTGACGACTTCGACCTTCGATCTCTCGAATTGGTCGCGCAGTTCCTTGATCTCCGGTAATGTCGCGACGCAGACGCCACACCAACTTGCCATAAAATCCAGCATCACAACTTTCCCTTTGAGGTCTGAAAGCCTCACCGTTTTGCCGTTCAGAGCGCGCGCGTCGAAATCTGGCGCGGGTTCTCCTTCCGCAATGCGGTTTTGGGGCGTCATCTCCGCTTTATAGGCGCTGGTTTCGTTCAAGAAGACCGTTATCTCGCCACTCCCATAACTGCTCGACACGATGTCCGGCCTGCCGTCGCGATTCAGATCGGCCACGGCCACGTAGTTTGCCCTCTTCCCGGCCTGCATCGGCGAATTGGCCGCAGTGATAAACCTTCCTTTGCCGTCGCCGAGCATGACAGTTACGCCATGATCGAGCTGCGCGCCCAAGGCCAGGTCTTTTTTGCCGTCCCCATTCAGATCGGCAACAGCGACGCCCCAGACCGGGTTGGGCGGCCGCAGCGGAGATCCGGGCGCAGGATTGAACCCTCCCTTGCCGTCGCCGAGGAGCACTGCCACTAGCGGGTCGTCGTCGTGCGTCGCCACCAAGTCCGCTTTCCCGTCGTCATTGAGGTCGGCCACCGCCACGTAGCCGGGGCGCGGGCCGAGCGCGAATGGAGAGCCAGGCGCAGGCGTGAAACCAGCTTTTCCATCACCGAGCATCACCATCACCGCATTACCGTTCAAATTTGGAGTAACAAGGTCAGCTTTGCCGTCGTTATTGACATCGTTCAGAACTACGGTGTCGTAAGGATGCCGTCCCGCTTTTATCGGCGAGTCTCCGGACGGCGCGAAATTCCCTTTACCATCGCCCAGCAGAACAGAAACCGAGTTGTCATTGGCGTTGGTTGTGATTAGATCGAGATTACCGTCACCGTTGGCGTCGCCTGTGGTGATGGCGTGAGTATGCGCTCGAGGGTGTACGTGTGGGCCTGAGGCGGCCACGAAAGGAGATCCGGGAGCAGGTTTGAAGCCTCCGCTCCCGTCACCCAGGAGAGCCACCACTTCGTAACTCTCGTGTTGGGCGACGAAGATATCAAGATGCCCGTCGTTGTTCGCGTCGCCGACGGCGACTTTACGCGCTGAAGAGCCGACGGGAATCGGCGAGCCTTGCGCAGGCTTGAAACCACCGCGCCCGTCTCCGAGCAGAACCTGTACGTGACCGCTCAGAGGGTCTGGCGGAGAGCCGCAGCAGGTCCCGCAGGCCAGGATGATGTCGAGGTTCCCGTCATGATTGCTATCCGCGATGACAGGTTCCCCGGCCATCGGGCCTACTTTGATCGGTGAGCCGGAGGCCATTTTGAAGATGGGCGGTTTTGCCACGCTCGGTTCCGGCTCACTCATCGCCAGAACCGCGGCTGACGCCAATAATGGAAGAATAATCGAAACAATGCTCAGTCGATTCATGTTCCACCTCTCCGCAAAAGGATTTTTATATCTCATTCGCTTGGACGGAGAGTGGATTCATTTTCTTCCATTTTTTGTGAGGGAACGTGGAATGGGGAATAGGGAGTGGGGAGTAGGGAGTGGGAGTGGGGCGCTTCTTCATCACTCCCCACTCCCTGCGATCTCGACTTTCTCTTCAACCAGGAACCAGTACGAAACCACTCCGACGACGAGGATTACTCCGCACAATGCCAGCGCCAGCGCGAACGAGCCGGTGATATGCACAATGAATCCGGTCAGCATAGGCGCGAGAATCCCGCCCACATTGCCGCCGAAGTTCTGAATGCCGGAGACCGTTCCGACTATCTTTTTCGAGCTGACGGCTTGTGTCAGCGTCCACGTGTTGGGCGATGCGACGCCGAGGCCGCTTAAACTGATGGTCAGCAACCATACGGCCGTCATTCTGTCTTCGACGAAACCGGCGGGCACGATCAGGCAACAGATCAACATTCCGTTAGCAGAGCAGACCCATTTTCGCCGGATTGAACCCCAGCTCATCGGACATCGAAGTGGCGGCCACATTCAATGCGCTGCGCTGCGCATAACAGAAGAGCATGGCGACAACGAGCAGCGCGGCCAATCCCCAACGCTGCGGCGAGTCTTTCAGGGCTGGCGGATCGAGACTAATCTCCTTCGCCGCATCCTTCGCTGATGCGGGTTCAGCAGGTGTCATTATTTGCCTCTTTGGTGTGTGAGGTGGATTGGCGCAGCGCCGCGCGCTTACACGCGCGGCGCCGTCAGGATTCAGCGGCGACTGCTGCGATCAGAGCTTTGATATAACCGAAGGTAAACGCGTACGCCTGCAGCCCCTGTGGGTCGCCGGCGATCTTCGGCACGTGATCGGGCATCATCATTCCATCGTAGCCGACTTCCTTATAAACCCGCATGGCTTTCAGCATATTCACGTCGCCGTCGTCGATGAACGTCTCCTGGAAATCGAGGAAATGGCCGCGGATATTGCGGAAATGCACGTTGAAGATTTTTCCGCGCAGGCCGAAATAACGGATCACGTCGAAAATCTCCTCGCCAGGATTCTGGAGCATCTCCGAGACCGTGCCCTGGCAGAAATTCAATCCGTGATATTTGCTCTCGGCGATTTCGACGAATCGCTTCAATCCGGCGACATTGCCGAGCACGGTGTGGACGCCGCGATAGCCCTTGTCGAGCGGCATTCCAGGATCGTGCGGGTGGCAGGCCATGCGAACCTTGTATTCCTCAGCCACCGGAATGACCCGCTTCAGAAAGTATGTGATGCGCTCCCAATAGACCTCGTCGTTGACCGGCCCTGCTTCTGTCAGCGGCGGTTCCTGTTTGGCTTTGTCATAGGCGAACGTGCTGTAAGCGGCGCCGCCGCGGCCTCTGGTTGATTCGGTTCGAGGCACGCCGAGAATGTTCATGTTGTATTTCAACGCCGGGATTCCGGCTCGCGCCGAGTTGCGGATCATCTGGCATATGTCATCGATCTCGCGCTCGCGCTCGGGACTTTTGCCGAGCATGATATTCGGGTTTTCCGCTTTCGCGATGTAGCTCGAACTCAGCGGCAGCGGAACCATCTCCAGCTTGATGCCGAACGATTCTACCCGCTCGCGCAACTTCGTCAGTCCTTCGACCGACCAGTTCTCATCGAATTTCGGCGAGGGAAGATCGCTGCAGATATTGTTCACGCCGAAGGCCGCCAGCAGCGTCAGAATTTCGTTGGATGAATAATGTTGGTGGCCAACCTTCATTGCTGTTTTGCGCGGCGTGGCGTTCGTACCGTGTTGGGGCGCCGCGGCGATTCGAGAGGCTACCAGAGATTCGGCCAGCGCGCTCGCCGTGACTCCCATTCCAGTCAAGCTCACAAATTTTCTGCGATTCATCATTTTCTCCAGGCTAAATGGCGCCACGAAGAATCGGCGTAGATATTCAAACCCGAAATCGCCTTTCACTCTCTTCGTTTTGGGCGCCAGTCAAAGTATTGCCGTTTCGGCGCCAGGAAGCCTTAAATCAAATCCCAGGGCTTCCGCGCTTTGCGCCCGAGCAGCTTCGACGCCGCGGCGTCATTGACGAAATCTTCTTTGGCCGCGTCCCACACGATTTTTCGTTTCGTCTTATAAGCGATGTTGCCGAGGTGGGGAACAGTGGTCGAGCGGTGACCGATTTCGATGTCGGCGTTCGGCGTTTTGCGCGAGCGCACGCATTCGATGAAGTTAGCGACGTGCAGGTCTGTGGCGTCTTTCGATTGAACGCGCTTCGCCTCCATCCGATAACTTTCGACTGGTTTGCTTCTCTCACGCGCCGTGCGCGCGGCCCTCGCCGGCTCCGGGTAAATTTCGAAACCGATGCGGTCGGCGAAGAGCGCGCCGTTTGCGCCGTAATACGCCTCTCCGTGAGGGCGGTCGTCTTTGCCTCGCATCTGATAATAGCTCATCTCCGGCGTGCGCCCGCCGAGGCCATGCGCGTTCAGGTTGCAGGCTTCGTAGCTGAGAATGAAGTCCGCGTATTCGTAAGTCACCTGCAACACGTCAGGCGTTTCGCCAGCGTCTTTCAACGAGAACCTGCCGCCAGACGCGCTCACGCTGCGCGGAGCTTCAACCCCCATCACCTGATGCACGGTGTCGAACCGGTGCGTGCCGAAATCGGTGAGCGTGCCTCCGGCGTAATCCCAGAACCAGCGGAACGTCCCTAGGAATCGAGCGCGGTTGAACGGGACTTTCGGCGCGGGGCCGAGATAGAAATCCCAATCGAGACCTTCGGGCGGCGGGCCCTCGGGCGGGCGACCGATGCCATCGGGCGTCAGGTTGCTGTAGTTCCAGACGCGCACGAAGCGCACCTCGCCGAGCTCGCCAGATTTGATGATGCGCTCGACCTCGCGGTAATGCGGGGCTGAGCGATGCTGCGTGCCGGCTTGCGCAATGCGTTTGTGTTTTCGCGCGGCTGCGACCATCGCGCGCCCTTCCTTGATGTTGTGCGCCAGCGGCTTCTCGACGTAAACGTCCTTGCCCGCCTCGCAGGCCATGACCATCGGGATCGCGTGCCAGTGATCGGGCGTGGCGATGTGGACAGCGTCAATCTCTTTCAGTTCGAGCAGCTTTCTGAAATCACCGAAGACTCGCGCCGCCGGGTTGAGCTGCTGTTTCGCCCGCTCGGCGTTCGGCGCGTAAACGTCGCAAACCGCGCCGTACTCCGCGCCCGGAACCTGCCGCATCAATTGCGCGACGTCCAGTCCGCGCCCGCCGCAGCCGATCAACCCGATCACGACGCGATCATTGGCGCCGATGATGCGATTGGCTGAAACGGCCGTGGTCGATACCGCCGCCGTCGTTTGTCTGATGAATTCTCGTCTTTTCATACTCACATCCGTCTGAGCTGTTCGTAAACGTGATCCGCCGAGCGCGACGCCAGCGCCATCACCGTCAGCGTCGGGTTCTTCTCCGAATAATCAATGAAGCCGCTCCCGTCGGCGACGTAAAGATTCTCGACGTCGTGCGATCCCAGGAACGGCGTCAGCACCGATGTCTTCGGATCATTGCCCATCTTGCAGGTTCCGACGAAATGCACGCTGTCCACGCCGGGCTGCCGCGACGTGTAGGCGATCACGCCGCCCGAAGCCTCGATGATCTCAGAAATCTTCTCGGTCGCGTCTTTGAAACTCGCGCGATCTTCGGTCGTGATGTCGAAATGAATTTTGGGCGCCGGCAGCCCGTATTGGTCCTTCAGATTCGGGTCCAACTCGACGTAACGTTCAGGCGAAGGGATCATCCCGTTCTGTGAATAGAGATTGATCAGAGCGGGGAATCGCCCGCGGGCTCCGCGCTTGAAGTCCGAGCCGAAGCCGGCGATGTCGTGGGCGAAGCCGGGATTGCCGACGCCCAGCCTCGTGCCCGAATCGACGATGATGTGATAACCCTTCGGAAAATCCGGATGAGGCTTCTCCCAGTAGAACGACGCGATGTATGCGTGGCTGCTCTCGGTCCCGTCGTCGTTCATCACGTCGCGGCCTGCGAGCGATTTCAGGTAGCCTCCGGCCGACGCGCTCGTGTGGCTGATCAGGTTTTTGCCGACCAGCCCGCTGGAATTGGCCAGCCCCGTGGGGAAGTGAGGCGACTTCGACATCAACAACAAACGCGCCGATTCGATAGGTCCGCACGCCAGCGCGATGTAGCGCGCTCTGACCTCGTAGCTTTTCATAGTCCGCGCGTCGTAATAGCGCACGCCCGTGGCCCTCTTGCCGTCCTGGCTGACGATGACCTCCGCGGCGTTGGCGAAGAGAATCAGTTTGAGCTTGCCGGTCTTGAGCGCCTCAGGGATCGAGGTATTGGCCGAAGTGAATTTTGATTCGGTGTCGCAACCGCGCATGCAATGGCCGCAATAATGGCAAGCGGGTCGCTTCGACCAGTTGCGCTCGGTCAGGATTGCCTTGCGCGCGGCGATCATCCGGTATCGCTGCGGGTCGAGCTTCTCGCAACCTTTCTTTACTTCATAAGCAGCGCAATTCCAGGGCAGAGGCTTGAGAAAGACTCCGTCCGGCACGTTCGGGTGATGGTCATAATTGCCCGTCACGCCCATCAGTTGTTCCATCCGGTCGTAATATGGCTTGAGTTCATCGTACTTGACCGGCCAGGCGGCGAAATCGAAGGGGCTGTTGCGCCAGCTCAATCCCGCCCAGAGCAACGTCTTGCCGCCGACGGCCTTGGTCAGGAAATAGTCGATGCCCGTATTGCCTTCTCTGGCGAACGGCTCTTTTACGGGATCGACCCTGAGATGGCGGCGCGGGTCCCAGCCTAAGCCGTTCTTCGGCGCCTCGTATGGCATCGTGTGACTGTAAAAATCCTTAGCGGGCTCAACCCATTTGCCGGCTTCTAGCGCTACGACCGAAGCGCCGCGCTGAGCGAGTTGCATCGCCACGACTCCTCCTGCCGCGCCTGTGCCGACCACACACACGTCGTAAATTGTGGAGTTCTGTTTCATAGATGTTTCGGATTGCGGACGATCGTCTCAAATCACTTCGATTGGTGGGCGGAACTATAGTGGAAGGCGTGAATAGAGACAACGGCGAAGAAGATTCGGCGCAAGAAAGCTTGCTACAAAAGGACGAGACGATCTGATAACTCACGCCGAATCAGTACTGCTCGCGTTACTGCTTCGGCGATCCATCACTCAGTTAATCGAAGAGCGTGCAAATAAAACCACTTTGCAATCAACACATTGATTGGCGCAAACCTGGGTACGCGTCGCTTCCAGCGCGCAGTCCTGGCAGGAGGCGCATTGAAAAGCAATTGGGCGAGTGGCCGAGACTGCGCGCTGGAAGCGA
>DASTMP010000006.1:0-4583 GCA_035714085.1 Blastocatellia bacterium
GCCGGCTTTTCGGCAGCGTTGCGCTCCCATAGAATCCGGAGGCCTTCGAGGGTGAGGAATTCGTCGACATTCTTGATGTACTTTGAGGCTGATCCAATCAGGGGCGCGAGACCGCCGGTGGCGATTACGTGAGTGGCGGCACCCATCTCACTGAGAAGGCGCTCGAGAATTCCATCGACAAGGCCGAGATAGCCATAATAAAGACCCGATTGCAGGCTGCCAACGGTGTTTGAACCAATGATGCGCGGCGGCTTGCGAATATCGACGCGTTGCAACTTCGCGGCACGGCTGAACAGCGCGTCGGCGGAGATCCCGATTCCCGGGCTGATGACGCCGCCCTGATATTCGCCTTTTGCGGTAATGCAATCGAACGTGGTCGCGGTGCCGAAATCCACGATCACACACGGACCGCCATATTTCTCGAATGCGGCGACGGAATTCACGATGCGGTCAGCGCCAACCTCGGCGGGATTCTCGTAGAGCACGGGCATACCGGTCTTGACGCCGGGCTCGATGAATAGAGGCTTGCGATCGAAATAGCGTTCGCATACGCGACGCAGCGTGGAGTCGAGCGGGGGCACGACGGATGAGATCACGATGCCGCCGATGTCCTTGGGCGCGAGGCCTTCCATGGAGAAAAGATTGCGAAAGAGCACGCCGTACTCGTCGATGGTCTGGGCCGCGCGGGTGGTGACGCGCCAGTTGGCGACGAGCTTCTCGTATTTCGGCGGCGCGCCGGAGTCGCCAAGAGATTTGGCGAAGACTCCGAGGACCGTGTTCGTGTTTCCGACGTCGAGAACGAGGAGCATAGAGGTTAGTGGTCAGTGGTTCAATCTTACCGTCCCACTGTACACAACGCGAAGGCCTTCCGCGGTGCGAACGCGCAAGAAGCCGCGGGAATCGAGACCCTCAGTAATTCCTTCGAAGGCGCCATTTTCCTGCACTCGAACGGCTTTCCCTCGCGCCATGGAAGAACATTCTTCGAAACGGCGGAGAATATCGTCGTGAGCGGCGGGTTCTCGTACCAGGTTGCCATAGTCGCGGTCGAGGGATTTTAGCAAAGCGGCACAGAGGTCGACTCGCGCCCACTGCTTTCCTGTGGCGATGCGCAACGAGGTAGCGGTCTGCTGCAACTCGGCGGGAAACTTGTCGTGGTTTACGTTGATGCCGATTCCGACCACGATGTGCCGGACACGCGTCGCTTCAGCGTTCATTTCGGCGAGAATTCCGCAGAATTTTTTATCGCCAATTCGCAAATCGTTCGGCCACTTCAAATCGACCTCAGCGTGCGGATCGATCTCATTTATCGCTGATTGCACCGCGAGTCCTGCAGCCAGTGAAAGTACCAGGACTTCGGACGGCGGTAGTGCCGGGCGCAAGATGACAGAACAATAAATTCCCGCCGACTCCGTCGAGTGCCATTGGTTGCTGCCGCGCCCGCGGCCGGCGGTTTGCTGCTCCGCAACGAAAACGCTACCCTCGGGAGCGCCGGAGCCTGCTGCTTCCAAGGCAAGCGTGTTGGTGGAACCCGCGCGATAGTAATGATGGATATGTCCGGCGACAATTGTTCCGCGAACGAGAGGTTCGAGCAGTTCCGGCAGAAGCAAATCGGGAACGGCCGTCAACTGATAGCCACTTGAGGGGTGGCCCGCGATCTCGACTCCCAACGTTCGAAGCTGCTGCACCAATCTCCAGACTTCCGAGCGCGTTGTTCCGATTTCCTGGGCGAGCTTGGTGCCGCTGATCACAACCGTGGGATAGTTCATCAACACGCGGACAATGCGGCCAAGTCGCGCGTCGGTCTGCTGTGAAGTGCCTGTAGCAGAAGCTGACTGTCGCGCTGAGCGGGTTCGAACAGGCATTTTGATGGGTGGAATTATCGAATACGCCACGGCATTCGGCAACAAACGCCCAGGTTGCAGCGCCTAGGCCGGTACTATGCGCAGGCTCAGATCGACTGCCGGGGCAGAGTGCGTGAGGGCGCCGACGGAGATGAAGTTCACCCCAGCGTCGGCGTAGGCGCGCACATTTTCAAGATTGATTCCGCCGGAGCTTTCAAGCGGAATGCGGCGCTCGGCCTGGGAGCAACGTTCGACGGCAGAGCGAGTCTCGGCGACGGGCATGTTGTCGAGCAGAATGGCCTCTGCGCCGTTAGTAAGGGCTTCTTCCAGTTCCGCCAGATTTCGCACTTCCACTTCGATGATCTGCGTTCCGCGGCGGTTGCGGTGTGCGCGCTCGAGCGCTGGCTTAATTCCGCCAGCGAGCGCAATGTGATTGTTCTTAATGAGCACGCCGTCCGAGAGATCAAGGCGGTGATTCTGTCCCCCGCCGCAACGAACGGCATATTTGTCGAGCGCACGCAGACCGGGAGCGGTTTTTCGCGTGTCCAAGATTTTTGCATTGGTTCCGGCGACGGCTTCCACGAACTTGCGAGTCAGGGTAGCGATACCGCTCAGGCGTTGCAGCAGATTTAAGATCACGCGCTCGCAGGAGAGCATCACGCGTGCATTGTGCCGAATGACGGCGATTGATTGCCCTTTGCGCAGACGCACACCATCGAAGATTTCGGGATGACTCGTGACCTCGCAATGCGAGACGACGGCGCCGTCGAGAATGGCGTAGACGTCAAAGATGCGGCCAACGGCACCCAAGCCGGAGAGGACGCACTCCTGCTTGGCGATGATTGTGCCAGCGGCGCGCTGATTGGGATCGATGCAGGCGTAACTGGTCGCATCGCGCGTGGCGCGGTCTTCGAGCAGCGCGTTTTCAAGAATCGCTGTGATGCGTCGGCTGTTAAAGTCCATAGATCAGTTCGTGTGGGGCGACCTCGCCCGCCGATTTCTTAATGGCAGCCTAATTCGCTTAACTTGCTTCTCGTTTTCTCCTGCAGCACAGCAAGCTCCTGCTGTTGCTTGCGAAGATTTTCTATCACGTTCGCTGGAGCTTTCGCGAGAAACTGTTCATTGGCGAGTTGTCGCTGGCCGCTGCCGATTCCCCTCTCGATTTTATCCAGCTCTTTCTTCAGGCGCTCGCACTCAGAGGCGGTGTCGATCTTTCTTTCGTAAATCAAGCGGACATCAAAGCGGGCCGTGCTGCGGGTGTTCGGAAGTTTGGCCAACGAGCCCGAGGCAAAACCCAAACTTTCAACATTTGCCTGACGATCGTTTTCGATTGCCGAGCGATTTTGCTCGATCAAAGTTCGAACGTCCGATTGCTGCGTGAATATTTCAATTGGCGTCTTCAGTTTAGGCTCAACTTTGAGCTCCGCGCGCAAGTTGCGGACGCTGACGATCAGATCCTGCAGGATGGCCATCTGAGTTTCAGCGGCAGTGTTGATCTGGGTTTCATCCGCTTGCGGATAGGGCGCGAGGGCGAGTGATTTCAGCGGCGCTTGTCCTGCGTAAATGGCGTGCCAGATTTCTTCCGTGATGAAGGGCATTACAGGATGCAGTAGCCGTAGGGACGCTTCGAAAAGCGAAACCAGATTGGCACATGCAGAGCGTGCGCTATCCCCGGCTTCGGGCGTGAGCCGGGGCTTGATCAGTTCGATGTACCAATCGCAGAATTCGCCCCAGAAAAAATCGTAAATAAGGTTTGCTGCTTCGTCGAAGCGGTAGACCTGCAGCGATTCGTTCACGCTCTTCGCAACGTTGTTGAAGCGGGAGAGAACCCAACGGTCCTCAAGAGTCACTGCATGGAAGCCAGGGATGCCGTGAGCAGAATTTTCGCGGGCGAGGGCGTCCGCGCCACACATGTCCGACCCAGACAAGCCGAGGCGGTCGATATTCATGAACATGAATCGCGCGGCGTTCCAGATTTTGTTGGCGAAGGCGCGGTAGCCTTCAGTGCGGCTCTCGTTGAAGGCGATGTCGGTTCCCGGAGAGGACATCGCGGCGAGGGTGAACCGGGTCGCGTCGGTGCCGTATTTCTCGATTACTTGAATCGGATCGAGTACGTTGCCTTTGGTCTTAGACATCTTTTGACGTTCGGCGTCGCGGACGAGAGCGTGAATGTAGACTTCGCGGAAGGGAATGGAGTCGCGGAGGTCAGTTTTGTCCAGCGCGGGCGAGGACGCCCGCTCCCCCACTGATGAACTTGTGGGGCTTGTGGGGCGGGCCTGGAGGGCCGCCCCTACACGTTTCGTGCCGGGTTTCTCGGGTGGCGACATGAACCAGCAGCCGAGCATGATCATGCGGGCGACCCAGAAGAACAAAATGTCGAAACCGGTGATCAAGAGCGATGTCGGATAAAAGACATCCAGATCGCGCGTTGCTTCGGGCCAGCCGAGCGAAGTAAACGGCAGCAGTCCTGACGAGAACCAGGTGTCGAGAACATCGGGATCCTGGTTCAATTCTGACCCGCCGCATTTCGTACACGAACGCGGAGTTTCGCGTGCGACAACGATTTGCCCGCAGGAGCAGTGCCATGCGGGAATCTGGTGTCCCCACCACAACTGGCGCGAGATGCACCAGTCGTGAATGTTGCGCATCCAGTTGAGATAAATCTGGCGATAGTTTGCCGGCGTGAAGCGGATGTAATCCTTCTCGACGACTTCGATTGCGCGGTCGGCGAGCGGCTGGATT
>DASTMP010000007.1:0-7495 GCA_035714085.1 Blastocatellia bacterium
ACGGCCAATGGCGGAAGCGGCTTCACGCTGGGAGTGGCCGGATCGGTTCTGCCTACGGTCTATTACTTCCAACGGTTGACGCTCAACAGCCAGGCGCGGATCGAAGTGGTAGGTCCAGTGATCGTGATCGTGGCCAATGGCATCAGCGTAAACGGAGGCGTAATCGGTAACGCGGATCATCCGGCGTGGCTGACGCTCAATATTTATGCCGGCGGGCAGACGCTGAATGGCGGCGCGAATGTCTATGGCTATGTCACGGCGCCAAGGGGAGCGGTGGCTATCAACGGCAATTGCCAGATCGTCGGCGGGCTGGCGAGTGATCGGCTGACGATAAACAATAACGGGCGGCTGCGCTTGCTTGCGCCATCCGAGTGAGCGCGATGAACTGACAGCCACAGAGTCGCAGAGCCACAGAGGGACAGAGAGGGAGAGGAGGAGCGTTAACTAGCTCTCTCTCTTTGTCCCTCTATGTCTCTGTGGCTCCGTGGCAAGACCTGAAAGGGGAGAACGCCGTTATGAAGTTTTCCATCCCGACAAATCGCCTTATACGTTTCGTCCTCGCCGCGACCATCAGCGGCGTCGCCATCGCCGTCGCGCATTCAGCTTTCACATCGGCCCAGGCGCCGCTGCCGGCGTTTCCGGGCGCGGCGGGGTTTGGGGCAAACGCTCGTGGCGGGCGCGGCGGGAGCGTCTATATCGTGACCAATCTGAACGACAATGGCCCAGGCTCTTTCCGTGACGCGGTGAGCCAGCCCAACCGCTACGTCGTATTCGCCGTCGGCGGCGTGATCCGCATCAACAGCCGCATCCAAGTGGCGCCGAACCTGACCATCGCAGGCCAGACCGCGCCCGGCGAGGGGGTCACGATCTACGGAAACGGCCTCTCCTTCTCGAACGCGAATAATACCATTACGCGCTATCTGCGCGTCCGCATGGGAGTTGTTGGAGACAGCGGCGTGGACGCGGTGACCATCGCGGAAGGCGACAACATGATCTTCGATCACGTTTCGGTCTCCTGGGGACGCGACGAGACCTTCTCCATCAGCGGCGCGCCCAGCAACGTCACCGTGCAGGATTCGATCATCGCCCAGGGACTTTTTTCGCACTCCGCCGGCGGATTATTGCAGACGAGCGGCGGCGTGAGCATCGTCCGATGCCTCTATATCGACAACACCACGCGCAATCCAAAGGTGAAAGGCGTCAACGAGTTCGTAAACAACGTCGTCTACAACTGGGGATCGGGAGGCGGCTACATTCTGGGCGACTCCGCCGGCGACTCGTTTGTCAACGTCATCGAGAACTACTACATCAACGGCCCAAGCACTACCATCCAGCCCTTCACGCGTGGGAACCTCAATTTTCACATCTACGCGCAGAACAACTATCACGACGACAACCTCAACGGTCTGCTCGACGGCGCGGTCGTACCGCAATCCGGATACACGACGGTTGATTGGGTTACCACGCCTTTTCCTTATCCGACTGTGGGGGCGTTGAGTGTGATGCCGGCGCCTGAAGCCTATGACCACGTCATCGCAAACGCGGGAGCTTCGCGTGTTCGTGATCGCGTCGATCTGCGCCTGATCGAAGAAGCGCAATCGCTCGGCTCTCTTGGCGAGATCATCAGTAACGAAAACGATCCGCCGATGAACGGGCCTGGGCCTGTGGCAGGCGGTCGCGCGCCAGTGGACACCGACCAGGACGGGATGCCCGATTATTGGGAGATCGCCGCGGGACTCAATCCCAACGTGGCCGATCACAATGGCGACGCGGACGGCAACGGTTATACCAATCTGGAAGACTATCTGAACTCGCTCGTCGAGGGCGGCGTGCAGCAGGGATCGATCACGGGCGTGACCGACGATACGGGTCTATCTGCATCTGACGCCATCACGTCTGATGATACGCTGACGCTCAACGGCGTGGCCCGCCCCGGCGCCAATGTAGCGGTGACGCAAGTGGGAATCGGCGTGATCGGCTCGGCGACCGCTGATTCAAACGGCCGCTGGTCCTTCGATCTCGGCGCGCCGCTCGGCGAAGGGCCTCATGCGTTCATGGCGACATTTGCTGACGCCTCTGGCCACGTCAGCCCTCCTACTCCAGCGCTTCTGGTGACGGTTGATCGCACTCCGCCATCCGCGCCCGTCATCAGCAGCGTGACGCTCGATCCGCAACTTACGATCAACGGAACTGGAGAGGTTGGCGGACAGGCCGAAGTGACGCTGGAAGGCGTGGGAAGCCTTGGGCAGGCTCTCGTAAATGAAGACGGGCTTTGGAGCCTCAGTTACACTGGCGCTCCTCTTACGCCGGGTCAGCGGACGTTCACCGCCGTGATTACCGACAGGGCAGGCAACATGGGACCCGCCTCCACGCCATACGTGATAGACACGAGCATCGCCGCTCCCACGATCACATCAGTCAGTGACGACACAGGCGCATCGGCGACCGACCGAATCACCAAGGACACAACATTGATCCTGAGCGGCGCGGCGCCTGTGGGAACAACAGTCACGGTGGCGCGGGCAGGAGCGGGAACTCTGGGAACGACGACTGTCGCCTCGGACGGCTCCTGGATATTCGATTACACGGGCACAATGTTGGCGCCAGGCGTCTACAATTTCTCGGCCACGGCGACCAATCCGTCGGGCGGCAGCAGCCCGGCGTCGGCGCCTTTCGTGGTCACGGTGGACACAGCCGCGCCCGCGGTCATCTCGATACAACGCCAGAACCCGCTGACCGCCGCCACGACCGCGAGCAATCTCGTCTTCCGCGGCAACTTCAGTGAGAGCGTAAGCGGCGTAGACCTAAGCGATTTCGCTCTTACATTGACGGGCGCGACTACCGGTTCGCTCTCGACACTCACGCCTCTGAGCGATCGGTCATTCGACGTTTTAGTGACGGGCGTCGGCGGAGAGGGCACAGTGCGGTTAGACCTGAAGGCGAGCGGCACGGGGATAATGGATGTCGCGGGAAACGTCATCACCTCCGGATTCATAGCGGGACAGACCTACACCATACGCGCTTCGGGGAGCGGCGTCTGGATTACGCCGGAGACCGGCGGAGTGTGGAGCGACGCATCAAACTGGCAACAGGATCAGATCGCTAGCGGAGTTTCTGCGACAGCAGACTTCGCCTCGCTCGATATCACCGAGGATGTCACGGTTCATCTCGACTCGCCGCGGCTGCTCGGAAATATGGTCTTCGGAGACACTGACGTGACTACGGCCGCCAATTGGCTGCTCGACGACAACGGCTCGGCGCCTAACGTAGTGAACCTCGTCGTCAACACGGGCAGCCCGATAATCACGGTCAATCCGCTGGGTGGAAGCGCCGTCGCCACGGTTGGCGCGGTCTTGAACGGGAGCGGCGGTCTCACCAAAGCCGGAACGGGCACGCTCGTTCTGACACGCGCGAATACGATCGGAGGCCCGCTCAGCGTCAACCAGGGGACGCTGCGCGTCGGGCCGGGCGGCAGCCTCTCGGCGACCACGGTGACTATCACCAACCTCGTCTCGTCGCTGAACGTGGCGGGCGGGACGTTCGTGGCCAGCGGCCTTGCCACAATAACGCCGAGGAACAGCTCGATAGTCATCGATTCGGGCGAGGCGCATTTCGACGGCGGGGTCACGTGCACAAACACGCGCGACGCGATCTTCAGCGTCCGCGGCGGCGTGGTGACCGCGAGCAGCGTCATCTTCCCTCGCACGAGCGACGCCACGATCAATTTCGGATCGGGGTTGCTGATTCAAGGCGGTACCACGACCATCGGCTCGGTCAGCCTGGGCACGGTCAATTCTTGGGGCGTTATGTCCGTTGAGGCGGGCTCGCTCGCAATAGCGGGCCCGTTGACTGTCGGCCATCAGGTGACGAGCGGGCGCGGCGGCGCATTCCGCGTCACCGGAGGCGAACTGCATGTGACCGACACGGAGTTCGGCGTCGTGATGTCGCGCAATCCGGGGACTAATCCCAACAACGTCTCGCAAGCCAACTTCCTGGGCGGCGTGAGCATGATCGAAAAATTCACGCTGGGCTTCGACTCCACGGTCACCGCCGGATCGGCAACCATCACCGTCAACGGCGGCTCGCTCTATCTCGGCGCAGGCGGCATCGCCAAGAATGGCGCCGCAGGCTTCGCGACAAATCTCAACTTCGGCGGCGGACTGTTAGGTGCGAAGGCCGATTGGGGAACGGGATTGCCGATAAACCTGTCTGCCAATGGCAATATTATGATCAAGGCTGCTGATGTGGCTGATGTCTCGCATAACATCACGCTGACGGGATCGCTCTCCGGCGCCGGAGGCCTCACCAAGCTAGGCGGCGGCCGACTCGCTCTTGGCGGCGCGAACACCTTCACCGGCGCGGTCGCCGTCAATGGCGGCGCGCTCGATGTGGACGGCTCTCTGGGCGCGGGCGCCGATCTGATGGTCAATTCCGGCGGCATCCTGACCGGCGACGGAACGATAGGCCGCGCGGTCGTCCTGAACTCTAACGGCGCGATTATGCCGGGCAGCGCCGCGTTCGACTCAGCGCTTACAGTAGACTCGCTCGCGTGGAATCCGGGCGGCGTACTGGCTTTCAATCTCGACTCCACGACCAATCATCTCGCGGTCACCGGCGCGCTCACCAAAGGCGAGGCGGGGCCGCGCCACTTTGTCTTCGGCTCGGGTCAGGGCTTCGCCGTCGGCAATGTCTACAAGCTGGTCACTTTCGGTTCGACCGATCTGACCGCTTCAGACTTGACATACAGCGGTCTGCCTCCTGGCTTCATCGGCGCGTTCACTGTGACATCCAATCTCGGAGCTGGCAGCATTGTCTTTGAAGTCTTCGGCCCTCCTGTGATCGCCGCGCAACCGCAGAGCGTGACCGCGCTGATGGGCGGGACGGCGACCTTCTCGGTGGCCGTCAATAACTCGCCGGGACTGGGCTATCAGTGGTTCAAGGACGGCGTCGCGATTGCGGGGGCGACGGGGTCGAGCCTCACGATCAACAACGCGCTGGCGACCGACATCGGCTCATATACAGCCGTCGTCAACAACGGGGCAGGCATTGCCACGAGCGACGCCGCCACGCTCTCGATAGCCGCGGTCGCCCTGGTCAATCACGCGCCCGCGTTCAACGGCGGTGTGTTGGAAGGCTCGATCCGGCAGCTGATCGGCGAGAACGTCGCGCTCAACGGCGGCGCGATGATCAGCGGCGATCTGTTCGCGCCCGGCCTGCCGAACGTGGTTTTGAACGGCTCGGCCAATTACGGCGGGACGCTCGACGGCGAAGGCGCGGGGACGCCGACGAACTACACGGTGACGCTTAACAACAACACGACGCTGGGTCACGTCGTCCGTCGCGCCGACCCTGTGCCGTTGCCGACTGTGGCCGCTCCGGCGCCGCCGACCGGGACACGCAGCGTGACGCTCAATAATTCGAGCGACCCCATTGGCGATTGGGCGACGTTGCGCAACCTGATGCTCAACAGCAACGTTGGGCAGATCGCGGCGCTGGCCGGGGCGTATGGCGACTTCACGGCCAACGGCGGGAGCGGGTTCACGCTGGGAGTGGCCGGGGCGGTTCTGCCCTCGGTTTATTACTTCCAACGGCTGACGCTCAACAGCCAGGCGCGGATCGAAGTGGTAGGTCCAGTGATCGTGATCGTGGCCAATGGCATCAGCGTCAACGGAGGCGTGATCGGTAATGCGGATCATCCTGCCTGGCTGACGTTCAATGTCTATGCGGGCGGCCTGACGCTGAATGGCGGCGCGAATGTTTACGGCTACGTCGCGGCGCCGAGGGGCGCAGTGGCGGTCAACGGCAATTGCCTGATCGTTGGCGGGTTGGCGAGTGATCGTTTGACAATAAACAATAACGGGCGGCTGCGCTTGCTCGCGCCGTCCGAGTGAGCGCGACAAAAGAAGCAAGCAGCGACTCGGTAGCAGTTTGTGTCAGATAGGCTCCGCACAAATTGATTGGGCGGCGTCTATCTTGCTACCCAGTTACCTGACCTCTTCAAACTCTTGGCCATTCCACTTGTAATTTTTTGTTGTCTCTTCTTCTTTCCATCGCGCATTGATCATTGTAGATCTGTTTTGGTTCCCGCTTCTCACATTGAAGAAGTGTCCGCCGATGCGGGCGAGTTGGCGAATAGTTAATCCGCCTATTGTGAAAATTTGGAGATATCCTCCAAGGCTCGCTCCGACCCCTGAGGCTACAAGGATTTCTGGACGGCCGTCCCCAGTTACATCACGAACGGCCAATGGGGAAATAAGACCATCCACGTTCACATTGAAGAGGACTCCGCCGATTAGAGGGACCGATTGGCTTACTGAAAGCGCATCCCCAGCGCGCGAAAGTATGCTGAGAACCAATGTTGGGGTAGGCTCCTTAGCCGTAGGCTGTTTTTCTGTATGGATGATTATTGTCTCAGCAACATTATTGCCGTCTAGGTCGGAGTCGACGAGAGCGGCGCGGCGGTAGAGGTTGCCTTCAGGATAAGTGTAAATTCTGGACCCTTCAGGCAAGTATTGTTCAATCTGGCTTAGATATTCACTCGTTACGCCAATTAAAGTGCGCGATGGCTCAGAGGAGGGTTCAGCAACTAGAGTAGTCGGTTCATTACCTGGGAAGGGCGGTGGGGGAGGAGGTGGAACTGGTGTCTGTTTCTGAGTGGGCTTCACTTCTGACGTCGTTTTTGCAGAGTCCTCCAATTGTGACTTGGTATCATATGTCTGCGGAGTCAGGGTTGAGGCTATTGATAACCCTGTGGCCGGATGGCTATACCACAGGTATACCGCTGTCCCAAATATCAGCGCTAGAGCTAGAGCTAGAATGATCATTCGTCTTTTCATGATTTCCTTCCTTTCAAGTGCCTTCTCTGAAGATTAGCAGGCTTGCAGCTAGGCTGCTTTTACGACCTAGTTGAAACGCCAGACGATTCGCACTGGGCTTCCTAACGTAGTGAAAGTCCCATGAGCCAGATCGATGCCGGAATTATTATTGCCGGATTCGCATGTTACGCCTTCGGCCAATGGTCTTGTCCCGGTGTTCCAATAGGGATCTTCTATTGTCCCTCCGGGATCGCAAACGCCGCCTGGGAAGTGTGGGCCAGCATCTCTCTTTGGAGCGACTTCTGATAGGAGTCCATTCCTTGCCAGGACCCCAACATTGCAGAGTCCTCTCACTGGTAACGCAACGAAGTGATCATTGTGTTGGACGACATGGCCGCATTGTGTGGTCTGGTTGACCAGACCTTCGCCTTCGTCTTGTCTCCACGCCTGCGCCGCCGACCGGGACACGCAGCGTGACGCTCAACAATTCGAGCGATCCCGTCGGCGACTGGGCGACGTTGCGCAATCTGACGCTCAACAGCAACGTTGGGCAGATCGCCGCGCCGGCCGGCGCGTATGGCGACTTCACGGCCAATGGCGGAAGCGGCTTCACGCTGGGAGTGGCCGGATCGGTTCTGCCTACGGTCTATTACTTCCAACGGTTGACGCTCAACAGCCAG
>DASTMP010000008.1:0-75711 GCA_035714085.1 Blastocatellia bacterium
TGAAGGAGCAAGACAAATCTGGTGAAACCTGGAAAGCAGTTTGCGGCAGTCTTTGTGTTGGCCTGTCTGATTCTCCTGCCGATTCATGGGTGGAGGCAGACAACCGCCCGCTCGCTTCTGCTCACGCCCGACGCGCCGGAAATGAACCGCCACGCGCCGGAACTTTTCAACGTGCGGCTCGAAACGAGCAAAGGCGACATCCTGATCGAGGTTCATCGCGACTGGGCGCCGAATGGAGTTGATCGTTTTTACAACCTCGTCCGCGCCGGCTATTACGATCAAGTGCGTTTCCACCGCGTCATCAAAGAGCGATGGGCGCAGTTCGGCGTCAACGGCGACCCGAAGGTCTCGAATATTTGGCGAACACGGACGATCCCGGACGACCCGCGCCGCGAATCCAACGTTCGCGGGACAATCGCGTATGCCTTCGCCGTGGCGAACGGCAGAACGACGCAGGTATTCATCAACTTGCGAGATAATTCGGCGACGCACGACAAAGAACCTTTTGCGCCGTTCGGGAAGATCATCGAAGGTATGGATGTCGCCGATGCGCTCAATGCCGAATACGGCGAAACGGCCGGCGGCGGCATTCGGGCAGGTAAGCAAGGTCCGCTCTTCGAAGGCGGCAATGCCTGGCTGAAGGAAAATTTTCCGCGTCTCGATTACATCTCCCGCGCGACGGTCGTTGAACGCTAAAAAGGGAGAAGGGGTGGACCGAATCGCCTCAGACACATTCTTAGCCCGCGGATGCGGGCGGCAGAATAAAGCCTGGGGTGGAGCGCGACAGCGCGGAACCCCAGGTACGACGGAGATTTACTACACCAGCTCGCGGAGCGGGCGGCAGCCATTGACCAATCTTGGCTAATAACAAAAAGCTGCCACCCGCTTCGCGGGTTTGATGTGTTGATGCGCCATATTCCTGGGGTTCCGCTGCGCTCCACCCCAGGCTTTATTCTGCCGCCTGCTCCGCAGGCTGAGAATCATGCTCCCCGTACTAGTACCGCTTGCCATCCCGTACATGCATTTGCAACCCGCAACAATCAATTTTGCCCTGCTTCGCGCTCTATCTTCATTTCGGCCTTGTTCCAATCGGGCGGTTCGACGCCGAGCAAGTGATGGACGAAAAAGTCCTGAAGCAGCCTCTGGCCATAGGCTCCGCCTGCTCCGTGCCCGCCTCCGGGAACAAAGAGCAGGTCGAACTTCTTTCCGGCTTTGATCAGCGCGTTCACCACCTGGAAAGTCGAGGCCGGGTCTACGTTCGTGTCCATCTCGCCGACGACTAACAGCAGCTTTCCTTCCAATCGATGAGCGTTATCCACATTGGATGCGGCCACGTAGTGAGGGCCGAGCGGCCATCCCATCCACTGTTCGTTCCACCACATCTTATCCATCCGGTTGTCGTGGCAGCCGCTGTTGGAGACGGCGACCTTGTAAAACTCCGGATGGAAGAGTACGCCTCCCGTCGAGTTCTGTCCGCCGGCGGAAGTCCCATAAATGCCGACGCGGCTGATGTCGTAATACGGATATTTCGCGGCCACCGCCTTGTGCCACAGAATGCGGTCGGGGAACCCGGCGTCGCCGAGGTTCTTCCATGCGGCGTCGTGAAACGCCTTCGACCGGTTATTCGTCCCCATCCCGTCAATCTGAACGACGATGAAGCCGAGTTCGGCCAGCGGCGGGGCGGCGGGGCTGAATGTCTTCGGCACGAATGAGCCCTGGGGCCCCGCGTAGATGGACTCGATGACCGGATACTTCTTCGACGGGTCGAAATTCGTCGGGCGTTGGATGACGCCCCAGATGTCGGTCTTCCCGTCTCGCCCCATCGCCGTGAAGACTTCGGGCGCCCGCCAGCCAGAGGCTACCAGCGCCGATATATCGGTCTTTTCCAACTCCAACAAGACTTTCCTGTCTTCCGTGCGGCGCAGCTCCGCAATGGGCGCCAGATCAACGCGCGACCAGGCGTCAACGTAATATTTCATATCGGGAGAGAAGACCACCGTGTGATTCCCGTCAGCTTCGGTGAACGCCACGAGGCCGCTCCCGTCGAAATTGATCCGGTAGTAGTGGGTGAAGTAAGGGTCTTTCCCGGGATACACGCCACTCGCCTGGAACCAGATCTGGCGCTTCTCTTCATCCACCTTCTCGACCGCGCGCACTACCCATGGGCCTTTCGTAATCTGATTCTTCACTTTGCCCGTCACCCCGTCGTAGAGGTAAAGGTGTCGCCATCCGTCGCGCTCCGACATCCAGATGATTTCCTTGCCGTCGCCCAGATCGTAACGATACTTGCTGCCGGTCTCTCTCTGATTGCCCTGCAGCGGGCGATAAGAGAAGAATGTTTGGGGTTCTTCGGAAATGACTGCGCGCGCTTTTCCGGTCGCGGCGTCAACCTCGATCACGCGATAGACTTGATGTCCGCGTTGATTGTATTCAAACGTGAACGCCCGGCCGTCCCGGCGCCAGACCGGATTCGACAGGCTGTATGGATTCGGAAACTGACCCGGATCAACAACGACCTGCTTCTTCGTCTCAATTTCAAAGAGCGCCGGCTGCGCGATGTCCAGCGTGTCTCCCGGTTTGGCGTATTCCCTCGTCGAGTGCTTCGGCTGAAGCTGATCCGCCGGCGATGATTCGATATAATGAACTTCGCGGCGATAGCCCGGACGCACGCGGTAAGCCGCTAACCGCTTGGAATCCGGAGACCAGGTGACGGACGCCAACGTGTAGTAATTTCCTTCCGAGCCCTCGTAGCTCAGTGGGGTAGACTCGGTCTTTCCCTTGGGTCGAATAAAGACGTTGTAGTTCCGGATGATCGCTTCCCACTTTCCGTCGGGAGAAGCTTTCAGATTCTCGGTCTGCGCAGCCTGACCAGGGAGTTGAAACCCGGCGCCGCGTCGTTGCCCTTGCTGTGGAGCCTCCTGTGGCAAAAGATCAACCATTCCGTCAAAGACATCGTTGTCGAATTCCCGCGGGGATTCCTCAGGGTCATCTTCCGGCGGACGCCCCCGCAGGCCGAACTGGGATTGAGGCGCAGGGCCGCCCTTCTTACAGGCGTACTCCGAAAGATCGCACTTCCACATCGAGCCGGCGGCGGCGAATTCGATGGCCCGCTCGTTGTCAATGAACGTGATGGCGTTGAAAGGCAGAGTCACCGCCGTGTATTTCCCGCCAGCCGCGCTTGAAAGCGAAGCGGCCAGCTTCTCATGATCGAACGCCGGTCTTTTGGCGAGTGTTTCCGCATCCACCAGGACGAATTCGTTCCCACCCTTAACCGATTTCCGATACCAGAACCGGCTGGTCTTCTCGATCCAGTTGGCTCTTTCGGGAAGATTGATCGCCAGTCCTTGAAACCTGTTGCGGAGGCTGTTGGCGCGATCGTAATCGGCTTGCGAGCCTTGCGCATAAATCAATGATGGCAGCAGCAGGCTGCCCAGCAGCGCCGTAACCCTAAGAATGTTTGGGCGAAAGTGTGAGTGTTTCATTTACTGTCTCTTCAGAAAAATCCTGGGTACGCGTCGCTTCCAGCGCGCTCTCGGCAAGTAGGCTATTTGCTTTCAATAAGCCCCTCGCCGAGAGCGCGCTGGAAGCGACGCGTACCCAGGGTCACGATTTTCATTTGGCCGTCAGAAGCGGTAATACAAGCTAAACTGCAACACGCGACGGCCGAAGAAAGTATTGGTGATCTGGCCGAATTGGGACGAAGTTACCGTCTGATCGCCAAAGGACCATGCCGGATGATTGAAGATGTTCGAGGCGTCCATGCGAAACACCAATTGGTGCCTCTCAGTGATCTTGGTGGTCTTACTCACCGCGAAGTCCATACCGAATACCCAGGGAGCGGAGAACTGGCGTCGCTGTAAAGAGCCGACAGTTCCCGCCGCAGGTTGGAAGAAGACTTGCCCGTTAAAGGGCGCGCTGCCGTCGGCCGCCACCCCGCGTCCGTCCGTCCCAATCGCCGAAGCCGCTATATAGTAGGGCCCGGTATCCGTCATCCGGAACTGGAAGAGGTCGCTCAGTTGCGATCCGGCGAGGTTGGTATTCACCGTGTTACTCCCCGATTGGCCGGCGCGATTGAGCGTGCCGCGCGCGCTCAGGATCGAAAACGGCGACCCCGATTGCTCGGTGATGATGCTACTGACCGACCAGCCTGAGAAGGCTCGTTGCAGATGCTTCGGATTGAGCCAGTGCCCGGCGCCGATCGGCAGGCTGTAGACGAAGTTGCCTTTAATTACGTGTGTCACGTCAAACGGCGCCCGCGCCCGTTCGATCTGCGGCTGGTTGCTATCCAGCAGCGCTTCGACCCGGCTCTGGAAATTGTTTTGAGAACCGGCGATGGAATCCGACAGCACTTTGGAAAAGGTGTAATTGGCCTGAAACGTCAGATCGCGTAACCGGCCACGCACATCGAGCTGCAAAGCGTTGTAGGTGGAATTGCTGTAATTAAGGAAAAGGTTCGTTGCCGCCGCGATCGGGTTGGCGAAGAAGTTGATCGGCCCATTCTGCCCCTGGTTCTGATAGGTGAAAGCCAATTGGCCGACCTCACCCTGGTTAAGCAGCGAGATGTTGTTGCCGTTGGCCAAATCGCCGCCTTTGGGTAGTTGCGGGAAGATCTGAAGTGGCTGGCTGCCCGAAATGTTCGGATTAAAGGCTCCGCTGATCGTCGTCGTTTTGTCTTGAGCGCGTTTAGCGGTAGAGAGCGCCACATTCGATTGGGCGCGATTGAAGTCAGCCAGAAAAGCCGGCGAGATGCTAACCTGATTCAGATCGATGCTCCGGAACAGCTTCGTCCCATGGTTGCCCACGTAGCGCAGGTCGAAGAGCACACCCTTGACTTCACGCTGGATGCCAATGTTCCACTGCTGCACGTATGGCGAGCGCAGATTGGGATCGGGCATCGCGAAACTGGGCAGCGCCGTCGGACTCAGATTCCGATTGTCCTGGAATGTACGCGGCGCCTTGAAAGCCGGCGTCGCGATCGCTGGCAGGTTCGAGCTGACTTGCGCGGTCAAGTTTGAAGCCTGCACGGTCTGGCCCAACCCGCCGTTGGAGCCGACGTCGGCGCTCAAGGCTACAACCAGTTCGTCATTGACGAAGTTGATGCTATAGCCGGCCCGCAGCGACGTCTTCCCATCGCCGAAAATGTCCCAGGCCAACCCTACGTTGGGCGCGAAGTTGTTCCGGTCGGGATTGTAAAAGGGGCGATCCACCGAGGCGCCGGCGAAGTCGAGCGTTGCGTTCGAGAGCAGAGTTCCGATCGCGTTCCCGCCACTCAGCTGTGGCAACAACGCCAGGCCGTCGCGCTCGTTGACCGGGGTGAAATACTCGTAGCGCACTCCCGCGTTAACCGTCAGCCGGGGCCGGACCTTCCATGTATCGGCCCCATAGCCCGCGTAATCATAGAGCAGGTAGTGGCGCCGGTTTTCGGCCCCATCGGCGAAACCGGAAGTGCGGTCCTTGACATTGAAAGTCTGGCTGTCGCTGGTGACGAAGCCGGCGAGGCTGGCCAGCAGGTTGTTGGCGGCGGTCACATCCGTCGCGCTCGCGCCCGGCAACTGCGCGTTAGTCAGCCCTCCTCCCAGGTTGCCATTACCTATGCCGAGCGTATAGGTCGGTGTGATCCCAGCCTCGTTGAATGGCTCAACCGAGATCTTCTGCATTTGGAACCCGAATTGGAAGGTGTGCCTGCCGCGAATGTAAGAGGCGTTGTCGAGGAAATTGTAGGTATTCGTATTTCGCCCCTGAGTGCGGAAGGTGTTCAGCGGGTTGCCGAATAGCCGGTTATTGGCTCCGCCGGCGATTTCAATAATGGCATCGCCGAAATCCTCCGAACTGAGAAAGATCACCGGCGCGAGGTTGTAGCCTCCCCGCAGCTCATTGGTGAATGTCGAGGTCGGATTCCACCGCCACCCCACTGAGAGCAGCTTCGTCGTGTCGTCGTTGATGACTTTGGGAAGCAGCGAGAAATCGTTGGAGACGTCGGGGCGATCAAGGATGTCGTTGTTCCAAATATAAGTTCCTGAGAAGGTGTTCTTTGGCGACAGGTTATAGTCCACCCGCGTGGTCAGGTGGTCCTGACTGCGATTGTTGCGAATATTGAAGGAATAGCCGGCCGTATTGCGCAGGAAGGTGGCGCTGCTGTCGCCCATCCGGAAGTTATTGATCTTGTCGGCGCCGGGCACCTTCTGCAGGATTGCCTGCGTCGCCGGGTCCACCGACACTTTCGCTTTCAGCAGCTCGCTCGCTTTATCCAGTATGTTCACCTGTTGGACGGCGCCATTAGCATCTTTGTAGGTGAAGATGCCCTGCCGCGCGGTGTCCGTCAAAATCGCCCGGTTCGCCGCTGTCTGCTGCCGCTGGCGAAACACCTCGTAGTTGGCGTAAAAGAGCAACTTGTCCTTGATCACGGGGCCGCCAAATGTCGCGCCTACCCAGTTCGCATTGAGGAAGGGTTTCGCCACGCCGTCGCGGTTATTGAACCATGTATTGGCGGCGAAGGCATTGTTGCGGTTCTGCCAGTAGCCCGAGCCGTGGTAAGTGTTGGTCCCCGATGGCGTCACGAAAGCCACCTGCGAGGCGCCGCCGCCTGCCGAGGCGTTGGTATTGGAAGTCGAGACCGTGAACTCGGCCACCTGATCGAGCAGCAGCAAGTTCGGTGAAAAGTCCACGGCGTTGGTGCGGATAAAATTATCCTGGATGTTGATCCCGTCCAGCGTGATGTTGGTGAAGGTGGTGCGCTGGCCGTTGATGACCGAAGCGTTGGAGCCGCCTGACGCGGTCACGCCCGCCTGCGTGGTGACAAAGCCCAGCGGGCTGCGGTTCAAGACCGGCAGCTCTTTGAGTTGCTGCCGGGTAATGCTCAATGAAACCTCGGCGTTCGCGGTCTGCACGGTTTGCGTTTCGGTCACCTGCACCGTCTCGCTGACCTGGCCGACCTCCAATTGAATCGCCTGCAAGGCCAACTCCTGTCCCGGACGGACGGCCAGTTCCTGTACGACCCGCTTTTTGTAGCCCTGCGCCGTAACTGCCAGTTCGTAAGAGCCGGGGAGCACGCCTGAGAGATTGAACAAGCCATCGTTGGTGGTGACGGCATTGAGTATGGCGCGCGCGCCTCCCGGCAAAATCAATTCAATTTTGGCGTTGGGAATGACCGCGCCTGATTGATCTACTACTGATCCGCTTATGCGGCCTGTGACCTGAGCTAAGGAGGCGCTCGCCAATATCGCGATGGCCAGCATCGCGCCGAGCGCGTTCAAAACGCGGCAATTAAAGGGTGTCATGATTTTCTCTCCTGATTTCTTGATCTTTGAGCTGTGGCGATTAAGTAAAACATTCAAGAAAAACACTGTCTTGTATATCCATATGAAAGCTTGAACAAAATTAGGGAGCCCCCCTAATTTTGTTCAAGCTTTCTTTCAGATTTTCAAGACAGCCGGCGCCCGCATGTTCTATTCAAATTCAAAAAAGAAGAGATATGAAACACCTGATTCTCGCGCTGACCATTTCAGTCTTCACTATTCCCTTGCAAACCGGCGGCTCGGCGCGCCTTGACGCCACGCTGCGCGACGGCTTTCAGTATCGCAACCTTGGGCCGTTCCGCGCCGGCGCGTGGGTTTCCGACATCGCCGTGCCCGAGGCGCCGCTCAAATCGCATCTCTACACCTTTTACGTGGCTGCGCGCAGCGGCGGCGTCTGGAAGACCACTAACAACGGAACTACCTTCGAGCCGGTCTTCGACAATCAAAACGTCGCCTCAATCGGCGCGCTGGCCATCGCCCGTTCTGACGAGAACATCGTCTGGGTTGGGACGGGCGAGGCTTCGTGCGCGCGCAGCGCTTACTGGGGCGACGGCGTTTACAAATCGACCGATGGCGCGAAGACCTGGCGCCGTATGGGCCTGACCGACTCGCATCACATCGCCCGCGTCGTGATTCATCCGTCGAATCCCGACATCGTCTACGTGGCGGCGATGGGACATCTCTACTCGACCAATAAAGAGCGCGGCGTCTTTAAAACGACCGATGGCGGCAAGACGTGGAAGCCGGTTCTCTATGTCAACGATCACACGGGCGCGATCGATCTGGTCATCAACCGCAGCGATCCGAATACGCTTTACGCCGCGACCTACGATTGTTTGCGCTACCCCTGGCGATTGCAGGACGGGGGGCCGGGCACGGGCGTCTACAAATCCACCGACGGCGGCGAGAATTGGAAAAGGCTGGAAGGAGGTCTTCCCAACGGCGAGATTGGGCGCATCGGGATAGACATCTATCAGAAAGACCCGAAGACGATTTACGCGCTCGTAGACAACCGCAACAAGCGCGCCGCGACCGAGGAAGAGATCAACCGCGAGCGCAGCCTCACGGCGCCTGAACGGCCGATGCGCGAACGCGCCGTGGGAGGCGAGGTCTATCGCAGCGACGATGCGGGCGCGACGTGGCGCAAAGTGAGCGCGGACGGCGGCGATATGAGCAGCAAGACCGGCTACGCGTTCAACCAACTCCGAGTTGATCAGAACAATCCCGACCGGCTCTTCATCACTGGAGCGAACCTGAGCAGCTCCGAAGACGGCGGCAAAACCTGGACGGGCGCGGGACGGTCGCAATCGCGGCCTTTCCGCAGAGCCTTCGGCGATTTCCGGACCGTCTGGATTGATCCGCAGAATTCCGATCGGATCATCGCCGGTTCTGATGGCGGCGTTTTTATATCCTACGACGGCGGCAAGACCTGCGACCATCTGGCCAATTTGCCACTGGGCGAGGTCTACGCGCTGACCGTGGATATGGAGAATCCATACAACATCTACGCCGGGTTGCAGGATCACGAATCGTGGAAGGGGCCGAGCAACGGCTGGTCGGGTAGCGTCGGATTGGCGGATTGGGTGACCGTCGGCGTCGGCGACGGGATGTACAACCAGGTAGATCCGACAGACAGCCGATGGGTTTACAACACGCAGGAGTTCGGGCGCCACGCGCGGCTCGATCAGAAGACGCGCGTGCGCAAAATCATCGCTCCGACGCGGCCACAGGGACAACCCCAAGGTCAATCAATGCTGCGGTTCAACTGGGTCGCGCCGCTGCGTATCTCGCCGCATGACTCGAAGACGCTCTACGCAGGCGCGCAGGTGTTGTTTCGCTCGCGTGATCGCGGCGAGACATGGCAAGAGATCAGCCCGGACCTGACCACAAACGATCCCTCGAAGATCAGTCCGCCGGGCGCGGCCATTCAACATTGCACGATCACCACGATTGACGAATCTCCCGCGCAGGCCGGCGTAATCTGGGTCGGCGCGGACGACGGCAAGACGCAGGTGACCACGGACGCGGGCGCCAGTTGGAATGACGTCACGAAAGCGATTGCCAGGGCTGGCGGTCCTGAGGACGCCTGGGTGACGCGCGTCTTCGCTTCTCATCACAAAGCCGGCGTGGCCTACGTCGCAAAGTCGCGCCATCGGCAGGACGACTTCCGCCCGTTTCTCTACAAAACCGCCGATTTCGGCGCGACCTGGACCTCCATCGCCGCGGGACTTCCTGAGCGGCCGATCAACGTCGTTTTTGAAGATCAACAGAATCCCAACCTGCTCTTCGTCGGTAATGACATGGGAGTCTACGTATCGCTGGACGGCGGCAAACATTGGTCGGCGCTGAAAGGCGACATGCCGCTGGTGGCCGTTTACGACCTGGTCGTTCATCCCCGCGAAGGCGATCTAGTTGTAGGAACATACGGTCGCGGCGTCTGGGTGACGGACATCACGCCGCTGCGTGAGATGAATGAAGAGTCGCTCGCCGGCGACGCGCATTTCTTCGCCGTAAGACCGAGAGCCTGGCGGCGCGAAGGCGCGCTGGGCAATTATCGTCTCTACGGCGACCGCCTCGCTGTGACGCAGAACGAGCCGAACGGCCTGACCTTCAATTATTATCTGAGAGAGGCGCCCAGGGAGAAAGTTACGCTCACTGTGGCCGACGCGAGCGGCAAAACCATTCGCACGCTGAATGGGACGGCGAAAGCGGGAATCAATAGCATCGTCTGGGATTTGAGTGATGCCGATCGGCCAGCAGGTGGAGGATTTCGCCCACCCGGCGGAGAGATTCGGACAATGGCGGCTGGCGAATATCTTGTGACGCTCCGGATAGGCGAAAAGCAACTTACACAGAAGGCGCGGATACTTGCGACCATCAGCGCCGAGCCTTAAAAGAATGAAAATCGTCCCTTGGTGCGCGTCGCTTCCAGCGCGCAGTCTCGATGAAAGGCGTATTGATTGGCGGCAGACACCCCCGATGTCGCCCCGCCTGCGTTGAGAATTTATTGCTTGCGATCGCGCGCATCCGCTCAAGGCGCGGCGGGCTTCCAATTGTTCCCCTGGGCCTGCCTGCGCGCTGGAAGCGGCGCGTACCCAGGGATTTTCCCCAGGAGGTTTGATTGAAAATATCAAGGTCTAAAACTGCTCTCGGCTGCGCGCTGCTCTGCGCGATGTTTGTTCCGGCCCATCTTTCGGGGCAAACGAAAACCGAGAAATCTATTGATAGCGCACGCGACTACCGCGTGCTCGGGGCGGACAACAAACATGTCGCGATCGTCAACGCCAAAGGCGAGATCGAATGGTCGGCGCCCAATAATGACGCGCGCGAGATTCACGATATCCAAATGCTGCCCAACGGCAACGTGCTCTTTCAGACCAGCTATACGACCGTCGTCGAACTGAACCGCGACAAGCAGGTCGTATGGCAGTACGAGGCCAAGCCGAAAGAGGGCTACGCTGGTCGCATAGAGATTCATTCGTATCAGCGCTTAAAGGACGGGCTGACGTTGATCGCCGAGAGTGGCAATACCCGTCTCGTCGAAGTGGACAAGAAAGGTCAGATCGTCAAGCAGATCGCGCTCATGGTTGACCATCCCAACCCCCACCGCGACACGCGCATGGTACGCAAGCTCGACAACGGCCATTACCTCGTGTGTCACGAGGGCGACGGCAAATTGCGCGAATATGACGGCGCCGGAAAAGTGGTGTGGACTTACGAGATGGACCTGAACGGTCGCCCGGAATCGCCCGGCCACGGCCCCGAAGGTCATGGCGTCAATGTCTTCGGCGCGATCAGGCTGCCGAACGGCAACACGATGATCGCGGGCGGCAATAACAACCGCGTGCTCGAAGTCACGCCCGCCGGCAAGATCGTCTGGAGCATTGACCAGAAAGAATTGCCCGGCGTCACGCTCGCGTGGGTGACGACGCTTGAACTGCTGCCCAACGGCAATTTGATCATCGGCAACACTCACGCGGGCCCGGAGAACCCGCAGCTCATCGAAGTCACGCGCGACAAGAAAGTCGTCTGGACGTTCAAGGACTTCACGAATTTCGGCAACAATCTGGTGGCGGCGCAGGCTCTAGTCAAGGGAAAGGTGGTTCGTTGAATCGTGGCAGTCGCATCAGGTTCCGCCCCAGAAGGCTTTCATGATTTCTTCCGGCAAAGGGGCATTGAAATCCTCGGGCGCTTACCAGTCGCTCCTGTCCAATCCAAGGCGACTGGCTGGATGCGGCGATTCGATGGGAATCAAGCGAGCCACCGGCTTACCGGCTCTGGTGATCACTACTTCCTCGCCTGCGATCACACGGTTGAGCAAGCGTGATAGCTCGGTTTTGGCTTCACGTATGTTGACTTTGATCATGGCCGGATTTTATGGCTTGGAAGTTAGCTAAGTACAGTTCACCACAATTTCCTTGAGGTTTTTGTTCATTGATCTTCGCCGCGCTAGCGGCGGAAAACCACAGAGAAATCAAATGGTCATCCGCAAATACCGCAATCTCGTCGCATTGGCGGGCGGCTTCTACCTGTTCGCGTTTTTTTTCCTGCCCGGCGCGGGCGCCAGGCTTCCGCAGGAGGATCCGCGAGACCTCTCGCGCCAGGCTTACGCCGTGCTGAAGCAGAACTGCTTCGGTTGTCACGGCGCGGCGAAGATGTCAGGGCTTGATCTGCGGACGGCTGAATCGGCTCTAGCGGGCGGCGACAACGGCAAGGTCATCGAGCCGTTCGACGCGGGCGCGAGCCGGCTCTACCAATTCGTCTCACATCAAGCGAAGCCGACGATGCCGCCGGGCAAGAAGCTAACTGACGCCGCCGTCGAGACGCTGCGGCGATGGATCGAGGCCGGCGCTTCGTTCGACGGATTCGAGAGGGAGGCCGCTGCCGGCAAGGAAGACGAACCGGCTATACTCATCGAGCGTCCGATCACGCCGGAGGAGCGCGGTTTTTGGGCCTTCCAGCCGCCGCGCCGCGTCGCTCCTCCGCGCGTGTCATATCAGGGCTGGGGCGCCAATCCGATTGACGCTTTCCTTTTGGCGAAGATGAAGGACAGAGGCATCAAACCTTCGCCACGAGCGGATCGCCGCACGCTCATCCGCCGCGCCTATCTCGACCTGACGGGATTGCCGCCAACTCCGGAAGAGATCGCCGCCTTCGTCAAAGACTCCCGGCCGAGAGCCTGGGAACGATTGATCGATCGATTGCTCGCCAGTCCGCAATATGGCGAGCGATGGGCGCGCCACTGGCTCGATCTGGTTCGCTACGCCGATTCGGGCGGTTTCGAGTTCGACGTGGATCGGCCCGACGCGTGGCGCTACCGCGACTACGTGGTCAAGGCGTTCAACGACGATAAGCCTTACGACCAGTTCATCCGCGAACAACTCGCCGGCGACGAATACGCGCCCGAATCACAAGAAGCGATGATTGCGACGGGCTTCCTGCGGCTCGGTCCTGAAGGAGGAGGCGGAGGCGAACGCGGGAGGCAGGACGCGCTGGACGATCTGATCACGACAACCTCGTTGACGTTCATGGGATTGACAGTCAACTGCGCCCGCTGTCACGACCACAAGTTCGATCCCATCCCGCAGAAAGATTTCTACCGTATGCAGGCCGTCTTCGCGCCCCTCAGACCGGTCAGCTATCCGCTGGTCGGGGCCGACGTAGTGGCCGCGCACAAGGCCGAGACGCTGCGCATCGAAGGATTGCAGCGCCCGCTCAAGAAAGCCAAAGATGAGCTTGAAGCGCCATACCTGAAAACGCTGGTCGAAGAGGCCATCAACCGTTTGCCCGAATACATGCAGATCGCCTGGCGCACGCCGCCTGAGAAGCGCACGCCGGGCCAGCGGCTCAACGTCCAGCAGATCAAGAAGACCCTGGAAGACGATTCGCTCTCGCAGAAGTTGACCGAGAAAGACATCGTGGCTCGCCTGTCCGCCGACGACAAACGCAAGCATCAGGAACTGGTCGAACAGATCAGGGCGCTCGATCAACAGAAACCCAGACCCTATCCGACAGCGCGCGCCGTCGGCGAATCCGGCTCGAAGCCCGGCCCCACCTATTTCCTGCAACGCGGCGCGCCCGACGCCAAAGGCCCCGTCGTGACGCCGGGAACGCTGTCTGTGATCAATGAGACTGATTACGAGTTTCCCGTTCCGCCGCCGAACGCTAAATCGAGCTACCGGCGACGCGGATTGGCCGAATGGCTGATATCGCGTCAAAACCCGCTTACGGCGCGCGTGATGGTCAACCGCATCTGGCAGCATCATTTCGGCGAAGGCATCGTGCGCACGCCTAGCAACTTCGGCAAGCTTGGCGAGCCGCCCACGCATCCCGAATTGCTTGATTGGCTGGCGGTGGAGTTTATGAGCGGGGGAGCGGGGGAGCGGGGGAGCGAGGGAGCGGCAGACATGGCGACGTGGCGACGTGGCGACGTGGCGAAAGACAATCCGCAATCGCAAGGTTGGAGCGTCAAGCGGATGCATCGCCTGATAATGACTTCGCAGGCTTATCAGATGGCCAGCGACGATGTCGCCGGGAACGTGGCCATCGACCCTGAAAACAGGCTGCTCTGGCGCATGCCACGCATGCGGTTGGAAGCCGAAATCATCCGCGACCAGATACTGGACGTGGCCGGCAATCTGGATCGCACGCTGGGAGGGCCGTGCGTCTATCCGTACATCGATCCGAAGCTCTTCCAATCGAGCACCAAGCGGACGTGGCCGGGCAAGCCGGATGACGATCCTTCGACGTGGCGGCGCAGTCTCTACGTCTATTCAAAGCGCAGCATTCGATACCCGCTCTTCGAGACCTTCGATCAACCGAACCTGATCAACTCGTGCGATCGCCGCAACCGCTCGACCATCGCGCCTCAGGCTCTGCTGCTGATGAACAACAACTTCGTTCTGACGGAGGCCAACTATTTCGCCGAACGTTTGCGGCGCGAGGCGGGCGACGACGCGCTGGCGCAGGTGGAGCGGGCTTACCGGTTGGCGCTGGGGCGCGCGCCAACGGCGTTTGAGCGGGCGAAGACGGTGGAATTCATCCGAAGCGATCCGAACGGGCCGGATGGGTTAGTTGAGTTTTGCCATGCGCTGTTCAACCTCAATGAATTTGTTTACCGGCAATGAATCCATAAGCTGAGGAGGACAGTATGAAAAGCCCGAGATATAATTTACGTTTTTGTCTTCGCTTGCTGCTGTGCGGGCTCAGCTTGGCGGTGGCTAACCTCGCGTTGCTGACCTTGAATATCAACGCTCAGTCTGCGGAAACAAAGCCCGTAGTGGCTGACACTGCAGAACCAACGTTGATTGAGGGCGCTGATGGAGTCGAAATGGATGCGTTGACCGATGAGGAATACCAGCAGAGAGTGGCGCCGCTGTTGCAAATGCCGAATTTTGTGGGGATCAAGCAGAAGCCCTCCAATCTCAGTCCGCAGGCGCGCTTTGGTTTCAATCTGAGGATTGAGGCTGGCCCTCGCACACTGAGCTGGATTTTGGATGGCGACGAGAAAAGCGGCTATCTGCTCTATGCGGACCTGAATGCGAATGGCGATCTGAGTGACGACGCGCCGCTACGTTTCGAGCGGAAGGACGGCCAACACTCGGTCTTGTTTAATAAGACGGCCCGTGACGAGAAGGGCCAGCAAAGTTATCCCGTCATGCTTAAGCTGGTCGTCAGTGAGTCTACCCTGCCTGGCGCCGCGCTGCCCAAACTTGCTTTGCGAAGCTACCATTGGACAATGCGGCGTGGCGTAATCCAGGTAGGCCAACAGGCGCTCAATTTTGGTCTGCTTGGTGGGATTGGCATTTACAACGCCGTAGTTTTCGATCTGAACAATGACGGCCGGCTCGACTGGGACATTCACGGATCGAAAGAGACCTATCGAGCTTTGGAGAAACAAGAGCGCCATATAAATTTGGGTGAGACGAGCTATGCCATTGAAATTGATCGCTACGGACGTAGCCTGAGGCTCAAACCGCTGGCTGAAAAATTGCCGGCGCGCGTCTTTCTCTCCGCCAATGATCTGGCCACGGACTTCTCCTTTACCGACCTGGATGGCAAATCACACCGACTGTCCGATTATCGGGGCAAAGTCGTGCTCCTGGATTTCTGGTTTATCGGTTGTGGTCCCTGTCAGGCAGCCATACCTGAGCTCATGGAGCTCTACGAGCAATATCACTCCAAGGGCTTGGAGATCATTGGCATCAACTGCGCAGATACAAAAGAAGCGCTGCAAAAGTTCCTGGCCGAGAAGAGGATGAACTGGCCGCAGACGATTGAGGGAAACTCCGATGGGCCAATTCAGAAGCTATATCAGTTCTACGCCGCGCCCACTTACTTCCTGATTGATAGAGACGGCAAGATCAGCGTCCGAAAGTCGGGCGGGATGAACTTCCGCGCAGAGTTGGAAAAGCTTTTATGAATCCATTTTACTGTTCACGAAGAGAGCTACTATCCAAACTGGGCGGCGGCGTCGCGGGCGTAGCGTTCGCCGACCTGCTCAACCGCAACGGGCTTCTGGCGCAATCCAGATCGCCGCTCGCCCCAAAACCGCCGCACTTTCCCGTCAAAGCGAAAGCGGTGATCTCGATTTTCTGCTACGGCGGCGTCAGCCATGTCGACACCTTCGACCCGAAGCCTTTGCTGTTCGCACGGCAGGGCGAGCAGATGACGGGCGTGGGCGAAGTGCGCCCGACGATGGGGACGCCCGGCGGCCTGATGCCTTCGCCGTGGACGTTTCGCAAGCGCGGCCAATGCGGGATGGAGATTTCCGAGCTGTTTCCTCAGGTAGCCGAACACGCCGATGATCTGGCCCTGATCCGTTCGATGTACGCTCAGAGCTCGGCGCACGGCCCGGCGATCTTTCAGATGTGCACGGGCAGCATACTCGCGGGCCATCCCAGCGTCGGCAGTTGGGTCACCTACGGTCTGGGCAGCGAAAACGAGAACCTGCCGGGATTCATCGTCTTCACTGACTATCGCGGCGGGCCGATCAACGGCGCGCCGAACTGGGGCAATGGCTATATGCCTGCGGCTTATCAGGGCACGCCGTTCCGCGACAGCGGCGATCCGATTGTCGATCTGCATCCTCCTGTCAGCCGCACGCCGGAGCGACAGCAGAAGTGGCTGCGGTTATTGCGCGAGCTGAATGAAAAACATCTGGATCATAACCCGGCGGACAGCGAGCTTTCGGCGCGCATTTATTCCTACGAATTGGCATTCCGCATGCAAACCCATGCCAGCGACGCGATTGACATCAGCAAAGAGTCGGCGGCGACGCTGAAACTTTACGGCGTGGGCGAGAAGCCTACCGATTACTTCGGCAGACAGGCTCTGATGGCGAGGCGATTGGTCGAACGCGGCGTGCGCTTCGTGCAGATATTTTCCGGCGGCGGCAATTTCGAACCGAGCTGGGACGCGCATTGGGATTTGAAGGGCAATCACGAGTCGCATTGCGCCGAGACCGATAAGCCTATCGCCGGGCTGATCAAAGACCTCAAGGGCCGAGGCCTCTTCGATTCGACCCTGATCATCTGGCATGGCGAATTCGGACGCCTGCCGATCTCGGAGCGCATGGACGGGCGCGACCACAATGGAAATGGCTTCAGCGTCTGGCTGGCCGGCGGCGGGATCAAAGGAGGAACCGTCGTGGGCGCGACGGACGAGTACGGATACCGCGCGGTCGAAAACAGGAAGTCAATCTATGAATTGCACGCGACCATTTTGCGCCTGCTCGGACTCGATTACGAGAAACTGACCTACCGCTTCAACGGACGCGATATGCGACTGACAGATGTCCACGGGCGCGTGATCGACGAGGTTCTGGCTTAAGTGTTACGGCGCCGGTAGAGACGCAAAATTTTGCATCTCTACCGGCGCCGCGCCGTTTTTATCAGCGCGTCAATCCCATTCCTTTCAGGATATTGTTGAATCGCGGGTCCAGGCGCAGCGGATCGAAGCGCGCATCGGCCCTGATCCAGACCAGGCGCTCCGCGCGCTCGTTGTAGGCTTTCTCGAGCAGTTCGATCGCGCGGTCATTATCGCCCAGGCCGATGTGGACCAGCGCGAGATGGAACGGGGAGACCCGCCGCTGCCCCTGCGACCGCTGCAATTCGTCGAGCACATGCAATGCGTCCTCGCGCTTGCCCGATTTGGCGTAAGCGTATCCGAGTTCGGCTTTGATCAGCGTGCTTTCGGGCGAGCGTTGAAGGGCTCTTTGAAACTCGGGGACGGAATCGTTGTATTTGCCTTGCAGATCGTAGCCCAGCGCCAGGTAACGCCTCGCCGGTAAGAAGCCTGGGTCGAGTTTGAGCGCCTGCCTGGCTTCCCGGACAGTGGCTTCGGCGTTGCGAGAGAGGTAGTTGATCCAACTGGGATGCGCGGCGATGGAGAGAGAGAAAGGATCGGTGTCGCGCGCCAATTTCACCTCCGCGAGCGCATCGTCGGTTCGACCGGTTGCGGCGAGCAGGCTGGAGTACCACTGTCGGGCCGAGCTGTAATTGGGCTTCAAATCGATGGCGGTCCTGTATTCGCGTCCGGCGTCAACCCAGTTCCATTCCCACATAAAGTAGATGAAAGCCCTGGCCGTATGGGCTTCGGCCAGGTCCCCGTCGAGCTCTAGCGCCTTCTCGGCGGCCTCTTTCGCCTTTGGGAAAGCCTCGTTTGGCGGAAGCACGCTGTAATTGACCAGCATGTTGTAGCAATCGGCCAATCCTGCGTAAGCCTCCGCGTAGTTTGGGTCGACCTGGATCGCCTGTTTGAGGAGTTCGACGCCCTCCAGAATGCTGTCGGGGGTGCGTTTGTTCCAGGCGTTGCGGCCTTTCCGATAAAGCTGCTGCGCTTCGAGACGGCGCTTCTCCTGGCCGCTCAGTTTCAGGCGCAGGTTGTCGGACACGTCGCTGGCGATCTCCTGCTGGATCAGGAGCAGGTCGGAGATTTTGCGGTTGTACTGATACCCCCACAGGACGCGGTTGTCGCGCGCGTCGACCAACTGGACGATAACCTGCACGGCGTCGCCGCGCCGGATTATTCGCCCGGACAGTACGGCGTGGACGTCCAGTCCGTTCGCCACCTCCCGCGGGTCGACCTCGCGGCCTTTGTAAATCAGCACGGCGCCGCGCGGTTTGACGTCAAGGTTCGGCAGTTGCGAGAGGTCGTTGATGATACTGTCGGTGATCGCGTCGCCGAGCATCGCGGTGTCAGGCCCGGTCTGTGATTCGTCATTCTGAGTGACGAACGGCAGAACGGCGATTGATTCGATCGGGTGATGGCGGTTGGGGACGAACGTCAACGTCGCGATGACGAGCAGCGCCAATGCGATGAGCGAGAGCAGGAAGCCGCGCTTGTGGCTTTTGATCTCACTGACGATATATTCCGCGCTCGAAATCGCGCGAATGACCATCGGCTCGATCGATGACGCGGTTGAGGGAGCTACCGCGATTCTCGACCCGCTGGAAGTCTCGGCGTTTGTTGAGTAACTCTGCGTCGTTGTGGCTTCCAACTCGCGTTTGAGGCTCTTCAGGTCGATCAGCAGATCCTTGACCGTTTGGTAGCGCTCTTCGCGATCCTTGCGCATGGCCTTGGCGACGATGCGCTGCAATTCGACCGGCGCGCCGTAAGAGAACGAGGTCAGAGGTCGAGGGTCGCGGTCGAGCACCTGCGTCATCACGTCAATCGGCGTGGGACCGTCGAAGGGCGCGCGCCCCGCGACCATTTCGTAGAGCACCACGCCCAGGCTGAAGATGTCGGCGCGCGCGTCCACCCGCCAACCGCGCGCCTGTTCAGGCGCCATATAAGTCGCCGTGCCCATGACCGTCCCCGGGTCAGTTTGGAGTGGAGAAAATGAAGAGGGGGGGAATGGGGAATTCAAGGTCTCCCCGTCTCCTTGTCTCCTTGTCTCCTTGTCTCCTTGTCCTTCCTCGGTCAGCTTCGCCAATCCGAAATCGAGCACCTTGACGATGCCGTCGCGGCGCAGCATGACGTTTTCGGGTTTGATGTCCCGATGAACGATTCCGGCCTCGTGCGCCGCCGAGAGCGCCGAGGCGACTTGAATGGCGACGTCGAGCGCGGCGATCAGCGGCATCTTCCCTTCGGTCAGAATCTTTCGCAGCGTCAACCCTTCAATGAATTCCGTGGCGATGAAATGCGTCGAGCCATAATCGCTGATCTCGTATATGGTGATGATGTTCGGGTGGTTGAGCGCGCTGGCCGCCCTGGCCTCCTGCTCGAACCTGAGCAAACGCTGATCGTCCTTCGTTCGTTCGTCGAGCAGCAGTTTGAGCGCGACCTTTCGTTCGAGCCGCATGTCGCGGGCCAGATAAACTTCCCCCATCCCGCCGGCGCCCAGCGGCGAAATGATCTCGTAACGGTCGAATCTTGTTCCAGCGACTACAGCCATCTTGGGAATCAAAGGGACGTGGATATTTTATAGCATTTTAGAGAAAGTATTGCAGCCGCGAATGAACACCAATGGCCAAGAATGGAGGCGAACCTTTTTCTCGTTCTCCACCCTGCTTGCCGCCCTTCGTTAATATTCGACTTCATTCGCGGCTGCAATATTGTCCCTTGGAACTTATAGAACGATGAAAACCACGGGACATGCGTAAAAATTTTACCACAGGTCCTGACGGGCGCCGCGTGGCGGAACTGATCAAGCTTTGACCAACTCTCGAAATTCCGGGTCGTCGCGCAGGCTCTCGAAGTCGATCTCGACGCGGGCGCGGGCGGCGTTGAAGTTGCGGCGGCCTTCGATCGCTTTCCGCAGATGTTCGAGGGCGCTCGCCTTGTCGCCCACCATCGCATGGGCGCAGGCGACGTAATACCGCGTGAACGGATCGTCGGCGCCTTTCGCCAGACGCTCCGCGAAACCCGCCGTGACGTGGCTGAACGCCTCGCCGGCGTCGTCCAGGCTCCCCTGCCGCGCGTAGGCGCTGGTCAATTTCTGATAGACCTCGATCAGCGTCCGCTCTTTGAGCACATGGTCGCTCTGGCGGGCGAAAACTACTTCGCGGTAATACTCCGCGATCGCGTCGTCGTAGCGGCCTTGCAGGTAATAGACGTGGCCGAGCCGCGCGTAGGCGCCGATGATTTGTATGCCTTCATGGCCTCGCAGGTAATGCTCCTGCGCCTCGATCGCCCGGCGAGCCATCTGTTCGGCCCGTTCGTATTCGCCCAAGTAGGTCAGGCAGTGCGACAGAGCCGGCGCGACCCAATTGCCTTCCTGAGCGTCGTCGAGCGCCTGCTCGTACTCGTAGGCGGCTTCGCGGAACAAGCCTTTACCGATGTAGTAGGCGCGGCCCAGGGCGGCGTGCACGAAACTGTCGTGAGGGGCGATCGCGATCGCGCGTTTGAGCGCCCCGATGGCGTCGTCCACGCGGTTCATCGCGATGAAGGTCATTCCCAGCGCGCTGTAACTGTCCGAGAGCATCGGGCGCAACTCGATCGCCTTTTGCAAGTACTCCACCGCGCGATCGAGCAGGGCTGGCATCGACAGAAACTGCGCCTTGAGCGAGAACGCGTAGCCCATGAAGGCGTAAGCCTGCGCGTAATTCGGGTCGAGCGCGATGGCCTTTTCGAGGAGCTGGACCGCGCCGTCCAGCCCTTCGCGGCTGCCGCTGTACAGCTCCATTCTGGCGCGTGTGCAAGCCTCATAGGCTTCAATCACCTCGGTCTCCCGCTGGGCGGCGCCTTTCAGCTTGCCGCTGTCCAGATCGAGGTTGCGCGACAGGTCGTGAACGATTTTGTCCTGCAGGTCGAAGACTTCGCTCATCCGCCCGTCGATCTTCACGGTCTTGAGCACTTCACCCGTGGCGACTTCGACGAAGCGGGCGGTGATGCGCAACATCTCGCCGATGCGCTGGTAGCCGCCGCCGATGATCCAGCGGGCGCCGACCTCACGGCCGACTCGCGTGGCGAATTTCTCGTCGAAGTCGGTGTGGTTTTCAGCGTTCCACCGGCGCAGCGCCTCATAAATCAACTCGCGCCCGATGACGGTCATCCCATCGACATTCTTCAAATCGGCCGTCACGGTCTCGGCGATGCCGACGCCGAGCCAGTCGTCTTCTGGGCTTTTAGTGACGTTGTTGAAACGCAGCACGGCGACGCTCTTCTCCGCGCGCGGGCTGAATTGTCGCGCGCCGAAGCCTCCGGACCCGCTCCTGGCAGCCCCGCTCCCGCCACTTCTAGAGGACAAAACCTGAGTGCTGTAGCCGGCGTTGGTCTCGTAACTCGGGCCGGGCAGCAACTGCGTCAAACTCTCACGCTTCAAAGCGTCCAGGTCGGCGTGAACGTCGCGCAGGCTCTGATAACGCAATTCCGGCGTCTTCTCCAGCATCCGCCTGACGATCGCCTCGAGTTCGGGCGGCGTTTGCAGATTGAACCGCGCCATCGGCGGCGGGTCTGAGTGTAGTATCGCGTCGACGACCGCGAGCGACGAATTGCCGGTGAACGCCGGCTGGCCGGCGACCAGTTCATAAGCCACGACGCCCAAACTGAAGACGTCGCTGCGGTGGTCCACGTCTTTGGCCAGAGCCTGTTCCGGCGACATGTAAGCGAACGTGCCAATGACCGCGCCGGGCATGGTCTTGACGAATTCGGTCGAGAAGAGGCTGGCCGTCTCGCCGTCTTCCAACGGCGCCAGCTCGAATTTGGCGACGCCGAAATCGAGTACCTTGACGCGGTTTTGAGGGGTAACGATCACGTTCGACGGTTTGATGTCGCGATGAACGATGCCGCGCTCGTGGGCCTGGGCCAGCGCGTCGGCGATCTGCATGACGATGTCCACGGCCTCCTCGATGGAGCATTCGCCCGCGACCTCTTTGAGCGTTCGCCCCTCGACATACTCCATGACTATGAAGCTGTAGCGCGCGCCGTCGCGTTCGACTTCGTCGATTTCGTAAATCGTAACGATGTTGGGGTGATTGAGGGCGGAAGACGCCTGGGCCTCGCGCAGGAAGCGCATCCGCGCTTGCGCATTGTGACCGCCGTCGTCAAGCATCATCTTCAGCGCGACGGGGCGGCGCAGCCTCGTGTCTTCAGCCTGATAAACTTCGCCCATCCCGCCTGATCCAAGGCGCTTGATGATGCGGTAATGAGAGATGGTTTCCCCGATCATAGAGTGGAAATTATGGTTGTGTGAAATAATGCAAACGAACCGCGCGCGCGCGAAGTTTCATTCTGCGCTACGGCCCAAAAATTTTCTAGTCGAACGGTGGACAAATATAATAGTGATAAAGCATACAGTTCATGCGCAATGGCTCGCATCCTCCCGACGCTTCGCGGCGGAAAAAGCGCGCGTGAGTGAGAAGATTTAATGATGATTGCCGGACTGCGTAATTTTTTTGACAAAGCTTTGCGAGTTTCGGCCACGCTCGGCGACGCGGCGGTGGCGGCGCTCTATCCGGGCGCCTGTCGCGTCTGCGACGATGTGATCGAATCGTGGCGCGACGGCGTAGCATGCCCGGCGTGCTGGCGTGAGATCGAACGGGAAGACGCCGATTTCTGCGTTAAGTGTTGGACGCCGCTGCCCGGCGCGTCGCGCGTTGAGGCGGGCGCCAGGCGGTGCGGGATGTGCGACCACTTCGCCTTCGATTTCGTTCGCTCCTGCGGGCCTTACCGCGGGGCGATGCGCGAGACCGTATTGCGGCTGAAAGGGGCGCCTCACATCCCCGCGCGTTTGCGGGGGCTGCTGCGGCGGGCTTTTGACGCGCTGCCCGATTCCGGTCTGATCGAATCGATTATTCCCATGCCGCTGCACCCGGAGAGGCTTGCGGAGCGCGGTTTCAATCAGGCCGAGGTCATCGCGCGCGAACTGGCGGAGCTTTCCGGGGTGCGGGTGGATTCGACCGCCGTAATCCGCGTCAAAAAGACCGAACGCCACCGCGCCGGGATGGGCGCGCGGGAACGCGCCCGCTCGCTGGAGAAAGCTTTTCGAGTCCGGGCGCCCCGTCTGGTGGAGGGCCGCGCCGCGCTCCTCGTCGACGACTTGATGACCACGGGAAGCACGGCTGGCGAAATCACCCGCGCCCTGCTCGACGGCGGCGCCCGCAGCGTAAGCGTTCTGACTTTGGCGAAAGCAATGAATGAATTCAGCGTTTAACCACTTGCTGAAGAGACTTGCGGCTGCTTAACATATGTGGCGAGCTTGGTAATCTAATTTGTCCTGACGCTAAAAATATCAAGTGAGGCGATCAAATCATAAACTTATGAAGCTGCCCTCGATTTTCAATCTGATGACCGACGACCTGGGCATAGACCTCGGAACTTCGCGCACGCGGGTCTTCGCGCGCGGACGAGGCATCGTGGTCAATGAGCCTTCACTGCTGGCGTACGACTCTCCCTCGCGCGAGGTCGTCGCCGTCGGTCTGGAAGCGCTTGAACTTGAAGGGCGCGCTTCTGAAGACATACAGATCATCAGTCCGCTGCAGGACGGCGTCGTGGCCGACTCGACCTTCGCGGGTAAACTACTCGAATTCTACATCCGCAAAGCCCGCGACGGACGCTCGCTGTCGCGACGCGTGCTGATCTCGATCGCCGCCGACGCCAGCGACATCGAATCTTACGCGCTGCGCTACGCGGCCAAAGAAGCCAGCGTCGCCAACGTCCATTTCGTCAACAAAGGTTACGTGGCGATCCTCGGCGCCGGCGTCGATCCCGACGACCAGCGCGCGACGCTCGTCGTCGACGTCGGCGCGGGCACGACCACCATCGCCGCGATGGTTCACAACCATCTGATTTTCACCCGCACGCTGCGCGTCGGCGGCAACGACATGGACGTCGCGCTGTTCGACATGATCAAACAGAACCACAGCCTGCTGGTCGGCCCGCGCACGGCCGAACGCGTCAAGATCGAACTGGGCTGCGCCGTACCACTCGACCAGGAGAACACCACCATGGTCAAGGGGCGCAGCGCCATCGCCGGCAACCCCGAAATGGCCATCGTCAACAGCATCGAGATTCACGACGCGATCGAAACGGTCATCAATCGCATCGTCCGCGCGGTACAGGACGCGCTCGAAGCTCTGCCGCCCGAAGCCTCCGGCGATATTTACGACCGTGGAATGATCCTCGCTGGTGGCGCGTCGCTGCTGGCCGGATTCGACGAGCGGCTTTCGAGAGAGACTGACCTCTCAGTGCGATTGACCGAAAGCCCGCAGCGCGCCGTAATCCGCGGCCTCGGATTGCTCTTCGAAAACCAACTGGCTTTGCGCAGAGCTCTTATCAAAATGGAATCCTAACTCATATGGGGCCATGCGGATTTTAATCCCGGTTTAACTACCGGATATTGCATCCTGTGTTATAATTCGCGCGTCGTTTCAAGCTCTTCCTGCGCGGCAAGCGTGGCGATGGCGAACGCAAACAGCTAGGCCTTTAACGATTTAGCGGTTGAGGGAGTTTGATCGGCGATTTCAATACGTTTTCGTGAGGTGCGATCTTCTCTAGGCGGTCATTAAGCTCTCACCTATTCCCAGTCTTTCGTTCAGTTCCTCAAGCGCAATCGTGGCGTGACGATCTCGCTCGCGCCGTGGGCGCTTTCGGCGAACATTCCAATTTCACAATCATGAGGCGCGTTCATGAGCGCGCGAGGATCAATCGGGTAGCGACGACCTGGAGTGTCGTCGCTTTCGCTTTTCATGAGGTGTCGCGATGAATGGCAGAGTACTCGTTCTGAACTCGACCTATGAGCCGATCAACGTCTGCACGATGCGGCGGGCGATTGTCCTGATCCTGAAAGGCGTGGCCCGCGCCGAGGAGCGTCATGAAACCGAACTGCATTCAGCGCGCGCCAAGATATCCGCGCCTTCAGTCATCCGTCTGACCGAATACGTCCACATTCCGTTCGAGCGCAAGAGCCTCTCGCGCAAAAACATACTGCTCCGCGACCATTACACTTGCCAGTATTGCGGGAAGGTCTTCAACCCGTCGGATCTGACGCTCGATCACGTCTTCCCGAAATCGCGCGGCGGCAGCTCGAACTGGGACAACCTGGTCGCCTGCTGCAAACGCTGCAACAATCGCAAGGGCAACGCCACGCCCGACGAGGTCGGGATGAAGCTGGTCAAACGCCCGCAGTCCTTCAGCATGCACGTCAACCGCCAAATCATGCGCTACCTTGGCCGCACCGACGCCGCCTGGCGCAAGTATCTCTATTATTGAAGGAAAACTAGGGACACTATCCTGTGTTTATTCCTTTGATCTTTTATCCCCTCGTGTCGACAGTGTAGACTGCGAGCTTGTCATCGGATTCGGGGCGCCGCCCATGCGAAGCCCGTTCGAAGAATGATGGTCACGCGTAAGCTCACAGCCTGGCTGGCCCATTGTTATACCGCGCTCGGACTCGTCGCCGCGGCGGGGATGGCTGTCTTCATCGTGCGCGGCGACGCGGAATCGTTCCGACGGGCTATCGCGCTGATGATCGTTGCGACGTTCATAGATTCGACCGACGGATGGCTGGCGCGGCGCGCGCGCGTGAAAGAAATACTGCCGTGGTTTGACGGGGGGCGTCTTGACGACATCATTGATTTTCAGACCTACACCTCACTGCCGCTGCTCTTCATTTGGCGCGCGGGAATCCTGCCCCCCGATCTGAGCTGGTGGTTGATCGCCGCCCTGCTGGCCAGCGTCTACGGCTTTTCGCAATCCAATGCGAAAATTTCGGACGCAATAACCTCCGACGCCGAGGTTGCCCACTCTGGCGCATATTTCTTCGTGGGCTTTCCGTCGTACTGGAACGTCGTGGCGATCTATCTTTACTGGCTGCGACCGCCCGTCTGGCTGACGCTTGCGCTGATCATCGCGCTCGCGCTCCTGACGTTCGTGCCTTCGCTTTATCTTTACACGTCGCGCGGCGGCGGGCGTCTCAGCCGCCTGACAAATCTGCTCTGTGCGGTCTGGGGCGTCCTGCTGGCGCTGATCGTCGCCGGCGTCTTCGATAATCCGAAGCCTTTCGTGTGGGCCTCGCTCGCCCTTCCGATCTACTATTTTGTGGTCTCGTGGGCAATCACGCTCAAACGCTGGTTCGGCGGGCGTGCGCGGTCGAGACGCGATCCTTCAACGCTGAGGGCGACGCTAAGAGCGCGCCATGAGAATTTCGAGTGAGGAGTCTCCATGTCCGACGCCAAGAAAAGAATGAGAATCAACCACGAAGAAACGAAGAACACGAAAAAAGATTGGAAAAAATCTTTGTGCTCTTCGTTTCTTCTTGGTTGATTCTCTGCAGGAGCGATCAATGTTTACTCCCGACAAAGTTCAACAACGGATCATCGACGGCATCCGCCAGTTCGTCGAACGCAAGGTTATTCCCGCCGCCAGGGAGCTTGAACGACAGGACGAATATCCACACGAGGTCGTCGAGGAGATGAAAGAGCAGGGCCTGTTCGGCTGCAACGTGCCGGAAGAATACGGCGGCTTGGGGCTGAGTTACACCACTTTCGCGATGATCATCGAAGAGCTGTCGCGTGGTTGGATGAGCATAGTCGGGCCGATCGGCACGCATTCGGTGATTTGTGACATCATCAACCGCTTCGGGACCGAAGAGCAGAAGCGCGAATACCTGCCGGGGCTGGCCTCAGGCTCTCGCCGCGGCGGATTGGCGCTGTCCGAAGCCGACGCAGGAACTGACGTGCAGCGCATCAGCACTGTCGCGACCAGCGTGGAAGGCGGCTATCTGATCAACGGCTCCAAGATGTGGATCACCAACGGGCGCTACGGCAACACGTTCGCGCTCGCGGCAAAGACTGACGCCAAAGCCGATCCGCCGCACAAAGGCATCTCCGCGTTCATCGTCGAGAAGGGAGCGACAGACGACGGGGCGTTTAAAGTCGTACGCGACATCGACAAGCTCGGTTATCGCGGCGTCGAAACCTGCGAACTCTATTTCGAGAACCTCTTTGTCCCGGCGAAGAACCTCATCGGCGGGCGCGAAAATGAAGGCTTCAAGCAATTCATGACGGGATTGGAGAGCGAGCGCATCAACGTCGCGGCGCGCGGAGTCGGATTGGCGCGGGCGGCTTTCGAAGACGCTATCCGCTACGCGCAACAGCGCCACACGTTCAACAAGCCGATCTGCGAGCACCAGACGATCCAGATCCTGCTGGCAGAGATGGGCACGAAGATCGAAGCCGCAAGGCTATTGACCTATTCAGCGGCGGAGAAGAAGGATCGCGGAGAACGCTGCGACCTGGAAGTCGGGATGGCGAAACTCTTCGCCACCGAGACCGCGCAGGAGGTGGCCTGGCAGGCGATGCGCGTTCACGGCGGAGCGGGCTACTCGAAAGACCTGAACGTCGAACGTTATTACCGCGACGCGCCGTTGCTGGTGATCGGCGGCGGAACGAATGAATTGCAGCGACTGGTCATCGCAAGGCGATTGGTTGAAAAATATCCGGTTAAATAATCCACAAAGAAACGAATAGCGCGGAGAGGAGATAAGATAGCAACCACGAAGAAACGAAGAACACGAAGAGGAGGTTGAAAGATGTCTCGATTGGGAATCGAAAGCCCGTTGACGCCATAGCAAGAAGACCTGATTTATCGTGTGATTGGAGTTGCAATTGAGGTTCATCGGCAATTGGGCCCCGGTTTTGTGGAGAATATTTATAAACTGGCGATGCGCCACGACCTGAGGCTTCAAGGAATCCCTTTTGAATGCGAGAAAGAGATCAAAGTCCCTTACAAGGATATTCAAATTGGTGGTCAGAGACTAGACCTGTTGGTCGGAGGTCAATTGATCCTCGAACTGAAAGCCGTCGAAAAGCTGACAGGAATTCACGAAGCGCAAATTCATTCATATATGAAAACAACAGGCCTGAAAATCGGCCTGCTAATCAACTTCAATGTCAGACTTCTCAAAGAAGATGGGATTGTCAGAATCCTCCGGTGAAGAGTAATGGTCTACGTTTCTTCGTAATTGATCTGGAAAACTGAAATGAGTTACGGAAGATATTTTGAAGAATTCAGCGTCGGCGATGTTTACAAGCATTGGCCCGGACGCACCATCACCGAGCACGACGACACCTGGTTCAGCCTGATGACGATGAACCAGAACCCGCTGCACATTGACGAGCATTACGCCGCGGGCACGCAGCACGGGCGGCGTCTGGTCAACGGGACGCTCGTTTTCAGCCTGGCGGTCGGAATGTCGGTGGCGGACGTGAGCGGAAGGTGCATAGCCAATCTAGAATACGAATATATCAGACATCTGGCGCCGACCTTTCACGGCGACACGATTTATGCCGAGACCGAAGTGCTCGAAAAACGCGAGTCGGAGAACAAACCCGATCGCGGCGTCGTTTATGTCGAAACCCGCGCCCGAAATCAGCGCGACGAAGTGGTGCTGGTCTTTCGCCGCCGCGTGCTGATCCCGAAGAAACTGGCCAGCGAAGTATGATGATGGAAATAATGATGATAAGAAGTTTGCTCTACATCCCGGGAATTTCCGAGCGGATGATTTTGAAGGCGCGCGATTCGGCGGCTGACGCGCTGATTTTCGACCTTGAAGACGGCGTCGCGCCGAATCAGAAGCTCGAAGCTCGCGCGACAGTCGTTCGCTTGCTTAATGAAATTGATTTCGGCGGCAAGGAGATATTTGTCCGCATCAACGCGCTCGCAACTGAATGGGGATTGGAAGACGCCCGAGCGGTCGTCGCGGTCGGCGCTCCCGGCCTGGTCATCCCGAAGTGTGAAAGCGTCGAAGACGTGACGACCGTCGCCCCGGTTATGCAGAGCAAATATCATAAGCCGATAGGCGGGCAATCGCGCAGGCTGCTCTGCATGATCGAAACTCCGCGCGGAGTCTTCGCCAGCCGTGAGATTGCGGAATCGAACGAGCTGGTCGCCGGGTTGATGTTCGGAGCGGCCGATCTATCGCGCGATCTTGGTTGCGTTTTGAGCGAAGACGAGAGTGAAGTGTTGTTTGCGCGTTCGCACGTTCTGCTAGCCGCGCGCGCCGCCGGGGTCGCGGCCTACGATTCGCCGCATTTCGCGATTGAAGATCTGGAATGGCTTCGGCGCCGATGCCAGGCTGCGCGCAACCTGGGCTATGACGGCAAAACGGCCATCCATCCATCGCACATCGAGACCATCAACGAAGTCTTCGCGCCAACCGCCGAACAGATCGCCGAAGCCGAACGGGTGATCGAGGCGATGGAGGCGGCCCAAGCCGAAGGTCTCGGCGCGATCAGGCTCGACGGCAAGATGATCGATCAGGTCCATCTGTCGGCGGCGAGGAAGGTGTTGGAGAAGGCGCGCAGGCAGAGCGCGGATTAGCTGTACCAAGGCTAACCGTCTACGCCACTATCCTCCAAAGGTATTACAATGGGAGTAATAATTTCCCCTGAGCATGGCGAACGTGAAATTAGCCTCGTGTGTCCTCTCAAATGTCCCTGTCTGAGGCGGATGTTTTCAAACTTACTACAGCGAAGTGAGCGCAGAGTAGAACGACATTCGTGAAAAGGAAGTGAAGATGCCGGACGCGACACAGGAATTCAAGCGACAGCTCCGCGAAGCCTTCGACTCTTTGCAGGTCGGGCGAATATTCACCTACCGCCGCACATTCACCGAAGGTGACGTGTCGCTCTTCATCGGGGTGACGGGCGATTTAAATCCGTACCATCAGGATGAATTGTTCGCAGGCGAGAGCTGGTTCAAGCGGCGTAACATTCCAGGGTTATTGACGGCGAGCATGGCCACGCACATCGGTGGAATGATGGGTTTTCTTGCGACCGAAATGACTTTTCAATATCTGAAGCCGGTCTACGTCGGCGACACCGTCACATGTGTGGTCACTGTCCTGGAGAAGGACGAAGAGAAGCGGGAATTTTTCTGCGCGGTTAGCTACACCAATCAGGACGGCATGGAGGTCTTGAAAGGCAGCTTTCGCGGCTTTCCGAGCAATGTCCGTTTAGCGAAGTGAGGCGATATGAGCACGCCATCGACAGAATTAGGGCGCGCGGCGCAAACCGGCCTTGTAGCTGATGGCCGCGCCGATTTGGCCGAATGGGAGCGCGCGCAGTCAGTCAATTTCTACGAGACCGACCTCCACTTGCGAAGCGTCCTGGAATTTTATTGGGGCGCTGATCGCTTGCGCGCGCATGCAGAAAGGCTCTTAAAGTTCGGCGGCGAGGCCGCAATGATCGTCGACCCTGCGGTCAGGCGCGCGAACCTGGCTGAAAACCTGCCGAGGCTCGATCGTTATTCGGCGACCGGCGAGCGAACCGAAGACGTGACGCATTCGGCCGATCATCATCTGGCCGGGCGATACATTTACGGTTCGGGCGCGATGAGCGTCTACTCCGAGCCGGAGAGCAATCTGCTCGCCCTCGCGCTGTTCTATCTGTCGTCGTACAACGGCGAGGCGGGACACAACTGTCCGCTTGCCTGCACGGCGGGAGTGATCAAAACCTTGCAACACGCGGGCGGCGAAGAACTGAAAAAGAAATATCTGCCGCGACTGCTCGATCCGAATTACGCGACGCGGTTCCATGGCGCGCAGTTTCTGACCGAAATCCAGGGCGGATCGGATGTGGGCGCGAACGCATGCGCCGCGACCCTCCTAGACTCCGGAGAGAACAAATGGCTGATCAATGGCGAGAAATGGTTTTGCTCGAACGTGACCGCCGATCTGGCGCTGATCACCGCGCGGCCTGAGAATTCAGTTGCAGGCACGAAAGGTTTGGGGCTGTTTCTCCTTCCACGGCGTTTGGATGACGGCGCGCCGAACGGAATTTATATCCGCCGCCTTAAGGACAAGCTCGGCACGAAATCGCTGGCCACAGCAGAGGTGGATTTCAAGGACTCGATCGCTTATCAGATCGGCGAACCCGGTCGCGGGTTTCAGCACGCGATGGATTTCGTGATCAACACGTCGCGGCTTTACAACGCGGTCGGATCGGCCGGCGCCGCGAGGCGCGCTTACCTCATCGCCTGGACATACGCGCAGCGCCGCCGCGCGTTCGGCTCCGCGATCAAAGAATTTCCGCTCACGCAGGAAACTCTGGCCGAGATGCGAGCCGTGACGATGGCGATCACTTCGGGCAGTCTCTATCTGGCGCATCTGCGCGACGAGATCGAAGCGGGCAGAGCCGACGAAGCGGGCGGACAGTTCTTCCGTCTGGCGGTCAATTTGAACAAATACCGCTCTTCGATTTCGGCAACCGACGTCATACGTCGAGGGATTGAAATCCTCGGAGGCAATGGGGCGATGGAGAATTTCTCGGTCCTGCCGCGGTTGCTGCGAGACAGCGTGATCTTTGAAGCGTGGGAGGGCGCCCATAATACGCTGCTCGCGCAATCAGTGCGCGACATTCAACAGCGCAAACTGCACGAGGGCGCCTGCGCAAAACTCGCCGCATTATTCGGCGAGTTGGAATTGGACGACCTCAACGAATTAAGAAGCCGGGGTGTGTTTCTGGTCAAATCGTTGCGCGAAAGTTTTAATACTATTCAAAGTCGAGACGCGCATACCGCCAGCACGGTTATCCGCTTTGCGGTTGATCGGATGATCTACTTGTTCTATGTCGCTTGCCTTGGGCGTGAGGCGCAGTGGGAAAAAAGACAAAGGGGCGCCACGGATAAACTTGCGGTGATTGACTGGCTGTGGAGAAACAGGATCATTCCTGGAAGCATATTGCCTGAAGAATATCTGCGACAAATCGCAGAGGTCAGCGCAACGCTTTAACGCTTTGCGCGACAGTTCGATAAAACCGCCGAATCTGGCGTTCAGGAAGTCATTGGCAGGTCAGACGACCGGCCGTGCTTGAGGAAGAACAATGCGACTCGGATTAAACCTGGGTTACTGGGGCGCGAACCCCGAAGACAACGTCACGCTGGCGCGGGAGGCCGATCGTCTGGGATTCCACTCGGTCTGGACGGCGGAGGCTTACGGGTCGGACGCCGTGACCACGCTCACGTGGCTTGCGGCGAAGACTGAAAAGATCAACGTCGGCACAGGGATTATGCAGATGACGGCGCGCGCGCCCGCGATGACGGCGATGACGGCGGCGACGCTCGATCTGCTGACTGGCGGGCGTATGCTGCTCGGCATCGGGGCTTCGGGGCCGCAGGTGGTCGAAGGCTGGCACGGCGTCCCTTACGGGAAGCCGGTCACCCGCGCAAGAGAGTACGTCGAGATCATTCGCAAAATCCTCAAGCGCGAACAGCCACTGGAACACCACGGCGAGCATTACGACATCCCTACGAGATCAGGGTCGGGACTGGGCAAGCCGCTCAAGTTGATTATTCATCCGCTAAGGTCGAACATCCCGATCTATCTCGCCGCCGTGGGGCCGAAGAACGTCGCGCTCGCGGCCGAGGTCGCCGACGGATGGCTGCCGATATTCTTCTCGCCCCATCGAGTGGACGTTTATCGCGAATGGCTGGACGAAGGCTTCGCCAAAGCCGGCGGCGAAAAAAATCTCTCTTCGTTCGATATGGCGCCGACTGTGACGATCCAAATGGGCGATGATGTGGCGAATTGCCGAAATATGATTAAACCGCACCTGGCGCTTTACATCGGGGGAATGGGCGCGCGTGAAAAGAACTTCTACTTCAACATCGCGTGTCGCTATGGTTACGAAGAGGCAGCCAACAGGATTCAGGACCTTTACCTGGCGGGCAAAAAGATGGAGGCGGTGATGGCCGTCCCCGATGAACTGGTTGACGAGGTTGCGCTGTGCGGGCCGCGCGAACGGATTGCCGAGAGACTCGCGGCGTGGAAAGAGTGCGGAATTACGACGCTTATTTGCGGCGCATCGGACATTAACACTTTGCGCGTGATGGCCGAGTTGGCGCTATGATGGATTAACAATAAGGAGAGCAATATGGCAGAGGCTATACCCAGCAAGTATAAAGACCTTTTCGACAAGAAAATTTTCGCCGGCCTGGTCACGTTGATGCCTGACGGTTCGCCGCAGGTCACGCCGGTCTGGATCGATTTCGATGGGCAGTACGTCTTGTTCAACACCGCCGCAGGTCGCCAGAAAGACAAAAATCTGCAACGCGACGGGCGCGTGGCGTTGATGCTGGTTGATCCCGACAATCCGTACCGTTATCTGGAAGTTCGCGGCAAAGTCGCCGAACGCACCCAGAATGGGGCTGACGATCACATCAACAAACTGGCGAAGAAATATCTGAACAAAGATGTATATCCTTTCCGCCAGCCCGGTGAGCAGCGCGTGCTTTATAAAGTCAAGCCTGAGAGTTTCAGCTCAATGGGATGATCCTTAGACATGATGGGCGGGATTTTTCAAGATGATAGGCAATCACGAGACGGCGGCGGGTTGGGCTTATCACGAGGGAACAAAGCACTCCTTCCAGAGCGTTCGCAAGAACGCCCATTTTCTTGATTGGCCCAACAAGCCGCAGCCATTCAAAATCTACACGACGCTCGACCCGATTGAGTTGCCGCGCGAGGTCCCGCCGCTCGACATGCCTGCGCTCGAAGCCATATCGAGACAGTCCGCTGAAACGACTGTCGACGTGATTCCCGATCTGCAAGACCTCGCGCAAATACTCTACTACTCAGCCGGCATAACCAAGATCAAAAAACACCCGGGCGGCGAAATCATGTTTCGGGCCGCGCCATGCACGGGCGCGCTTTATGAGATCGAGCTTTATCTGGTTTGCGGCGATCTAATGGCTCCGGAGGCTGATCTGGAAGCGGGCGTCTATCACTTCAGCCCGCATGATTTTTCGCTGCGGTGTTTGCGGCGAGGCGATTATCGCGGCGTGGTTGCGCGCGCCACGGCCCAGGAGCCGAGCGTGACGCGCGCGGCTGTGACGATCATCTGCACGGGAACATATTGGCGCAACGCATGGAAGTATCAGGCTCGAACTTATCGCCACTTCGGCTGGGACAACGGCGCGATGCTCGCGAACCTTTTGGCGACGGCCACGGCATTGGGGCTTCCGGCGCGCGTTGTGATGGGGTTTGTTGATGAAGAAGTGAATCGTTTGCTCGGCATCGACACTGACCGCGAAGTGGCGTTTTCGATGGTTTCGCTCGGCCGGACCTCACAGCCTGCGCCAGAGCCGCCCGCCGAAATCGGGCGATTGGCGCTGGAAACAGAGCCGCTGTCGCCGCGCGAGGTCGATTATCCGGCGATGCGCGGAATGCACGCGGCATCGTCGCTCCTGGACGAAGACGACGTCCGCCGGTGGCGCGGCTCCTTGCCGGAAAGAAAAACAACGGCGCCGCAAGGGCGATTGATCCCTTTGAAAACTTTCGGCGATGACAAGGTCTCGCGCGAAGGGATTGGAACGGTGATTTTGAAACGCGGCTCGACGAGGAGGTTCGATCGGGATAGCAGCCTCAGCTTCGAGCAATTTTCGACCTTGCTTTATTATTCGATGGGGGAGATTCCGGCGGATTTTCTGGACACGGGCTCTCCACATCTTAACCAACTCTATCTGATCGTTCACGCCGTTGACGGGTTGCAGCCGGGCGCTTACGCGCTCGATCGGGACAGACGCCGGATCGAACTGATCAAAGCTGGCGAGTTTCGCAGAGAGGCGGGTTATCTGGGATTGGAACAAGCGCTACCCGCCGAAGCCGCCGCGACTATATTCTTCATCGCTGATCTGGACGCCGTCTTCGAGCGGTTCGGCAATCGCGGTTACCGGGCTGCGCAACTCGAATCTGGGATCATCGGCGGAAAGATCTATCTGGCCGCTTACGCCCAAGGGTTCGGAGCTTCAGGGCTGACTTTTTATGATGACGATGTGATCGAATTCTTCTCTCCGCGCGCGCAAGGCGAAAGCGCCATCTTCCAGGTCGCCATCGGCAAACCGGCGAAACGGAGAATGGAAGTCTATTAGACGGTCACGTGACACGTTCCTTCGAAGAACGCCCCGTGTTCGATGTTCAGGTCCGACGTGAAGATTTCGCCGGTGACTCGCCCGCCGGCGCGAATCTGCACCTTGTGTCTGGCCATGATGGTTCCTTCCACCGTCCCAAAGATCTCAACAGACCCCGCCTCGATCGTCGCCTGAATGTATCCTTTTTCGCCCACCACCAGACTGCCGGAGTCCGAGAACACCTTGCCGGAGATTTTGGTCTCCACTCTCATGGTATCGGTGAACTTCACCTCGCCTGTAATCTCCATTCCCTCGCATAGGCGCGTACGAGGTTCAGTGGGAGGAGCCAATGACGGCGCGCTGATTTTCATGTAGGGTACCCTCCTTCTTAATGAAAGATGGTTTTAAAGCGCGCACATCATGCCCTATTTCGACTTCGCTAGCCAGAGCCTGCGCATCATTTGAGGCTGAGGCGTTCGGGAACGCCCATCGCGGCGAGCAACTCATAGACGCTTGCGCCTTGCCCACGCCGAATAAGTTCGGAGACGTCGCTCGGGTCGTCAATGTCGAGCGCGATGCGGTGGAGTTCGATCATACTGCAAGCGGCTTTGGCCGCCGCGGCCTCCGCCAGGTGTTTGGCCAGACTGTCGGGACCGAAGTGTGAAGGGAAGAGGTCGGGTGGACGGCGCAGGATCGCGTTCGTCCCTGTGCCGTCGCGCGAGGGAACTATCACGATCGAAGGCCCCTGGCCGTCGTGTTCAAGAATGGTCTCGATGTCGCCGGCGGTGACGAGCGGCAAGTCAATCGGCAATCTCAAGACGGAGGTTGCGCCGCGCTTCTTCGCCTCCTTCGATCCGAAATCGACCGAGGCGCTTTCTGAAACCTGCTCGGTCTCGGCGATCAACTCCATCCCGTATTTCCGGGCGAGTTCGATGGCTGGCGCGTAGAGCGTGACGACGGCGATGCGGTCGACATTCCGCGCCCCGACCGCCGCCGCGAACGTGTTTTCGAGCATCGCCCACGCCAGGCGGGTCCGCTCCTCTTGCGTCATCAGCAAGGCCAGGCGCTGCTTAGCGCGCGTAAGGTCTTTAACTGGGATCAGGATGTAGCGCATAGGGGATAGGGAATGGGGAATGGGGAATGGGGAATGGGGAGTGGAGAATGGGGAATCCGCCACCGATCTTGAAATTCAGGCTGCCGATTCCCCCACTCCCCATTCCCCACTCCCTACTCCCCATCTCTGTACCATTCGACAGTGCGCCTCAGACCTTCGGCCAGCCCGACCAGCGGGCGGTAGCCGATCAGGTCGCTGGCTAGCGAAATGGCGGCGAGCGAATGGCGAACGTCGCCGGCGCGCGTTTCCTCGTAATGAGCGGTTAGATTCGAGCCGATGATCTTTTGCAATTCGGCGAGCAATTGATTGATTGTGACCCTCTCGCCTATTCCCAGGTTGATGACGTGTCCGATCGCTTCTCCGGATTCGGCCGCGCGCAGATTCGCGTCGACCACGTTCGAGACGTATGTGAAATCGCGCGATTGCTCGCCGTCGCCAAAAATCACCGGCGCTTCGCCCGCGAGCAGGGTCGTGATGAATTTCGAGATTACGCCGGAATACGGCGAAGTCGGGTCTTGCCGCGGCCCGAAGACGTTGAAATAGCGCAATGAAACGGTCTCGAGATTATAGACACGCGTGAAGACCCGGCAATAATATTCGCCGAAGAGCTTCGCCGCCGCGTAAGGCGAGAGCGGGCTCGGCGGCATCTCTTCGTGTTTCGGCAGCGTTTCAGTGTCGCCGTAGGCCGAACTGGAAGCTGCGTAAACGACGCGGCGCGCGCCGGTTTCGCGCGCGGCCATTAAGACATTGAATGTCCCATTGACATTGATGTCATGATTGAGGGCAGGCTCGGCCACTGAGCGCGGCACCGACGGCACAGCGGCTTGATGAAATATTACGCGCGCGCCTTCGGCGGCCCGAAGCGTTGTGGCGTAATCGCGGATGTCGCCCTCGATGAATTCGATCCTGTCGGCGATCAGCGATAGATTCTCGCGTCGCCCGGTGATTAGATTGTCCAGCACCCGTACGTGGTCGCCGCGTTTGATAAGAGCTTCGGCTATATGCGAGCCGATGAATCCCGCGCCTCCTGTCACCAGATACAACTCCCTGTCTCGCACCTCGGTCTTTCCTTTCTTTCGGCTTAGGGCGCTCGGGGAATCGCGCCTGAGTTAATTTATTTCATAAAGCACATGCCATATGAAATATGGCATGTGGCAAAGGGAACGGACACTATAACTCTATTGCCCATCGATCACTCGCCGCCCTTCGATCCTGAATCGGCCGCTCAGCGTCAGAGCCACTGCCTCGGCATATATTCTGTGTTCCTCGACCAGAATTTTAGCCGAAAGCGTTTCTTCAGTGTCGCCAGGCAGCACGGGCACGGCGGCTTGTTTGACAATCGGGCCGTGATCCAACTCTTCGTCAACCAGGTGGACAGTGCAGCCCGAAAATTTCACGCCGTATTCAATCGCCTGTCGCTGCGCGTTGAGTCCGGGGAAGGCCGGAAGCAGGGACGGATGGATGTTCAGAATGCGCCCCTCGAATTCGCGCGCGAACCATGGCGAGAGCAACCGCATGTAACCGGCCAGACAGACCAGATCGACTTCGCGGGCGCGCAATTCGGCGGCCATCGTCCGGTCGTGCTCTTCGCGCGTCTTCCCGCGGTGATCGAGCGTGACGGCCTCGACGCCGTGTTCGCGCGCCTTTTCAAGCCCCGCGGCGTCCGGGACGTTGCTGATGACGATTGCGACCTCGGCTCCGGGGATGCGCCCGTCGGCGACCGCCCGGATGAGCGCCAGCATGTTCGACCCGCGGCCTGAAATCAGGATGCCAATTCTTTTCATTGCTACTTGGAAAATCAACCACGAAGATCGAGGATCGAAGATAGAAAGATCGAGGTTCGCAATATGTGCAATGGCGTGATCTTCGATCCTCGATCTTCTATCTCCGATTCTCGATCTTGTTCGGCGCCCGAAGGTTCGTTTCAAACAGCCTCAAAATCCGCTTGTATTCGTCGGCCCAACTGGAACCGCGCTCGAAGCCATGATCTTCGACCGGGTAGGCGGCCAGCTCCCAATTCTCCTTTCGCAATTCGATCAGCCGCTCGACCAGTCTTACTGTGTCCTGAAAATGGACGTTGGTATCGACCATGCCATGGCAGATCAGCAAAGCGCCTTTTAACCCTCCCGCGAAATAGATCGGCGAGCTTTGCTTATATGCCTCGGCGTCGCTTTGTGGCGTGTTGAGGATGTTCGACGTGTAACCGTGATTGTAATGCGCCCAATCGGTGACGGGGCGCAGCGCGGCGCCGGCGGCGAAAACGTCAGGTTCGGTGAACATGGCCATCAGCGTGATGAAGCCGCCGTAACTGCCGCCGTATAAGCCAACGCGCTTCGGGTCTACTCCGTGCTCGGCCACCAGGTATTTCACGGCGTCGACCTGGTCGCTCAAATCCTTGCCGCCCATGTGCCGATAGATCGCCGTGCGCCAATCGCGCCCGTATCCGGCCGAGGCGCGGTAATCGACATCCATCACGATGAAGCCGCGCTCCATCAGCAGGTGGTTGAACATGTATTCGCGGTAATAGCTGCTCCACCATTTATGAACGTTTTGCAGATAACCCGCGCCGTGAACGAAGAGCACGGCGGGGCCGCCCTTCTGCCATTTCGCGGGCTTGTAGAGGCGAGCGGGGACCTCCACGCCGTCGCTGGCCTTGAAAGTGACGATCGGCGGATCTATCCAGTTGTAAGCGAAGAACTCGTCAATCGGCGAAGTTGTGACCTGTTTGATCTCTGCGGCCGAGGCGTTGGGTTTGTTCGGAGCTATGTAAAGCTCGGGCGGTCGGTTGCTGTACGACCGCACGATCGCGAGCGCCGTTTCGTCGGGCGAGACCGTCGCCTGATTGTTTCCGGGCATCGTGGTGATGCGGACGCGCGCGCCGCCGGCCACAGGCATTGAATACAAGTGGCGTTGGCCCAGATCGCCTTCGCTCGAAGTGAAATAAAACTTCGTCTTGTCCTCCGAGAGCCGCACGTCGGAGACTTCGAACTTGCCCGAAGTCAGTTGCTTCGGCTCGCCCCCGTCGATCGAGGCGGCGTAGAGGTGTGACCATCCGTCCCGCTCGGATTGAAAGTAGACGGTCTTGTCGTCGCCGAGCCATCCGAGCGTGAACGCGCCGGGGCCGCCCACCCATGCGTCGTCGTGTTGATGATCAAGAACTTTCGTCTTGCCCGTGGCGGGGTCGATCAACAGCGCCCAGCGGTCTTTGTTGTCGGCCGATCGCGCAAATGCGACGGCGTTTTTGCCGTCCTCCGACCATTGCGGGTTGAGAAGCTGCACGTCGCGTTCGCGCTCCTGCGCCCGCCGCGGCGCGTCCTGCGCCTCTGAAGCCTGAGCCTCTGAATCCTGCGGCTGCGCCCGCCGCTGGTTCGGCTGCGGCAGCTTCTGTCCGTGATCGACCCAGTTCACGTCGCCGGTATCAACCGAAATGATCCCCAGTCGCGTGCGGTTCTGCTCGTCTCCCACTTTGTTACGGCTGGGAATCTCTTCAGTGTAGGCCGACTCGGTGACGTAGTTCGGCACGACGGCGCTCTTCGCCCCTGACGGCGGCTGGATGACCGAAGCGAGGACATACTTGCCGTCGGGGGAGAGCTGCAGGCCGGCGACCAATTGACCTGCGGGCGGCGTGAACGGTTTGCGCTTCTCGCGCTGCTTGCGCTTGGCCTCCTGCTCTTCGCGGTTCTGCGCGCGCTCGCGGACGGCCTCGATCAATTCGCGCTCTTCCTTCTTGACGTACTCCTGACTCTCGGTTCCGCGTTGCTGCGACGTTTGGCCTGCGCCGCCTCTCTGCTGCCGCTGGCCGCCGAAACCGCCTCCGCCGAGACCGCGTTGGGTCGCCGGGCTTTCAGTCGGCGCGGCGCCAGCGCGGATGTCTGTGAGCTGAGTCACGCCCGCGCCATCGAGAGCCATCCGGTAAAGATTATTCTGCCGCGTGAAGACGATATATTTCTGGTCTTTTGTGAATCGCGGGTTGTTTTCGCCGTCAATCGTGTTTGTGATCTGACGGCGCTCGTTCTTCACGTGGTCGTAAATGAAGATGTCGCCCTCTTCGGCGAACACGGTCATCGTCTTATCCTTCGACAGGTCGCCCGCGGGTGGAGGGGCTTGTTTGGCTTCGTCCTCCGAAAGCTTGCGCAGACCGCCGCCGTCGCGGTTGACGACGTACAGGTCAGGCTCCTTCAATAGAGCCTCCCCTGCGCGCTTCCAGCGGAAATAGACCCGCTTACTGTCCTGCGACCAGTAGACACGGGTCGGTTCATATCCGACCAGATCGACGCCGCGCATAATGCTGTCAACGGTCAACTCGAACTTCTTCGGCGCCGATTGGGAGGATTGTTGCGCGAAAGCGGGAGAGGGAAACAGCAGCGCGCTCGCGCACAATAAAGAGAGGGAGTGTCGGAGGAGTGATCTTTTCATTCGCGATTCTCGTTTTTCGTCCCGGAGGGACATCGGATATTAGCCGGTGGGGAAACCACCGGTATTGGAGGCGATCTGGATTCGCGCCCTGGAAGGGCGCCTGATCGAAGCTTTGGTCTCTCGCCCTTTCAGGGCTGGAAGAGTTTGGGCGCTGATATCCCGGTGGTTTCTCCACCGGCTAATATCCTCCGGCGCGGAAGAACATTTTTATGGTCTGATTCAAACGAACCGCACCTTCCCGTTTCCATTGACGACCTCGCCGATGACGTAATACTCCTGGCGGGCGCAATTGAACTTGTCTTCGATAAATTGCAGGAACTTAGGACCAGCGATGACGACCATGCCAATGCCTAGGTTGAACGTGCGCAGCATGTCTTCGCTCGGCACGCCGCCGATCTTCCGCAGCAGATCGAAGACCGGCAGGACGGGCCAACTCCCTTCTTTGAGCGCCACGTCGACATTGGCCGGTAGGATGCGCGGGATGTTTTCGACAAGTCCGCCGCCGGTGATGTGCGCCAGGCCCTTGATGACGCCTTCGTGTTCGATCAGGCGTTCGAGGGCCGGCAGATAGCATTTATGAGGCTTCAACAGCTCTTCAGCGGCGGTGCAGCCGAGTTCGGGCACGGTCTGATCGAGTTTATATCCGGCGGTATCGAAGAATAGCTTGCGCGCCAGGCTGTACCCGTTAGTGTGCAGACCCTCGGACGGCAACCCGACCACGATGTCGCCCTCCGTGATGCGCGCGCCGTTGATGATCCTATGACGGTCGACCACGCCGACGATGAAGCCTGCAAGGTCGTATTCGCCGTCGGCGTAAAGTCCGGGCATCTCGGCCGTCTCGCCTCCGAGCAGCGCGCAGTTGCTCTCACGACAGCCGGTCGCTAGCCCATCGACAATTTGGGAGACGACCTCGGGGTCTAGCTTGCCCGTGGCGATGTAATCGAGGAAGAAAAGCGGCCTGGCGCCTTGAACCAGAATGTCATTGACGCAGTGCGCCACAAGGTCGTGACTGATTGTGTTATGGACGCCTGTGGCGAAAGCTACTTTCAGCTTAGTGCCGACTCCGTCGCAACTCGAGACCAGAACCGGCTCGCGCGTGTCGGGGAAAACGCCGTTGAACATCCCGCCGAAGCCGCCTATTTCTGAAAAGACGTTCTCGTTGAACGTCGAGCGCGCCAGCTTCTTGATCTGTTCAGTCGCCTGGTTCGCGGCGTCGATGTCGACGCCGGCGTCCTTGTATCTGATCGGGTCTTTCATAACTTGAACTTGGTTTGTTGAGGATCGCTGCCTTCGGTCAATCGCCTTTTCAATTCGGTGACGCTTCGAAGCGTCTCCTCACGGCTTTCGGGATCGAGTTGAAAAGTGATCACCAGATGATCGCCGGCTTCGGTTCCCGGCGGAAGATATTCGAGCGGCAGGTCGAATTGGACGCCGCTGTCGTCGCTGAGCAAGATCACCGCCAAACCCGATTCGATTCGGTCAATGAAGGCTTTAATTGGCTCGTTGCTGTTCGACATAATTTATATCAGGTGTCAGGTGTTAGGTGTTAGGTGTCAGGTGTCAGTAAAAGAGCGATTTCGCAGATTCCTACCTGAAACCTGAAACCTGGAACCTGACAGAAGCGCGACCTGAATCGTTTGCTTGGCGGTGTGAATCTCGAATTTATTACCGTCTGTGACGATTGCGATCTCGCCGTTCAGGTCGGTTCGGTAAATTTTCACACCGGCTTCTTGCAAACGATCGAGCGTCTGCGGCGCCGGGTGGCCGTACCTATTTCCCGCCCCGACGGAAATGACGGCTGCTTCGGGCGCCACAGCTTCCAGGAATTTGGCGCTGGTCGCGTAGCGCGAGCCGTGATGGCCGACCTTTAAAACCTGCGCGCGGAGCGGAACGCCGGATTTCATCATCAAATCTTCGGTCTCTGTTTCGGCGTCGCCGGTGAAGAGCATCGAGAAATTGCCGTAGGTCAGCCGCAACACGACGGAGTTCGCGTTCTCGACGCTCCCGCCTCGGCGGACTTTCGTGATCCATTGGCCGTTGCCCTCCGGATTGAGGACTTCAAACTCGACGCCGGAATCGAGGTCGAACTTCATTCCCTTCTTCGCCTCGATGAATTTGATCCCCTTCTCCTTGATGGCGCGCAGCATCCGCTCATATTCCTTACTCGCGTAGATCTGGCCGCTGTCGAGGAAGTTTTTGACTCCGAAATTTTCAATGACCAGCCTCATTCCGCCGATGTGATCGGCGTGGGGATGCGTCGCCACGGCCAGATCGAGCGATTGGATATTTCTCTTTCGCAGCGCGGCTACCACCTCGTCGCCTGCCTGCGGCAGCCCGGCGTCGATCAAAACCGATTTTCCTTCGGGAGTGATGATCAAAAATGAATCGCCCTGACCGACGTCGAGCGCATAAATTTGCAGCCGCCCTTGAGTGACAAAGGGCGTCGGGATTTGCTGCGGTCGATGGCGCAGCCAATATATGACGCCGACGATTATGGCCGCGACCAGCGCAATTGCGAAAAGAACTCTTAAACCCTTCACCGCTTAACCTGGCGCCGTTTAATCAGCGGTCACCGACTCTCGTTCCCTGTAAGTCTGATCGTGAATGTCAATCGCCGTCGGGTAATCGCCCGTGTAACACGCCGTGCAGTGCTTGGCGTCGCCGGGATCGCCCACCGCCTCGAGCAGCCCTTCGATGCTCAGATAGCCAAGCGAATCGGCGTCGAGGTAGCGCCGGATCTCTTCGATCGAGTTCTGGGACGCGATCAACTCCTCTTTCGTCGGCGTATCGACCCCGTAATAACACGGCGCGATGGTGGGAGGGCAACTGATGCGCATGTGAACTTCGACCGCGCCCGCGTCGCGCACCATCTTGACGATCTTTTTCGAGGTCGTGCCGCGCACTATCGAATCGTCGATCAGGACTACGCGTTTGCCCTCGATCAGATCGCGCACCGGGTTGAGTTTGATCTTCACGCCGAAATGCCGGATCTGCGAGTGCGGTTCGATGAATGTGCGCCCGACGTAATGGTTCCGCACCAGCGCGAATCGGAATTTCAACCCCGACTGCGCGGCGTAGCCAATTGCCGCCGCGACGCCGGAATCGGGCACGGGCGCGACGATGTCGGCGTCTGCCGGACATTCCCGCGCCAGTTGTTTGCCCATCCGGTGACGGCTCTTGTTGACGCTGCGGCCGAAGACCAGTGAATCCGGGCGCGAGAAATAGACATGCTCGAAGATGCAATGTGTCACCCGCTTCGGCTCGAACGCGTAAAATGAATGCAGGCCGCGCGAATCGACGATGACGATCTCTCCCGGTTCGACGTCGCGAATGTAGTTCGCGCCGATCAGGTCGAAAGCGCAGGTCTCCGACGCGAAGACCGTGGCCCCGTCGAGGGCGCCTATGCAGAGCGGGCGGAATCCGCGCGGGTCGCGCACGGCTATGACGCTCTCGGGCGTGGCGAAAAGCATCGAGAAGGCGCCTTCATCGTCCTTCAACGCCTCGACGATCGCGTCGACGACGTTCTCCTTCCGGGAGCGGGCGATCCGATGCAGCACGACTTCGCTGTCTGAGGTCGAAGAGAAGATCGCGCCCTCCATTTCGAGCCGATAGCGAGCCTCAGTCGCATCGGGCAGATTGCCGTTGTGGCAGAGCGCGATCTGACCGAAGCCACATTTGACCAGGAAAGGCTGGGCCTCATTGATGCTGACCTTGCCGGCCGTCGAATAACGCACGTGGCCGATGGCCGCGCGGCCGGACAACCGGGAGAGGCTTTTCTCCTGAAAGATGTCGTTGACATGCCCCATTCCGCGCTCGAGGTGAAGCGCCGAGCCGTCGGAGGATACAATCCCGGCGGACTCCTGGCCGCGGTGCTGCAGCGCGTAGAGACCGAGGTAAGTCAGGCGCGCCGCTTCTTCATGGCCGAAAATGCCGAAAACACCACACTCTTCTCTGAATTTGTCGAACATATCTAATCAAATTGGTCTACAGTGGCAATCAGCTAAGTGACACTTAGTATAAACAATCCTGCTCGGGATGTCGAAAGAGGAGGGGGGGCGAGGGAGAGGGGGAGTGAGAGAGCAAGAGATGAAGAGGCGCGGGGACGAAGAGACGCATTTTCTCTCCCGCTCTCCCTCGCCCCCTCTCCTTGTCTCCCTGTCTCCCCTTGTCCCCTTGTCCCCTTGTCCCCTATCATTGGGCCTACCGTGGGACAATGTTTTTTCCAGAAAGATTTTTAGGCGATCAGGGTTATGTACTGCGCAGCCTGTAATCTGAATTATTCCGACCGTCTGAATTATTGTCGCCGCTGCGGACAATCGCTGGTTCATTCATACAGTGATCCGGTGATGGACACCGTTTGCTGCACCCGTTGCGGGGCGCGAACGACCAAGGGGGAGAAAGTCTGCCGGCAGTGTGGCGCCAGCGCCGCGTCGTCCGCTCCGGAGCCCGTCGTGGGCGCCTGTTCTCAATGCGGCGGTTCGTGGCGCAGCGGCTGGCTGTTTTGCAAGACCTGCGGCATCGATCGTGACCATGCGTTGCTGCTGCCGACCTCGATGCCCGCCGGGGCGCCGCCGGCGCGAGACGCGACCGCTTTCGAAGCAGAAGACTTGCCCGAGATCGCAAAAGTCTCCTGCAAGCGCTGTGGAGCGATGGCAAAGCCTTTTTCGCGCTATTGCGAAACCTGCGGCAATACGCTCGACCTCTCGAAAGGAGTCCCTCCGAAGGAACCGGAGGAATACGAAGAGGATCAGGGTGTAATTACCGGAAAGCTGGTCGTGCCGCCCGTGGCCGCCGCATTCAGGACGCAGGCGGATTTGCCGACAGGCAGTTTGCAGGCCTCGATCTCGAATCGCGGCCAGCGTCCGCTTGAAGCTTTCGGGGAGCCTGGCCGCGCCGGACGCAGGACGGTGGCTGTCAATGATTCTCCGACGTCCGATTTTCGCGCGGCGACGGATCCTCTCTCCGGCAGACCGACCGATCCGAACTCGGGACCGAGAATGAGGTCTTTCGAGCGACCCATTTCGAGTGGAAGAACGGAACAATTGGTCGAGCGGAGCGATTCGCGGGGCGCCATCCTGGTCTGGATAATCATCGCGGCTCTCGCTGTGGGCGCCGCATATGTCGCCTGGCGGTTGTGGACCAAACAGATGAATCTCTCGCGGTCTCACCGCCCGGCGCCGGAACAATCGCCGTCCCAACCCCCGCCTGGCCTGGTCGGCGCCACGCCGCAGGCTTCGCCAATCCCCAGACAAACCGCCGCGCCTGAAGGCATGGTCTTTGTGCCCGGAGGGACTTTCAAGATGGGGCGCGACGACGGCGTCGAAATTGAACGCCCAGCCCACATCGTCGAGGTCAAACCTTTCTTCATCGATCTTAAGGAAGTGACGAACGAAGAATATCAACGATTCATTTCGGCCACGAAGCGCCGGGCGCCGGCGCATTGGATCGGAGGAAAGATTCCCGGCGGCCAAATGAAATTTCCCGTCATCAACGTGTCGTGGAGCGACGCGAACGCTTACGCGCGATGGTCGAAAAAGCGTTTACCTACCGAAGCCGAATGGGAATTCGCCGCGCGCGGAACCGACGGTCGCGTCTACCCTTGGGGTAACGAATGGAAACCGGATTACGCAAACGCCGGGCAGGGGAAAAAGGGACGGCTCTTCGAAACAGGACGCTACGTCGCCGGCGCCAGTCCTTTCGGCGCGCTCGATATGTGCGGCAACGTTTGGGAATGGACGGCGAGCGACTTCAAGGATTACCCCGGCCGCAAAATCGCCTCTTCGCTCGCCAGCGCAGGGTTGAAAGTGATTCGCGGAGGCGCTTATGATGCTGGGCTTAAAAACGCCACAACGACCTATCGCGGGGCCGTCTCCCCCGACCGCGCTTACGATAAAACTGGATTCCGCTGCGCGCGCGACGCCAAGTAAACGAAGGATCGAGGAGTGAGGGTTGAGGATCGAGGATCGAGGATCGAGGATCGAGGATCGAGGGGCGCCATGCATGACTCGATCCTCGGTCTTCTATCATCTATCTTTTATCTTCAATCCTCGACCCTCTTCGTTTCTTTTGTCTTCTCCATTCTCATCTTTTCTCAGTATGCCTTTGCGCAAACCCCGGCGGGCCGCGAAGCGCTCAAACCAGCCCAAACAGATAAAAATAAATCCGTCGCCGCGCCCGCCAAGTCCTCGAAGTCGGACAAGTCACGCAACCCCGCGCCCAACCGGAAGCCGTCATCGAAATCGACCTCGGTCAGGGCAAAGCTGACCATCGTCGCCCCGCCGGGGACGGCGGTCGAAGTCGATGGCAAACGGCGCGGAGTCGTGGGCGCCCGTGGCGATTTGACTCTGCCAGGACTCGCGCCCGGCGACCACAGACTGAAGATTGTCGCTGACGGCTATGAGCCCTGGCGCGGCACGTTCGTGATGAGCGTGGCTTCGACGAGATTCGAGCCGCCGTTGATAAAGAAGCCCCCGACGGGGCGACTGGTCTTGACCGCGGATGAGCCGGGAACCGAAATCCTTATCGATGAAACCCGCAGCTTTACGATACAGCCGTGGCAGGTCAGGCTCATTGTCGATGTGGCTCCGGGGCAACGCCAATTGCGCGCGATCAAACCCGGGTTCAAAGAGTGGAGCGGGACTGTGCTTGTCAAGTCCAACGAAACCGCCACGGTTAATATCGACCTCAAGCGCATCTTCGATATGGAAATGCTCCGCGTCTCCGAAGGCCCCTTCATTTGCGGCGCCGATCGGGGCGCGAAAGATCAACGCCCCGCTCATCAAGTCCTCACGCCGGAGTTCGAAATCTCGCGCACTGAAGTAACCAACCGGCTCTACAAAATTTTCGTTGACGCCACCAATCATCCCGCGCCTCAGGGACTTGATTATGGGTGGAACGAAAATAATTATCCTCCCGAGCAGGACGATTTTCCCGTCGTCTTCGTGAGCTGGGAAGACGCCGTGGCCTATTGCAAATGGCTGTCGGAACAAACCGGACGTCGCTACCGCCTGCCCACCGAGGCGGAATGGGAGAAAGCGACGAAACTCGGAGGCAATCAGTACAAATCCGCCGGAAAGGTTTGGGAGTGGTGTTCAGATTGGTATGACCCAGATTATTACAAAGCCCGCGAGCGCATTAACCCTCAAGGGCCGGCCCACGGAAAGCTCTATAAGATACTTGGACGCGAGGGCGAGGCGAGGGTGATTCGCGGCGGCGGCTTCGGATTCGGCAGCGTGACGCGCCGCGCAGCCGAGAGAAACTATTTCTTTCCCACAATGACCCGCTCCGACATCGGGTTCCGAATTGTTCGTGAGGTGAGTGAATGAATAAAACCTATGGCATACGCCGTATTTCATATGCCATACGGCATGTAAAATATGTGGTCGTCTTCTTAGCGTTCGTGAGCCTGCCGGCGTTTGCGCAGCAGCGCCCTCTGGTCACCGAGGATGTCGAACCCGTCAAACCTGGCGCCGTGCGATTTGAAGCCGGTTTTGATCTTCTGCAAGACAAGGATTATACGGTCTCCGGTCTGAACGGCGATCTGGCGCGGCTGGGCGTCGTGTCGCTGACATTCGGCCTCGCGTCCAACGTGGAGGCCGAGGCCGGGGGCGTGATCCGAAACTACCTCAGCATTAATCGGCAGTTTCGTCCGAGCGCGATCCCGTTGCAATTGGGCCCGGGGGCCACTTCCACGCGCGACACCGGCGATTTTTATCTGGCGACGAAGATCAAACTACGCAGCGAAACTAGCCGCGCTCCAGGTCTCGGATTCCGCTTCGGGGTGGAGTTGCCAAACTCGAATCAATCTCGCGGCATCGGACTGAATCAAACCAACTTCTTCGCAACGGCGCTCGTGGCCAAGAGCTTCGGCAAAGCCCGCGTCATCGGCAACCTCGGTCTGGGCATTCTCTCATCGCCGATTGACGCTTCCGCGAATATCAGTCCATTCACGCAGAACGACGTGGCGCTTTTCGGTCTGGCGGCCACCTATCAATTCAACAGTCGATTTACGCTGGTCAGCGAAGTCAACGGACGCTACAGCACGCGCAGAAACGCCCCGCTCGGAACCGAGTCGGACGGAGCGGCCCGCCTCGGCGCCCGTATCCACGCCGGCAAACTAACCTGGGACATCGCCGGAATCAGGGGACTTTACCCACGCAGCGAAAGCAGCGGTGTCACATTCGGCGTCACCTACGAGGTCGGCCTGTTTCGTCCGGCGAAGTAGATGGCGCGACGCCTCTTGAGCAATCCGTTGACGGCGTTTAGAGTACCGATTTCAGTCGGCCCGATACCGAGGCCATTCCGGCTGAAGTCGTCGCTCTAAGTACATCGCGCCAGAAGGTGCTACAGTACGGGGAGCGCCAGCGACCTGAGCATCGATCATGAGGTCTCTTTATAGATGCTCAGGTCGCTGACGCTCCCCGTGCTGTAATGATGTTGGAGTAGTTTTAACCGGATCGCTTTTCAGAATTCCAATGAGCGCAAATTCAATCGATTATCTGGACGGGTTGAACCCGCAACAACGAGAGGCCGTTGGCGCCAACGAAGGCCCGATCCTGATTTTGGCGGGCGCCGGCTCCGGTAAAACGAGAATTATCACACATCGCATCGCGCGCCTGATTGCGGCCCAAAACGCGCGGCCCGAAAACATTCTGGCCGTGACGTTCACCAACAAGGCGGCCAGCGAGATGAAGGCGCGCGTCGAAAAACTGCTCGCCGACTACTACGGCGAAGACCGGCCTTCCGCCTCGCCGCTGATCTCAACCTTCCACTCACTCTGCGTGCGAATCCTGCGGCGCGATATTGAAAAGCTGGGGCGGGGCTACAGCCGGTCGTTCACCATCTATGACACCGACGACCAGCAGCGCTTGCTGCGCGGATGCATCCGCGATTGCGGTTACGAGGACAAACAACTGACCCCGCGACAGACGCAGAGCGCGATCAGCGCGGCCAAGAACCGCGGCGAAAATCCGACCCTGTACGCTGAGAAGGCCGGTCAGATGGGCGATCCGCGCCGTGAAGCCATCGCGAGAGTCTACGCGCTTTATGAGCAGCGGCTGGAAGCGTCGAACGCGCTCGATTTCGACGACCTGCTGATCCGCGCTGTGCAGTTGCTTCGCAACTCGGAAGAGGCCCGACGTTACTACCACAACCGTTTTCGCCACGTGATGGTTGACGAATTTCAGGACACGAACGGGATTCAGTATTCGTTGGCGCGCCTTGTCGTCGAAGGCGATCACGCGCTGCTTCACACCCCAAAGCCCGACGATTTCTGGGCCGACCGCAGCTTCTGCGTGGTGGGCGACGAGTCGCAGAGCATTTACGCCTTCCGAGGCTCCGATTTCAACATCATCCTCAATTTCGAGCGCGACTTTCCGGGCACGAAGGTAATCAAGCTCGAAGACAACTACCGTTCGACCGGGCGCATTCTCGCGGCGGCCAACAAGGTGATCGCCAATAACACCCAGCGCTTCGATAAGGTTCTTCGGGCGACCGCCGCCGAGGGTGAGAAGATCCGTTACGCGCAGTTACTCGACGGCGAGACCGAGGCCCGCTGGGTCGCGGGCAAAATCGATGATCATCTGCGCCGCGAGCGGGGCATCCGCGCGGCTGTGCTCTATCGCACCAACGCCCAATCGCGATTATTCGAAGAGGCATGCCGGCGCGCCGGGCTGCGTTACAACCTGGTCGGGGGCTTCAGCTTTTACGAACGCGCCGAAGTCAAAGACATCATCGCTTATCTGAAACTCGCGATGAACCCCAACGATTCGATCGCCCTGATGCGGGTGATCAACACGCCCCCGCGCGGTCTCGGCAAGACCACGCTCGACGACATCGAGCGCCGCGCCCGAGATTTCGGCGTCTCGCACTGGGAGACGATCAAACTCGTCGTCGAACAGAACCTCCTGCCGGCCCGCGCCGTCTCGGCATTGAAATCTTTCCGCGACATCGTCAACAGCCTCACTGAAGGGGCCGAAAAAGCGCGCGACGCCGCCGAGCCGATCTCCGAGATCGTCAAGGCGGCTGTGATTGACACCGGGTACGAGCGGGCGCTCAAAGAAGAAAACACCGAGGAGGCCGAGGGACGGCTGCTCAACCTGGAAGAGCTGGTCAACGCGGCGGTCGAATCGGAGCAGCGAGGCGAAACGCTGCGCGATTTCCTGGATCACGCGGCGCTCGTGTCGGACACCGATGAGTACAAAGCCGAGGCCCAGGTCACGCTCATGACGATGCACGCCGCAAAGGGATTGGAGTTCCCGCTGGTCTTCATCGCCGGCCTGGAAGAAGGTCTCTTCCCGCATTCGCGCGCGAACGAGAGCCAGAATGATCTGGAAGAAGAGCGACGCCTCTGTTATGTGGCCATCACGCGCGCCGAGAAATATCTTTATCTGACGCACTCGATGAAGCGGCGAGTGTATGGGGCCGAAACGCCGTCCGAGCCGTCGCGCTTCCTGATGGAGTTCCCCTTGGAATTGATCGAAGACCAGTCGAAAGGCGCGAGCTGGCTACGATTCGCCGGCAAGGCTTCGGCCTTTGAGGGCCGCGAATCGGCGCCATCATCGCCTGCGCCCGCGAAACGAACGAGCAATTTTCAGGGCCGGTCTTACAACAGCGCCGACAGCGTTAAGGAGTTTTTCGCCCGACAGGGCAGAAATATCGACGCCGCCGATTTCGAGGCGCGCGCCGGTTCGGACGACGAAGGCGGCGCGACAGGATTGAAAGTCGGGACGCGTGTCCGTCACGCGAAATACGGCGTAGGTTTGATCGTCAAACGCGAGGGCGAAGGCGAGAACGCCAAATTGACGATCAACTTCCCCGGCTATGGTCACAAGAAGATGATCGAGAAATACGCCGCATTGGAGAAAGCTTGATAGAACGTGGGAATAGTCTATGTCTACAGTGATCGTTGTTAAAAAGAACGGTCGCGCCTGCATCGCGGCCGACACGCTGGTCAGTTGGGGCAGCACGAAACAGAGCGCCGATTACCTGGCCGCTAAATCGAAAATAATTCAGGTCGGTGACAGCTATATCGGAGTCACCGGCTCGTCAACGCACCGTCATGTCATTGAAAGCTACTTCTCTCGCAGCGAGCATTACTCGCTCGACGGCGTGCAGGAGATCTTCGAGACCTGGCGCGAATTCCACAAGGCCCTCAAGACCGATTACTTCCTGACGCCGGGCGAAGACAAGGAAGCGCCTTACGAAACCTCGCATATGCACGTGCTGATCGCGAACCCATACGGGATTTTCGGCGTATACGGCCTTCGCTCTGTGGATGAGTACAACAAATACTGGGCCTTCGGGTCGGGGACGGATTACGCGCTGGGCGCGCTGCACTGTTTGTATAATCGCTTCGACGACGTTGAGGAGATCGCCGAGGCGGCGGTCGAAGCGGCGGCGCAGTTCGATAACGCAACAGGATTGCCGATGACGTTGTATTCAGTTGAGCTCATAAATGAATAGAAAGGATCAAATCCGGATGAAACGCTATTTGCCGTTTGTAATTATCGCAGCCGCTCTGGTGGCGGCTGTCAGCGTGGGGTTTATGATGTTCCGCTCGTCGCAGCCTCAAACTTCGGCGAATCTGACGCCGGCGGGCGGTTCCGGCGCGACGCCCGGCGCGGCGATTTCCAAGGGGGCTGTCTTAATCGATGAGTTCGGCGATTATCAATGCCCCCCTTGCGGCGCCTTGCACCCAATCCTTAAAACTTTGAAGAGCGAATACGGCGATCGGATTCAGATCGCCTTTCATCAATTCCCGTTGACTCAGCTTCACAGCCATGCGCTCGAAGCCGCCTATGCGGCGTCGGCCGCCGGGCTTCAGGGCAAGTTCTGGCAGATGCACGACCTGCTTTACGAAACCCAGTCCGCGTGGAGCCAGGTAGGCGATTTCCGACCGGTCCTGATCAATTATGCGCATCAGCTAGGGTTGGACGTCCCGCGCTTCACACGGGATATGGATGGGCTTCAAGTAATGACTCTCGTAGAAGAAGACACGCAGCGCGCCAACGCGGCCGGCGTCAACTCCACACCCACGGTTTTTATAAATGGCCGATTGATCCCGAACGAAAATATGACAATCGAAGGGTTGCGCAAGGAGATCAATCAGAGGCTGCCCGTTAGTCCATGACGAGGCCATGAAACAATGACGACGGACAGGATTTACAGGGTCGTTCAGGATTTTGTGGATTGGTCTCAATCCTGAACAATCCTGTCTATTTTACCAGGGGTGGGAATAACGAACCTCGCAGCGGCGACGAGAGCCGCGAGCGTCAGTGTCATTCCGGCGGACAGAAGGCAGTATTCACAAAAAGCGCGAAGCGCGAACACCTGCACATACAACAGCCACAGCGTCATCATTAACATCGGCGCGACGAGTATGGTCAGGGCGGTTCGCGCGCGCTCATAACCGAAAGTGGCCAGCGTCGCAAGACTGAAGGCTGCAAAGTAGGCCAACGCGCCGAACGCGGCGGTGGGAACGCCGGCGATGGTCGCGTAATGGCTGCTGAGCACGGCGGAACAACCCGTAGTGACCGTACACCGGACGCTCTGGCCGGTGAGATGTTGAACCGTCAAGTAGATTGAATCTCCCAAACCGATTAGTGAGACCAGCATAGCCGGTCCATAGATCAATGCCGGATGGCGCGCGGCGCCTGGTCGCGAATCATTCATAACTGAACTTTTAGCACTCATCAGTCCCAGTCTCAACCCATACGGCGTCTGGATAAGTCTGTGATGGTTTCGGGAAGTGAGAAATCGGAAAGGAGTCAGACATGAAACGAACGTCTTTCGCGCAAGTCCTGAGTTTGATCGGAACCTTATTGATGCTGTCGCTCTATATTCACTCCGGCCGCGGCCAGGAGCCGAGGCCGAAGGCCTCCATCGACGGCGCGGAGCCGGGCTGGCGCGCGTTCGGGGAAAGCGAGTTCACCAACGTCAATTGCCGCCCGGATACGTGGACATGGAAGAACGATTTGCTGACCTGCTCGGGACAGCCGATCGGAGTGATGCGCACGCGTCGGACATTCACCAATTTCGAGTTGGTCATCGAATGGCGGCATTTGAAATCGGCCGGCAATTCCGGCGTCTTCGTGTGGGTTCCGGACGAGGCGCTCAAAGAGTTGAAGCCCGACGCGCTACCACAATACGGCCTTGAAGTGCAGATGCTCGATCACGGTTTCGCCGAGCAATATGAGAAGCGCACTGGGAAGAAGGGCGACTGGTTCACCACCAACGGCGACATCTTCGCCGTTGGCAAATCGAAGCTGAATCCGTTCCCGCCACTCTCCCCCAACGGCTCGCGGAGCTTTCCTCGCAAGAATCTCAGCCGAGGCGTCGGCGAATGGAACCATTATTACGTCCGGGCCATCAATGGCGAAATTCGATTGTGGGTGAACGGCGAGGAGGTTTCGGGCGGAAATGGCGCCGAGCCTCGTGCCGGTTATCTTTGCCTGGAATCGGAAGGCTCCCCGATCGAGTTTAAAAATATCCGCGTCCGGGAACTGCCGTAAGAGGATCGAAGATCAAGGATCGAGGATCGAAGGTTGAAGATCGAGAATCGAGTTGCACACGATGACGAGATCTTCGATCCTCGATCCCAAATCTTTATGGGACCTCAAACTTCACCGCCATGCCACTCCCAAATTCCATCTGCCTCTCGCCCCAAACGGTCGGATCGCCTCCGACAATCACATACTCAATGCCTGTGGGATACTGCCTTGAATTATCGAAAGTCGCCTGATCAATCACTTGATGAGGATTGAAGACGACCAGGTTTGCGCGCGCGCCGCTTTCGATTCGCCCATGACGGCGAAGCCGGAAAGTCTCGGCGGCGAGTCCCGACATCTTGCGCACGGCCTCTTCGAACGTGAGTATTCCCAGTTCGCGCGCGTAGTGTCCGAGGATGCGCGGATATGTCCCATAAGCGCGCGGATGCGGCTTGCCGCCGAGCAGACCGTCGGTGCAGACGTTGACGTAAGGCTCGCGCATGATCTTGCGCACAACTTCTTCGGATTGGCTGAACGAGATCATCCCGACGCCCATTCGCTCCGCCAGCAAGAGATCGAAGGCGAATTCAGCCGCTTCTCCCTCGCTCGCCTGATCAACCCCTTTGCTCAAACTCGCCGCCTGCGAGAGGTTCTTACCGAGGCGCTCCGGATGATTGCCCGAAGGAATGTCAGAGATAACTATGCCTTCCGGCCCCGACCACTTCCAGAAGTTGTCCCAACTCGATCTTGAACGATCCAGCATCGCCGCGCGCATCTTTTCGCGTTCCGACGGGCTCGCCAGGCGGTTGAGCGTCTCTTCGAGCCCGCCGGCGTGCGCCCACGGCGGCAGGATCGCGCCGAGCATCGTCGAGCCGGCGACATAAGGATATTGATCGGCAGTCAACCGCGCGCCTTCGGATTGCGCGCGATGGATCATCTCCAGCACGCCGTCGATTCGGGCCCAGTTTTCGCGACCCGCCACCTTGAAGTGCGAGATGTGGACGCGCGCGCCGGACTGATGGCCGACCTCGATCATTTCGGCAAGGGCGTCCTCTATGTAATCGCTCTCGCTGCGAATGTGCGCGACGAAGACGCCGTCGAACTCCGCCACCGCGCGCCCCAACTCGACGAGTTCGGCGGTGTCGGCGAAACAGCACGGCGGATAGATCAACCCGGTCGACAGTCCGAACGCGCCCTCGCGCATCGCCTGGCGGATGAGTTCCTGCATCGCGCGAATCTCATCGTGGCGCGCCAGCCGGTCTTCCATCCCCATCACGCTGAGCCGCACGGCGCCGTGTGGAACCAGGTAAGCGCAATCGAGCGACGGGCGGGCGCGTTCAATCGCGGCCAGGTATTCGGCCACCGATTCCCAATCCCACGCGCGGTCGAGTTGTCCATCAAGTCCGGCGAGCGAGCGCGCAACCTGCGGCTGGTCGGCCGCCCGGATCGGCGCCACCGAAACGCCGTCCTGCCCGAAGACTTCGAGCGTGATGCCCTGCCGGACTTTCATCGGCAGTTGAGGCTCGCTGATCACTCGCAAATCCGAATGGCTGTGTGTGTCGATGAATCCCGGCGCGATGACCATGCCCGAGCAATCAATTTCCTCGCCGGCGGAGTACGTTCCGGGGCGGTCAATCGCCAGGATGTAGGCGCCGCGTATCGCGATGTCGGCGTCATACTTCATTCGCCCCGTGCCATCAATGATCGCGCCGTTTTTCAGAACGAGATCCGGAGTCTCCATATTCATTTTCCCTGGAAAATCATCCACTAAGTCACACGAAGGGATCACGAAGACGAAATCAACCCTTAGTGTCTCTTTGTGTCGCTTGGTGGATGAGATTTTTTCTCACATCCCGATCAGCCGCTCATACATCTCCGGTCGCCGGTCGCGGTAAAACTGCCAGTGGGTCCGCACGTCGCGGATTTCATCCAGGTCAAGGTCGGCGACGATCAATTCGTCCTTGTCTTCGCAGCCTTTCGCCAGGATGCGCCCGTCGGGATTGCAGAAATAAGACGAGCCGAAAAATTCACCGACATTCCACGGCGCTTCGGTTCCGACGCGGTTGATCGTGCCGACGAAATATCCGTTGGCGACGGCGTGCGCGCGCTGCTCCAATTCCCACAGATAATCGGCATGCCCTTTGGTCGTCGCCGAAGGGATGAATACTATCTCGGCGCCGTTCAATCCCAACGCTCGCGCGCCTTCGGGGAAGTGGCGGTCGTAGCAGATGTAAACGCCGATGCGCGCGTACTTGGTATCAAAGGTCGGGAAGCCGAGATTGCCCGGCGTAAAGTAGAACTTCTCCCAGAAGCCGGGCAGGCAATGAGGGATGTGAGTCTTGCGGTACTTGCCCAGATACGAGCCGTCGGCGTCAATCACCGCCGCCGTGTTGTAATAGACGCCGGTCATCTCTTCTTCATAGATCGGCGAGACGATCACCATCCTGTGTTGTTTGGCGATCTCGCGCATCAGACGCGTCGTCGGCCCGTCCGGGATGCGCTCGACCAGGTCGTACCAGTGCGGGTTCTGTTCGGCTGGAAAATATGGGCCGTAGAAAAGCTCCTGCAGGCAGATGATCTGCGCGCCCTGTTTGGCGGCGTCCGCAATCATCGCGACGTGCTTCTCGATCATCGCCGACTTGATCTTTTCGATGGAACTTTCAACAGGCTCGGAATTGGCGGCCTGTATCAGACCGCATCTGACAATTCGTGGCATTACAACGTCCTCCCAGAAGAATTATCCACAAAGTCACACGAAGAATCACGAAGGATCGAATTCCCATTCGTGTCTCTTCTTATGGCTTTGTGGAGAAATAAACTTAAGCTGCGAATGTATCAATCATCAGGTAGGGATCGCTCATCGGATAAAGGATCGGGCAAGTACAGCCGCGCCGTTCGTATTCGGCGACTTTGGCGCGCGCTTCTTCGGGCGTGCCGGTGGCCGAAATCCTCAGTACGAATTCGTCGGGCACGTATTGCATGGCCTCGTGAATCTGCTCTTTGGTGGCGGGCCAGCCGAGAATGGATCGTACTTTCTTGACGACCTCTTCGCTGACGCCGGACGCCTTTGCGATGTGCGGCTGTTGGGCCAGATATTGCGTGAGCAACTCTTTCGCCGCTTCGATGGCCTTCTTTCGATCATTATCCACCGAGCAAACAATCAATTGCGGCCGGTCAATGTCGTCGAGCGTTCGCCCGGCTTTCTTCACGCCACGCTCGAGCAGTTCCATCGCGCGGTCGTTGTATTCCGGCGGCACGCAATAATTCAACACCACTCCGTCAGCGATCTCGCCGGTCAACTCCATCATCTTATCGCCGGTCGCGCCGATGTAGATGGGCACGTTGCGCGGCTCGCGGCGGCCATGAACGACGTCAAGCTCGATGCCAGTGACGTTGTGAAATTCACCGTGAAAGCTGACGTTCTCCATCCGCAGCAACCGGCGCAATACTTCGACCGTCTCGCGCATTGCGAGCAACGGCTTGCGCCGCTCGACGCCGACGTTTTTGGCCAGCGGGTCCCACCACGCGCCGATGCCGCAGATCATTCGGTCTGGCGCCAGGTCGTCCAGCGTAAGCCACGTCGCGGCGAGCAGCCCGATGTTGCGCGTCCAGTTGTTGATCACGCCCGCGCCGATCTTGATCCGCGTGGTCGTCGCGGCGAACGCCGCCATCGGCACAATCGCGTCGCGGACAAGGCGGCTCTCCGCCTGCCACACGGCTTCAAAGCCCTTGCTCTCGGCGTACTGAACGTATTTGATTCCGTCTTGTAATGAATGCGCGTCTTGCAGATAGAGCGCGACCCGTTTGGTTGGCATACCTTTGCGGCCTCCTCCAAAAATTTCGAGTTGAGCGAACCAGCAAGCGAGCACGTTTAAGGTGCTTGTAGGAATTCTTATACTGTTTTGTCCGGAAGCAATCAAAAGCAAGAGCAGTGGTAATTGCAAACCGCTCTTGCTTTTGATATAGCCTCGATCCTACGAAAAGGGTTTATTCTAGTTTGGCCGTCAAGTAAGCAACTTGGGCTGACTGGTAGCAGGCTTGCCAAACAAGAGGTGACTTGCCTGTCTTCGAGGGATTCTGTGCGTCAAGCGCAAAGTTGCCAATAGTGTCGGCAAGTTTTAACCCTAAATTACCTTTCAGAAGCTCGATCGGGTTTAGACCCCTAGCCCAAAAGTATTTGCCTCTCTTCTCCTCAAGAAGTGCGCGGAAGGCGCCTAGAATTGGGTAAGTGAAGCCATCGGGCACATCGTACTTGGAGTCCTTGCCAATATAGTATAGATGCTGCGATCTGTTACCATCGTAAACAACGACTCCAGTTAATCGCCCAAACTTTCCACCTGACACACTGCCTGACTGCCCCCTGGCCTTATTGTAGAGATCAGGCAATTGATCGCGAATATGATCGTAGATAGCGAGTATCTCTTGCGCCAATGGATAGATTTTCCAGTATGACTCCGGATGCGCGCCAAAGTGCTTAAGACATGCGGCCTTTCCACTGTAAGAATTGATGGGATGGGTGGAGTCATTGAAGTGGTCACGATCAAATGCAGTTAAAATGGCAATGATCTCTCGCACGTCAATCGGCTTGGGATTCCCTTTACCATCAACTTCGTATTCCGAAAATGCAATCTGGTCAAAATAAGGAGCCTCCTTTAGCGCAGACTTTAGGTCGTCAAACTTATTGGCCAGATTCATTAAGCTTTCATCCCGCACCTGGTTGGAAGTGTTTCTAGCATCTACTACATCCAAGATGCCATCATGGTCGAAACCTTCCAAGAACTCGACCCGGATGTATCTGGGCTCTGAAAGATCTGAAAGAACGGCTGTTTCCTCCATTACGATAATGTAGGTATGTCCACCATCCAAAAGGCCATGGAGTTTCGGGTTCTCGAGAGTGATCGTGACAGTTGACGCCTTGTTGTCGAAGAACACCTTATCAACAGCAAGCACTATCCCACGATTCATAAACAGAAATTGATCAGGCTTATCATTGAATGCTCTCCGGATAGCTGTGGGAACAGCGCCAGTCAACTTCGGGTCGCGAACATTGATCCCCCGCCAATCAGTTAAGTCAGGTAGGTGATCGGTTGCGACTACCGCAAAATATTCGCGACAGCCTTGTTTGTGGAAGGGGGTCTCCAAATGACGGAAGGAAACGACAGGAAAGGTAAAACTAGTATGTTTCTTGATTTTTTTCTCCTAGGTAAGATGATCTCTTAACCAAATTGCTGAGACATCCGTCTACAGCAAAACAACGAGCCGCTTGGCATCGTTGCGGCGGATACTAGCCATACAAACCTCATATGTCAATTACTTATGTCGAACGGGTCTCAGAGCGTGTTTTATAAGCTCCGATTTGAGCCTGCGGAGCAGGCGACAGCATAAAGCCTGGGGCGTGAGCCCCAGGTGAATCGTAGTAAAGGACTCAAAGCCCACGAAGTGGGCGACAGCCGAGGAAGCTGCCGCCCGTTTCACGGGCTTGGTGCCGCTCCTAACCTGACCCGGGGTTCCGCTTTCAGCTGCACCCCGGGCTTTATGCTGACGCCCGCTCCGCGGGCTTTAGAAATGAACTTTTAAAACACGCTCTCAGAAAAGCATCTGGCATAGTCGAACGGTTGATTCTGGAGTTTTGTTGATAGCGAGATTCTGCTTTACACTCACACACCCAGGAATAAATCGGTCGAGACGTGGAAGAATTCGGCCAGCGCCTTTGCTTGCATCTTACTGATAGGCCGCAGGCCGTTAATTGCCTCTGACGCCCTGCCACTCGATCCGAACAGATGCACAATGTCTTTCTGCTTCAGGTCGCGCGCCTCCATCAAGTGTTGCAGTATTTCGTGAGGGGCTGCCGGCTCAACCGGATAATGTTCATCCTCGTACTTCTCAACCAGCGTCGAGAGTAGATCAAGCAGATACTCCTCTTCAGCCGAAATGCGGTCGCCTTTCTTGAGGAGTTTTTCGATCTGTTCAATTGCGCGGTCGTATTCCTCTTCGTTGTGAATCACGGTCGGAACAGACCCGGCCAGCAACTCCCCATATTTCCGTTTGTTGAAGCGGCGGGTTCGAATCCCGCCAGCAGCCTTAGTGATCATCTTTCCACTTACCTTTATCGTAGTCTCCCTGATTGGGAGATTTTGTCAAGGTGGTTACCATGAAAAGCTCAAGCGAAGCCGCCTGACAAACAAAGAGGTTGGCCGAGTTAATTAAACCGGCCAACCTCCATTTTGGTCTTACTGCTTATGTCCCTCGATCAACTGATCCGGCTCACCTCCTGACGCAAGGAACGCCGTTCAATGCGAAGTTGCTCGGCGCCGCATTGGAGCCGCTGTAACTCGCCTGGAAGCCGAACGAGGCGCTGCCTCCGGTGGGCAGATTGCCATTGAAGCTTGCGTTGTTGACCATTACCGATTGGCCTATCTGGCTTAGCGCTCCGTTCCACAGATTTGTGATCCGTTGATTGCCGGGGAACGACCAGGTCAATTGCCAGCCATTCAACGCCGCGCCACTGTTTACAATCGTGACGTCCGTGACGAACCCTGTCTGCCATTGATCGCGCACGAAATATGTCACGGCGCAACTCCCTCCGCCCGGAGTTGGAGTAGGAGTGGGCGCCGGAGTTGGAGTCGGAGTCGGCCTCGGAGTCGGAGTCGGAGTCGGCCCTGGAGTTGGAGTTGGCGTCGGTGTCGGTATTGGCGTCGGCGTCGGCGTCGGTCCGCCACCGGTCAAGGGAAACAGAATCGGCGTCAATCTGTTGTATTTATTGGTGTCGACCGTACGCCAATCATCTTTCAATATTCCACCAGTATCTCCAGAATCGGGGTTCCAAGACCAATAGGTAAAGTTTATACCAGTCGCGCCTGTGCCCAGATAAACCACCAGTTTGTCGATCCATTGTTGATCGAGAGGTGATTGAAGCGTCGAACCGAACTCACCTATCCAGAGCGGCGCAATCTGCTGTTTATAGATGAAACCCCAATATTTATCCCAGATACCGGGTAGATTGTTGGGGAAAGTCGGATCGCTGAACCAGGGTTGCGAAAAGACTGAAGTTGCATACTCATGCGCCGAGTAGACCAGCCGATTGGGAACATTCAGCGTGATCTGCGCTGTTTTCACGCCTTCCAGATTGCCTCCCCACCAGTCGCAATCGCCGGAGACGCAGTCAACTCCCTCAACGAAGATCAGCCAGTTGGGATTGACGGACAGGATCGCATTTCCCGCCCGCGTAGCTGCCGCATTCCAGTCAGTACTGGCGCCTGTACCCCAGGTTGCGGGGCTGTGGGGCTCGTTATGCAAATCGGCCCCGATGACCGTCGGGTTCCCAGCATACCGTTGAGCCAGCATTTGCCAGTCGCTGATCCATCTGGCTTCAGAATATTGGGCGGTGAACCAGAGGGCGGATTGCGAGCCGGAATCCGGCCGGTGGCGGTCGAGAATTATGCGTAGCCCGATCTGGCCGCAGTAGCCTATGATCTTATCCATAATCTGCACACTGCTCAGTCCCTGCAGATCAGGATTCAGATTGTAGTCGATGCTGTTAGGCGCACTGCCAGCGTCGAACATTTGATTACAGTAAGGTAAGCGAATAGCGTTGAAATTGAGACTTTTCATCTGGTCGAGCATATCTTTGTAATTACGCGTCCACAATCCGTGAGCGACATAATTGGCGGTCTCAAACCCGAACCAGTTAACTCCTGCGATGCGCACCGGCTGATTGTTGGCGTCGAGAATCTGATTTCCGCTCGTATGCCAGTAACCATCTCCCGCGGCTTGCGAAACAGACGCCGCTTGCCGCCAGACCATCCCCAACAGCAATAACAGCGTGATCGTGATGAATGTTGTATGTCTGAAGTTCTCCGGCTTGTTCATCCTATTACGTGTAGACACACTTCCTCCTTAAAAATGTTGTTGATTTTGGGGGAGAGATGACAATTGATCGATTGGGAGCGGCTAGTTGAACAAGGAACGGTTGGTTAACCAGGGAACGGCTGGTTGACCGGGGAGTCGCGGTTGTTTAGTTGTTTAAAGGAGGATTGCGGGTTGATACTAACATGCGTTTGGCGCTTTAAACAACAAATCGCGCCCACATCATCTTTGCCAGCTCACGGCTTCTGGCTGTGATTTCCGCCTCGTCGAGAAAGAGCAATCGTCGATCTTTCATCAACACCTTGCCTGCGCAGATGGTTGTCGTCACCATCGAATTCTCGAACCCGAAGAGGATGTGCCAGGGCAGGTTGTCAACGGTCATCGGCGTGGTCGGGTGATAGTCGACAAAGATGATGTCTGCGAACGCTCCCGGCGCCAGAGCGCCAATCGGCGCTTGTGGGAAAAACACGCCCGCGAGCGCGGCGTTGTTGGTCACGGCCATTTCGGCGACGGTCGCGCCGCTCATCCGGCGCGGATCGCGGCGCGCGGCCTTGTGGTAGAGATACGCCGCTTTCCATTCGTCCCACATCGCGTTCGAAAAACCATCGGCGCCGAGCCCGACCTTCACGCCCATTCGCAGCAACCCTTCGACGTCCGCCGCGCCTACGGCGTTGTTCATGTTCGAGCGCGGTTGATGCGTTACCCATGTCCCTGTCTGGCGCAGCAACTCCGCCTCACGCGGATCGATGTGGACGGCATGCGCGACGATGGAGCGCGGACCGAGAACGCCGAATTTATGCAGGCGATCAATGACGCGCGAGCCGCACTTCTTCAGGCTGTCGTACTGGTCAGCTTCGTGCTCAGCCGCATGGATATGGAATCCATAATTCTGGGCGTCATGAGCGTCGCGGCATGCTTCGAGCGTCGCATCCGAGAGAGTGAGCGAGGCGTGCAGGCCGAAGGTCGCTGTGATTGCGGATTGTGGATTGGTTGTTGTGGATTTGATGAAGCGGAGATTTTCTTCAATTCCGGCCCTGGTCCTTTCCGGCCCATCGCGGTCAGTGACTTCGTAACAGAGGCAGGCGCGCAGCCCCGCTTCTTCGACGCTGCGGGCGATCACGTCCAGCGAGCCTTCGATCGCGTTGGGCGAGGCGTGGTGGTCGATGAGCGTGGTCGTTCCGTGCTTGATCGCATCAATCAAGCAAACGAGCGCCGAGTAGCGAACATCGTCGAGTGTGAGAGCCTTGTCCAGCTTCCACCACAATCGCTCCAGAATTTCTGTGAAGTCTTTTGGAGGGTCGCCCGGCGCAGCCATTCCACGCGCAAAAGCGCCGTAAAAATGCGTGTGCGCGCAGATGTTGCCCGGCGCCACGTATTGCCCTCGCGCGTCAAGCTCTGCGGCTTGCGGATATTTCGACCGCAACTCAGATGATGGGCCGAGACCTGTGATCCGATCGCCTTCGATATACAGAGCGTGGTTCTCAAGAATACGGTTTGTCGCGCCCCACGTGATGAGCGTGGCGTTGGTGATCAGCATGTTCGCGTGCGGGTGAATTAAATTTTCATCGCAAAGGTTCAAAGGGCCAAGGGGTCAAAGGCGCCTTGGGATTTCTTCCAAGTCGAGCTTTGACCCTTTGGCCCTTTGAACCTTTGCGTTTACTTGCCTCGGGTGTAATAGATATATCAGCGACTTACTTCGAAGTCGGCGCGGCAGCCTCGATCCACCCAAAGTCCATTCCGGTCGCGCCCCCATGTGCGACCAAAAATGCAGGGCGAGCCGCTGCGCTGACGAAGCAGGCGAACCTCTCCGCGTCCGAGCGCGCCTTCAGCGCAATAATGGCGCTTCTCGTCGCCGGACTCGCAATAGAAGGTTTGGGAATAACCGCCACGTCCGCCTGGGCCACGATCATTACCGCCACGGCCTGGGCCACGATCATTACCGCCACGGCCGTAATCGCGTTCGCCGCCGGTCACAAAATCGGCGCGGCAGCCGCGATCCACCCAGATGCCGCGTCTGTCATAGCCCCACGTCCGCCCCGCAATGCAAGCCGCGTCGCTGCGCTGGCGCACCAGCCGGACGCCGCCGCGAGTATCGGCGCCGCAATAGTTACGCCGCCCGTCGTCGGAAGCGCAATATACCGCATCGCCGCGCTGTGGAGTCGCGTGGGAAAGGCTCCCGCCGACAAAAAAGACCGCCAGCAAAGCCGCAAGTATGCGCGTCGCATAGCGGGAAAGTATTCCAAGCTTAATCTTATTCAAGGTCATAATTCTCCTTTTCCTATCAGAATCAGGTCTACCTGGGGGGGTGTGTGGTGGAGAATATGCTCTGACGCAATATTCTTCAACCGCAACATTCTTCAACTTAATCCGAGCCGGCTCGGGAGCCTGTCCAACTCCGCAATGTCGGGTTTGATCTTTAATGGTTCGCTCGACGCTCGTCGAGCTGTCTCAACATCCTTCAACCCGGCGCCGGTGAGCAGCAGCAGCGCGCTTTCGTCCGATTTGATCGCGCCGTTCTCGCATTGTTTGACGAAACCTGCGAACGCCGCGGCGCCGGCAGGCTCGACGAAGACGCCCGTCGAGCGCGCTAGACGACCGATCGCCGCAATGATCTCCTCGTCGCTGACCTTGACGCCCCATCCGTTCGACGAATGCGGGGCCGAATCGCGGATCGCGCGAATCGCCTTGGTCGCGTCACGCGGCCTGCCAACGTTGATGCTGTCGGCGATGGTGTGGGCCAAGCCTGCGCGCACAACGCCGTCGCCATTAGCGGCGTCCACGATCGCCGAGGCGCCTTCGGCCTGAACGCCGATCATCTGCGGCAAACGATCAATCAGGCCGAGGCGATGAAGATCATTAAAGCCTTTCCACAGCCCGCCGATAATGCACCCGTCGCCCATTCCGACGAATACTTTGTCGGGAACTTCCCAATTCAATTGCTCGCCGATCTCGAGCGCCGCCGTCTTCTTTCCCTCGGACATGAACGGATTGTAGCCAGTGCTCCGCTGATACCAGCCGTATCGCCGCCCCGCCTCCAGGCACAGATCGAACGCTTCATCGTAACTGCCTTCTACCAGCGCGACCTTTGAGCCGTATATTTGCAGTTGCGCGATCTTCGGCGCTGGGGCGTAGACCGGCGCGAAGATCACCGATTTCATTCCGACGCTCGCGCACATCCCGGCCAGCGCGCTTCCGGCGTTGCCCGACGAGGCGGTGGCGATGACCCTGGCGCCGGCTTCGCGCGCTTTGACGACGGCTAGCGCGCTGGGCCGGTCTTTGAATGACGCCGTCGGATTGCGCCCGTCATCCTTGATGAGTAATCGCTTGACGCCGAACTCGGCGGCCAATCGCGGGCAGTCGTAGATCGGCGTCCAGCCTACGGCGAGCGGCGGCGCGAGCGATACGTCTTCAATCGGCAGCAGCGCGCGATAGCGCCAGATGGTGAAATTGCGATCAGCGGTGAGTGTGGCTTTACTCAATTGTTCGCCGACGCGCCCGTAGTCGTAGAGCACATCGAGATTGCCGTTACACGCAGGGCAGACGTATTCACTCTCGCCCACGCTGAAGGAGCGCGCGCACTCGACGCATTTGAAACCAGTGACATTATTCATCATATTTCAAGGGTGTGGGGTGCGCCATCGCGCTATTTGTCTGCGTAATAACGGCTCGGCGTCACACCGAGCGCGCGCTTGAACATGGCGATGAACGCGCTGGCGCTCTCATAACCGACGGCAAGCGCGACATTTGTGACGGGCTCTCCCGACGCCAGCAGACGCTGAGCGTGCAACAAGCGAAGCTGTTGTCGCCACTGTCCGAAGGTCAACTCAGTTTCAGTAAGAAAGAGCCTTTCGATAGTTCGTTTGGTCGCGCCCGCCTGCCGGGCCAGATGGTCGAGAGAATCCGCCAAGCCGGGATCGTTCCGCAGACTCTCCGCCACGAGAAAAGCGCGCCGGTCGCGCGGCATTCTAATTTGCAATGCCGCGATCGGCAGCGTTTGCAACTGATCGAGGATCACACCGCTCAAACGTTCATGCTGCGGCGAATTTCGATTGAGCATCCCGATTTTAACGGCGTGCAATATCAATTCTCGCAACAGTGGCGTGACGCCGATAACGCAGCAATCCTTGGGCAAGGACGTTGAAAGTTCGGGTCTGAAATAGAGCGTGCGCAGTGACACCTCGCCGGACATTTCGATTTTGTGATTTACACCGGCCGGGACCCAGACCGCGCGGTGGGGCGGCACAACCCAAGATCCGGTCGCCGTATGAACGCCCATCACTCCTTTAGAAGCATAGATCAGTTGGCTCCAGCCGTGCGCGTGGGCCGGGATGACATATCCGCTCGCGTAGCCGACCGCGAGCGTCCTCACTTGAATGTCATCTACCAGGTTATCCGCATTTTGTCGCATTCTCGACATATTTTGGCGTTTTAGCGCAAGACATTCGCCCGCGTTACAATTACGATCACTCCGTGTTTCATCGATTCGATCTGCCCAATTCATACTCCCGAGGAGGACCATACGTATGCCGGACAATGCCAAACCTTTTTCCTACAACGTCAGCCATTTTGACGTTCATGCCGATGACCTGCCGCGCGCGCGCCGCTTTTACGAAACTGTCTTCGAGTGGAAATTCAATCCCTGGGGACCGCCCGATTTCTTTCTGATTGCGACGGGAAAGCAAGACGATCCGGGAATCCATGGCGCGCTAACCAAACGCCGAACACACGTCGAAGGCAAACCTATGTTCGGTTACGAATGCACGATCTCGGTCGCCAACGTGGATGAAACGGCCGCCGCCATCGAGGCCAATGGCGGCCAGGTGACCTTGCCGAAGACCTGCATCAACGGCGTCGGTTGGATCATCCAATTCCTGGACACCGAAGGCAATGTCGTTTGCGCGATGCAGTATGATGAAAATGCGGAATAGGTGAATGACCACCGCCTTAAAATTCAAACTGTATGTCTCCGCGCTCAAGCGGCGCGGGCAGCCCTGATGCGCGCATCCATTTCCGGGATCAACTGCTGGTGTTTGATCCACCACTCCGGGTCTTTTTGCGCGTCAAGCTCTTCGACATTCTTGCCCTGCTGTTCGCACCAGGTGAAGTATTTCAAGTTGTGCCACTGCCGGCGCGCGTCGGGCGTCCCGTCCTTGATCCAATCGGTCTTCGCGCCGTGAAAGATCGCTTCGACGTAGCCGACGGCGAGCGCATCGTCAATCTCGCCATAAACGTCGGCCATCTGTCCCATCACCGAATGGTAGCGGTCAATCGCGTCGGTGCAGATTGTGACGATCACGTCCCGCTTGCCGAACCCGTAATGCTTCGCCGTCTTGATGGCGCCGAGAGTGTTGCAGACTCCCGAAATGCCGAAGATGCCCGAGAGCCGCCGCGCCATTGCCGCCGCGACTCCGTAGCGCCGCGCGAGCGTCTCCTGCCCGGCCTCGCTGGTGAGCAATTGCAACCCCTTTTTACACTCGACGTCGTCCAGGCACATGATCGCGTCCATATTCATTACGTTATGAATCCACGTCACGTGCTTGTCGCCGATGCCCTGAATGTCGTGGGCGCCGTAGCCGTTGTTATAAAGCGTCGGGCACTGGATCGGTTCGAGGCCGACGACGCGCAGATCGGGCCAGACCTGCTTGAGACGGTCGCCCGCCGCAATCGTCCCACCGCTGCCCATCGCCGAGCAGAACGCTGCAATCGAGCCGTCGCCGACGCCCCGTTGTTTCAGCTCGGCGGCGAGGTCGGCGATGGTATTACCCGTGACGTGATAGTGGAACCGGTAATTGCCCATCATCTCGAATTGATTCAGGACGCGAATGTCCGGATCGCGGCGCAGATCCCACGTCTTGTCGTAAATCTCTTTGACGTTTGATTCGACGCCAGGAGTTTTGATCACCTGCGCGCCGTAGCTCTCGATGCGCTCGAATCGCTCGCGGCTCATCCCTTCCGGCAGGACGACGATGGATCGGGCCCCGACGCGCCCTCCCACCCACGCGCCGCCGATGCCGTAATTGCCGGTGCTCGGCCAGACGACGTTGTGGCGATCAATATCAACGTGATCAAAAAGCAGCGCCTCAGCCAACACCGAATAAGCTGCGCCGACCTTGTGCGAGCCGGTGGGAAAATCGCGCCCGTACAAGACCACGATCGGCGCATCAACGCCGGTCAGTTCATTAGGCAGGATTTCGTATCTGATCTGATCATCCGCGCCGCGCCACGTAATGTTGTAGAGGTTGATCGGATCAAGCGGCGATTCGGTCAACGCGTTGACAGCCCGTTGGCGTATCGCCGAATCAATCGCGCTCGGATGGAGCATCTCTTCGAAGGTGGGGCCGAAAATGGCTCTGGTCATTTTGTTTTTGCCCTTTTTGCCGCCGCCTCAATAAACGACGCGCGGTCGCCGCGTTCCCAGGCCGCGGTTATTTCATCTTCCGGAAATCCGGCGACACGCCCCAACAGAAGGAAGGGCTCCTGCCCGCGACTGCTTTTCCAACGAGCCATTTCAATGAGCGAAGTGAGCGCCTTCTGGCGGAGTTCCGAGAGAACCGCCGGGTCGCGTTGCGCTGTGAGATTGCTCAACGCCCACGAAGATTTATTACGGTCCGTCCAGTCAATCGAGTTCAACATCTCGATGAAGGGATGAGCAGGAATCTTTATTGGTTGTTTGTCCGGGCGACGCGCAGATAAGGCCATGACCGCCAATGCGCGCATTGCATTGTTTCGTACTCCATCAGCCCGGTCTCGCATCGCCTCGACAAGGTCATTCACTACAGCCTGCTTGTCGGCGGAATAAGCGATGACCTGGGCCGCCAATGCGCGATGATGCGCGTCATCCGAATGGCGCAACACATCGCGGAGAATGTTCAGGTCTCGCGCGGCGAAGGTGATAAATCGCATTTGCACGGCCCGCGTGGCCTGGTCATTTGTCAGCGCATGTCCCTGGGAGTCATCTTCGCTTGAATTTCCCTTGATAACGGCTTCAGTGAAAGCCTTATCAAGATCTTCCCCCGCCTGTATGACATCTTGCGGCAGCCGGACTTTTCCCTGAGGGGTGGGATGGAATTGAATCGAAGGCGCGCCTTTTTCACGAATCCCGACATATAGTGTAGCCTTGCCCGCATCGCAGCAGACGAATTCGATGCGCGCCTCAGCGACGCCCGGTAATGATCCCAATCTACGCTTCGCCTCATTCGGCTCGCCTGATAGCGAGTCGCCTTCTTTGATTTGGAGCGCTTCTCTTACTTGTCGCTCGGAAATGCTGTGCAGCCCGTAGAAGTCGATAATCCCTATCGGGGGAAATTGTGGGTCTTGTGGCGCGGACAGCAAAAGGGCCAGAAAAATAAGCCAATTCATCACGGTCTCCTTTATTCCGCGGCCAGCGCGGCCTTCAACCACTTTTTATCGGCAGGCAGATTGTAGCAGCGCACGCCCGTCGCGTTGTAAATCGCGTTGACGATCGCGGGCGTCGTCGGAATGGAAGCAAGCTCGCCCACGCCTTTGGCTCCGTAGGGGCCGTCGTTGGTTTCGTGTTCGATGAAGAATGAGATCACCTCCGGAGTCTGATCAATGGTCGGTATGCGGCATTTGTTGAGCGTATCGGTCATCACGTAGCCATCCTTCATCACGAAATTCTCCTGAAGCGCCATCCCCAGGCCCATCGAGATGCTGCCTTCGACCTGTCCCTGCAGCGCCAGCGGATTGATCACTCGCCCTACGTCACTGGCCGCGATCACCTTCAACACCTTCGTCTCGCCGGTTTTGACGTCCACTTCGACCAGCACGGCCTGGGCGCCGAAGCCGAAGGCGAAATGATGATATTGCTCGCACATCGGCGCGACGTACTGGTAGCTCATCTTCGGCAATTGTCCCTGGCGCCGAACCATCTTCACGATCTCGCTGAGTTCGACGCTGTGGCCGTTATTTCGTATCTCGCCGCCGGCGAAGATCAGGCTGTCGGGCGGCGCGCCTAAAAACTCGGCCGCAGTCCGGCTGAGCAACTTGCGCACTTCACGGCTGGCGTAGCGCGCCGCGTTGCCCGTTACGTAAGTCTGCCGCGAGGCGGTCGTCGCCGCGCAATCGAGAGTCCGATCGGTATCGGCCACCAGCACGTCGACATTTTCGTAAGGCACGCCGAGCTCTTCACTGACGACCTGCGCCAGCACACCGACGAGCCCCTGTCCGATCTCGGCCGCGCCTGCGCGCACGGCGGCGCGTCCGTCAGCGAAGACTTCCACTTCCGCCCCGGCGGCGTCGTAAGCGCCGCTGCCGAAGCCGGTGTTTTTGTAAGCGCACGCGACTCCCCAGGCGCGCCGTTTATCGCCGTCCACTTCCACAAAGGGATGCTTCTCCATTTCGGCGGCGACGGTTTCGAGCGCGTCCGCCAGGCCGCAGCTTTCGGTCATCACCTGCCCGGCCAGAGTCTGCTTGCCGTAATTCAAAACGTTCTTGCGGCGAATCTCGACCGGCGAAATGCCCAGCGCCTCGGCCAGTTGGTCCATCTGACTCTCCATAGCAAAGGCGCTCTGTGTGACGCCGAAGCCGCGGAACGCGCCCGACGGGGCGTTGTTGGTATACATCGCGTAGGTGTCCACTTTCACGTTCCTGACTTCGTATGCGCCTGCGGCGTGAGTGGTGGCGCGCAGCATGACGTGGCTGCTCAAACTGGCGTAGGCCCCGCCGTCGCCCCAGATTTCGGCTTCGTGCGCCGTGACCTCGCCGTCCTTCTTCGCGCCGGTCTTCATCCTGATGATTGTGGCATGGCGTTTGGGATGGACCATCAGAGATTCTTTGCGGCTCAGAACCATCTTCACCGGACGCTTTGTTATCATCGCGGCCAGCGCCACGTGAATCTGAACCGAAACATCCTCCTTTCCGCCGAACGCGCCGCCGATCAGGCAGTTGATGACGCGGACGCGGTCTTCGGGGAGGTTGAGAGTCGCGGCTATCTGGCTGCGGTCGCCGAAGGGAATCTGGCCCCCGCAATAGACCGTTACGCGGCCAGCCAAATGGTTTGGATCGGGAACGGCCAGGCCGGCCTCCGGCTCGATGAAAGCGTGCTCGACGGTCTGGGTGCGGTATTCGCGCTCGATGATCACATCAGCTTCGGCAAAGCCTTTGGCGAGGTCGCCGTTCTCAAGATGATAATGCTTAAGACAATTGCCGTGTTCGCCGGCCGCGTGATGTGCGATTTGCCCGTGCAGGATTGGCGCGTCGGCCAACGCGGCCTCTTTCGGGCCGGTAACGACGGGCAGAGGTTCGTAATCCACTTCGATCAGATTCAACGCATCAGCCGCAATCTCCTCGGATTCGGCGACGACGAGCGCAATCGCGTCTCCAACGTAGCGAACCTTGTCGTAACACAACACCGGCCAGTCAACCTCGTGTACGCCGCAATCCTTGCGGCCCGGTATGTCGTCGGCGGTCAGCGCGGCGACGACGCCCGGCAGCGCTCGGGCCTTGCTCACGTCCACTCTCGACAAACGCGCGTGAGGATACCGGCTGCGCAGCGCGCGCGCGTGAAGCATCCCTTCGACGTACAGGTCGTCGGCGTAGACGCCTTTGCCGTTGACTTTCTCCATCGCGTCTGGGCGGGGCAGCGGGCGGCTGATCGCGTTAAGCGGCTGTTTGACCGCCGGCAAAGTGGCCACTGGTTGCCCTGCCGCCTGTTGGATGGCCCGGATGATCGCGTTGTGCCCGGTGCAGCGGCAGATGTTCCATTTGTGGCCGTCGTAAATCTCTTCGAGCGAAGGGCTCGGGTTCTTTTCGAGCAGCGCAATGGTGGACATAATGAAACCCGGGGTGCAAAACCCGCACTGTGTGGCGCCCTGGTCAATATAAGCCTGTTGAACAGGGTGGAGCGCGCCGTCGCCGTTCGCCACGCCTTCAATGGTGATGATTTCAGCGCCGTCCGCGCGCTTCATCGGCACGATGCAGGAGCGCACGGCCTCTCCGTCCTTGATCACCATGCAACTTCCGCAATGGCCCACTGCGCAACCGTCTTTTGTCCCCGTCAGCCGCAGTTGATCGCGGAGCGCGTCCATCAACATCATTTGCGGCGACGCGGTCACTTGACGCCGCTCGCCGTTCACCGTCAAAGTATAAATTCGTGTCTCTTTCATAGGGCGTTTCCTCTCTGGGAGCGCCGCCCATCCTTGCCTGCGGGCAGCGCCGTAAGGAACGATGCGGCGCGGGCAAGGATGGGCGGCGCTCCCAGAACCGAATTTCATTCTTTCAAGACGTCGCAACGCGACATGTTTAATCCCCCGCTAATGGGCGCAATCATTGACCGGCGCGACCGCTCCGGCGGGTCTGGCCAAAGGGTCTGGATTGCCGGGCGCCGCTTACTTATAATCTCGGCTTTCGTTTCAAAATACCACTCAGAAAGGGAATCCATCAAAGCGTCAATGAGCGAAGAACAAGTCACTGTGATCGCCTATATTGAGATCAAACCCGGAACGGAAGAGGCTTTCAGGGCGGAGCTTGATAAAGTCATCACCGCCACAAGAGCCGAATCGGCCTGCGTTAACTACGATTTTCATCAATCTTCTAAAGAGCCAAATCATTTCGTCGCCTACGAAAATTGGACGAGCATGGAGGGATTGGATCAGCATGCCAAATCGGCGCACATTCAAGCCTTCAGACAGAACTGCGCCGAGATGTTCGCCAAGCCGGTAGAGATAACGATTTGGAAAAAGCTGGATTGAGCGTTTGCGCACACATGCAAGGAGTGAAATTTGGCCTTCAAAGATCTGATCTCGATCAATGACCTGACAACGACGGAAGTCCAGAAGATTTTCACCACGGCGGCCGACCTCAAAGCCAATCCGCTGGATTACAGCGGCGCGTTGGCCGGACGCAGCGTCGCGCTGATCTTCGAAAAGCCCAGCCTGCGCACGCGCGTGACCTTCGATCTGGGCGCGACGCAGATGGGCGCATCGTGCGTCTACCTCGATCATCAGAACGTGCGGCTCGGGGAGCGCGAATCGGTGAAGGACATGGCGCTCAATTTGGAGCGCTGGGTAGACGCCATCGTCGCGCGCACCTACAGCCACGAAACCGTGATCGAACTGGCGGCCCATTCGTCGGCGCCCGTGATCAACGGCCTCTCGGAATATTCACACCCCTGCCAGGGGCTGACCGATTATTTCACGCTCACCGAGAAGGTCGGATTTGACCTGAGGGGGTTTCAGCTCACGTACATCGGCGACGGAAACAACACCTGCCATTCGTTAATCTTCGCCGCGGCGAAGCTGGGCGCGCGCATCACCGTCGGCTGCCCGAAAGGTTATGAGCCTGACGCCGAGGCCTTAAAAGAGGCGCGCAAAGAGGCGCGCAAAACCGGCGCGAAAATCGAAGTCGTCCATGACCCGTTCGACGCAGTCAAAGGCGCCCAGGCCGTCTACACGGACGTCTGGGCCTCGATGGGGTTCGAGGCCGAAACCGAGCGCCGCCGCGAAATCTTCTCCCCGTTCCGCGTCACTAAAAAGCTGATGAAAAATGCCCAGAAGGACGCTTTCTTTATGCACTGCCTGCCCGCCCACCGCGGCGACGAGGTTGACGCGGACGTGATCGATAGCAAAAGCTCTATCGTCTACGACCAGGCCGAGAACCGCCTGCACACTCAGAAGGCGATAATGTTTCTGCTGATTGAGGCGAACCGGAAAGTGGGGAATGGGGAATAGGAAGTGGGGAATTGGGAAAAAATGCCAAAGGTCAAAATCTGATGAGTAATTCAGTAAACGCCAACCAACAGGAAGCTCAGGAAGTGGCAAAGTCTCAGACTCCAAACTCCGTCCCCACTCCCCACTCCCCACTCCCTACTTCCCGCTCTGTCGCCCGGTCGGCGGGCGTCGTCAGCATCGCCGTGATGGGCAGCCGGATTCTCGGCCTGGTCCGCGAACAGGTCTTCTCTTCGTTCTTCGGCGCTAGCTTTGCCAACGTGGCCTTTCAGATCGCTTTCCGCATTCCGAATCTTCTGCGCGATCTTTTCGCCGAAGGGGCGCTGTCGGCGGCCTTCGTCGCGACCTTTTCGCAAACCCTCGCCAAAGAAGGCGAGCGCGAGGCCTGGCGTCTGGCCAATCTGGTGAGCAACGGCCTGATCATCGTGCTCTCAGGTATAGCCGGCCTCGGGATTATTCTCTCGCCCGAGATCGTGTCTGTCTTGATACGCGGTTCTGAACATATCGACCCCCTCAGGGCGCAACTGATGACCGATCTGGCCGTCAAGATGACGCGCATCCTTTTCCCCTTTCTGCTGATGGTTTCGTTGGCGGCTGTGGCGATGGGGGTGCTCAACACCAAAGGGCGCTTCGGCATTCCCGCGTCGGCTTCGACGATGTTCAACGTCGGTTCGATCGTCGGCGGTTTGGCGTGCGCTTACCTGCTGGCGCCGGAATACATCACCAACACCGCCGCATCGCTCTTCAAGCGTCAACACCCCGCGAGAGACGATCTGGGGGCGGCCGCGGCGATCATCGGGATGGCCGTCGGAACGCTGATCGGCGGGATGCTGCAATGGCTGGTCCAGGTCCCGAGCCTTCGCGCCGTCGGTTACCGCTGGCGGCCGATCGTCAGTTTCAGGGACCCGGGCGTGAGGCAGGTGATGCGAATGATGGCGCCCGCGATCATCGGCTCGGCGGCGCCGCAGGTGATCTTCGTGATCAATACGGTCTTCGCCACGAGCGTCGCCGAAGGGGCCGTGGTCTGGCTCGGGACCGCGTGGCGCTTGATCTACCTGCCGATCGGGATTTTCGGCGTGGCCATCTCGACCGCGACCTTGCCGGTCACGTCGCGCGCGGCGGCGATGGAAAATCTGGATGAATTCCGCCGGACCCTCGCAAGCTCGCTAAGGCTGACGCTGTTGCTGACGATTCCGTCGGCGGCCGGACTGATCATTCTCAGCCGGCCGATCATCGCGTTGATTTATCAATACGGGCGATTCACGCCGACCGACACCAAAAACACGGCGGATGCCCTTGCCTACTACGCGATCGGACTGGCGGCGTATTCGATTGTGCGCGTGCTGGCGCCGTCATTTTACGCGCTCCGCGATACGCGCATCCCGATGATGGCCAGTCTCTTCTCGATCGTCATCAATTACGCGGTGTCGAAAATCACGGTCGATTACCTGGGAATCGGCCATATCGGGCTGGCGCTCTCGATGTCGGCCGTTTCGATAGTCAATTTCGCGATCCTCTTTTTCTTCATGCGCCGCAAACTAGGCAGGATCGAAGGCGGCAGGCTTCTTTCCACTTTCGCCAAAGTCATGCTGGCCTCGACGGCGATGGGCGCGGTCTGCTGGCTCGTCAGCAGTCAAATCGAAATTAATCTCGGCATGGACAGACTGTTCGCGCGGTTGGTCAACGTGGGCGTCTCAGTCGCGGTCGGCATCGCCGTTTTTTGCCTGGGCGCGCGGCTGTTGAAGGTCGACGAACTGACTCAATTGACCGGCGCGCTCGCGCGCAGATTCGGAGCGCGATTTCGCCGTTCGTAGTTTCGATGAAAGACGCTCACATGTGGAGGACGATTTTCGCTATTGTGAAGTAGATTATCAGCCCGGTCGCGTCCACGAGGGTCGTGATGAGCGGGGCGGAGAGCACCGCCGGGTCTACGCCGAATCGCTCGGCCGCCAGGGGTATCAGGGCCCCCACGGTCGTCGACCATGTGCATATCGCGAGCACCGTGATCGCGACGGTGGCGGCGAGCGGCATGGTAGTCCCCCAGAGCAGGGCGCGTCCGA
>DASTMP010000009.1:0-49143 GCA_035714085.1 Blastocatellia bacterium
AGAACAATGCGAATATTCCCGCCGATCTCTCCTTCGCCTTTGAGTGGGATGAAAATTCGTTTCCCTTTTTCTAAAGACGAAATCGTCAGTCCTTGACCATTGAGCGTCCGGACTACCGCATAGAGCGTGTTATCAAGAGCAAAGCTCCGAGCGATTTTGACTCTCGGACGCGCCTTCATCACTCGTCTTGCGCGACGACGAAGATAATTTTGAACCTGCTTTCGCTCCCGAACCGACAGACTGATCTTTTCGTTAATCAGGGCTCGATCGAGAATCAAATGCGAAAAGCGATGCTCATCCTTCAATAGCCAAAAAGCATAATGCTTCTGTTCGTCAATCCATTGACGCGAGGCGATTCGGGGATGAATCTCAGCCGCGATCGCCGCCCAATATTTCGCTTCAGTCTCGAAGGCTTCCTTGACGGCCAGATCAGAGGCATGAACAGGCAAAGGGGTCGAGGCCTGATGATCAGTAGTCTTCAACTCGTTTCGGCGAAGCCGATAACTATGCGCCTCGGAAAAGTTCAAATGGTGTTGATAAAAATCAAGGTGGGCTTGTTTGTCGGAGGCAAAAGCGTGAGCGATGCGCTCAAGAGCATCGAATTTGGACTGATTCAGTTTGAGGCTTTCGCGCCTGACTGTCCGCATACTATTAGTCTAGCGTCGTCCTCATAATATATATTTGATCACCAATAGACACTTTTGTCAGCATAAGTTTTAGCTGCTTTTAGCCCCTGAGCGCCAATGCTGACTGTCAATAGTTCGACTTGAAGCCATGGCGGCGCTTCAATGAGCTTTAGTCAGGACCCGTAAGTATGCCCGCACAGCATCTGTCATGCCCATTTCCAATGCGTCTGTCACCAGAGCGTGTCCGATGGACACTTCGAGAATCCCGGGGATTTCGCAAAACTTGCCGAGATTCCGCAGATTCAAATCATGACCGGCGTTAACCCCTAGTCCTGCCGACTGCGCGGCTTTCGCGGCAACGGCGCACTTTTCAAATACCGTGTCGAAATCGTCACGATCGAACGCCTCGGCGTAGGGTTGGGTGTATAGTTCCACGCGATCGGCGCCCAACTCACGCGCCTTCCCCCATTGAACGCTTTCTACATCCATAAAAATGCTCACTCGGGCTCCAAGATCGTGAAGTTCAGCGATAATTTTTTCGAGCCGTTGCCCCTCTTGGTCAAGGTCCCAACCGTGATCTGAAGTGATCGCATCCGGGCCGTCGGGAACGAGTGTGCATTGGACAGGTTTGATCCTTCGCGCCATCTCCATGAATTCCGGGAAGGGGTTGCCCTCGATGTTGAATTCAACCTGTGGATAATGCTTTAAAAAATCGGAAAGGTCATACACGTCAGACGGCCGAATATGTCTGCGATCAGGCCGGGGATGAACCGTAATGCCATGCGCGCCTGCGCCGACACTCAATTCGGCGGCCCTCAGTACGCTTGGTATCCCGATATTTCGGGAGTTTCTCAGTAACGCGACTTTGTTCAGGTTTACGCTGAGCCGAGTCATGGATAGAAGGTCTCCAGCCGAACGAAAGGTCGCTCAATTTAGTCGCTCCCTGCGGTACAGCGCACAAGCTGATTGTTTTTGAGAACCGCATCGAGACCTGCGAGATCTCCGAGAACCCACAACTCGGCGATGACTTGTCGCTCGAAACGAAACAGCGCCGCCCCCAGCCACTGAACGGGCAAGCCAGTTGCAAGGTAACCTCGGAAGGGGGCCACATGTAGACCCGAGAATCGCATCTTGGCGAACGCTTGCTCTCCTTCCGAAACGCACGCAAGAATCTCGCAACGGTAGTTGGCGAGCGCGCCGTGAACCGAGCGAACATAATCCTTAAACGCCTCGCGGCCTCGCAGCTCAGCGCCGAGTGACCCACGAAACGAAAAGTCTTCTATGAGCAATTCGGACACGGCGCCGAGATCGCAAGCATTCCAGATGCGCTCATAAAATGCTGTGACAAGATTCCGAGTGGTCATAGGCGCGACCATCCTAAGCCGACTTAGGTGGTCTTGCGCAAGAGCCAATTTCGCAATAAAACGGCAGTCCACTTTTTTCAGGCCACAATTTGATGCTTCAAGTCAGAGGTATGACTTAAAGGCCAGTGGAAAACCGTTGGTAGAACAGCGAGAGAAGTCCCGCGCGCGCAGGTATCACGGCGTGACGCGGCCTCAGGTCGCGCCAGTCACTCACATTTGAGCGCTACCATCGGATCTACCTTCGCCGCTCGTCTCGCCGGTATCAAACAAGCCAGCAGCCCCGCGCCAGCCAGCGCGAGCGAGATCAGGACAAACGTCAGCGGATCCGTTGCGGTGACGCCGTAAAGGAGAGGCTCCATGAATCGCGTCAGCGCGAAGGCGCCTACCGTTCCCATCGCCAATCCTGCAAGCGTCAGTTTCAGCCCCTGCCCTGTAACCAGCCGCATGATGTCGCGCGATCGCGCGCCAAGCGCCATGCGAACGCCGATCTCATGTGTGCGCTGCGAGACGGCATAGGCCATCACCGCGTAAAGCCCCACTCCGGCGAGCAACAACGCAATCGCGGCGAACACTCCCATCATCGCGGCCATGATCCGCTTAGGCGAAGTTATTTCATGCATCATTCGCTCCACGGTCTTGATATTGGAAACCGGCAGGGCGGGATCGAGCTTTCTCACCTCGTCGCGCGCCGCGCCCGCGAGAGCCATAGGCTCGGCGGCGGCGCGCAGGGCAATGCCCATACCACTCCGGGGTTCCTGCGCGTAGGGGACATAGAGAGCCGGAAATGGAACGCTATCGAGATTCTGGTCTTTGATATCGCCGACGACGCCGACAATCTCCATCGGCCTATCCGCTCCGCCAGGTATGACCCGCTGTCCGATGGCTTCCTGATTCGGGAGGAAGCGGCGGGCAAAAGTCTCATTGATGATCGCGACTGCCGGCGCCTGTTCGTTATCGCCAGCGGTGAAGTCGCGGCCGCGCCGCAACGGCATGCCGATCGCGTCGAAGTATCCCGGCGTCACGATGCGGTAATCCGCGCCAGGCTCGTTGCCCTTCTCAAAGGGCGGTCGTCCGACGATCTTGAAAATCCTGCCATCGCTGTCATTGCTCAGCGGAAGAATGCTGACAGCTCCCGCAGCCACGACGCCGGGCAGCGTTTCGAGGCGCTTGAGTAACTGATCGTAAAAGCCGCGCCGCTGAGCCTCCGAATATTTCTCTTCCGGCAGCGAGAGCCGAAAGCTCAGCGCGCTATGTGGATTGAAACCTATGTCATCGCGCAGCATTGCCACGAAGCTGCGGACCATCAACCCCGCGCCGACCAGCAGAACCAGCGACAGGGCGATTTCCGCCACTACCAACGCGCCGCGCAGCCGTTGGCGCGAATCGGCGGATGAAGCGCCTTTCGCGCCTTCCTTCAAGGATTCATTGAGATCCGGCTTGCTCGCCTGCCATGCGGGCATTAGACCGAAGAGGACGCCGGTCAGCATCGAGATCACCAATGTGAACAGGAGAACGACGCGATTGACGCCGAAGCGATCGAAGCCTGGAATGGATTTCCCGAAGTCTTCAGGCATGGCGGCTCTCAACGTATCAACCGCCCAGGCGGACAGGAGCAACCCGATAACGCCGCCTGCGAGCGCGAGCAGCAGGCTTTCAGTCAGCAGTTGGCGGACAAGGCGCCAGCGCGACGCTCCCAGCGCCAACCGCACCGCGATCTCTTTCCGCCGCCCGAAGGCGCGACTGAACTGCATATTCGCCACGTTGGCGCAGGCGATCAACAGCACGAAAGCGACCGCGCCAACGAGCGGCGTCATATAGTCTTGCGACTCGCCAGTGAAATCCTCGGTAATATCGAACACTCCGGCCGAGCGCCCGGCGTTAGTCTCGGGAAAGAGCCGCTGCGCGCGGCGCGATATGGCGTCGAGATCGGCGTTGGCCTGCGCAATGTTGACTCCTTGTCTGAGCAATCCTATCACCCGCATGTTATGGTTGAGGCGCTCCTGTTTCGTCTTATCGTCGAAAGCCAGCGGCGACCACACTTCGCCGCCATTAAAGGGGAAATTGAAATCCGCCGGCATAACGCCGATGACCGTGAACGGTTTTGAGTTGAGCGTCAACGTTCTTCCCACGATATTCGGATCAGAACCGAATCGGCGCTCCCACAAACTGTGTTTGAGCACGACCACCTGATCACGTCCCGGCTCATCCTCGCCCGGCAGAAACGTGCGCCCGATCGCCGGCTTGGCGCCGAGCCCGTCGAAGAAGCCGGCGGAGACTCCGTAACCGCCGAATCGTTCAGGCTGTTGCTCGCCCGTCAGAACAAAGGAGCGCCCACCAATGGCGATGAGTCTCTCGAAACTCTCACTCTGTTCACGCCAATCGTTGAAATTGCCGGGCGCGACCGAGCCATGGTCGAAGCCTCCCCCCAGGAGGGCTCTCTCCCAGACATTCACCAGCCGCTCCTGATGCGGAAAACGGAACGGGCGCAGAACCAGCGCATCAGCAATGCTGAAGATCGTCGTGTTCGCCGCGATCCCCGCCGCCAGCGTGATGACGGCGACAAGAGTGAAGCCGGGCTTCTTCATCAACATTCGCGCGCCGTAACGCAGGTCTTGCAGCAGGTCCTCCAACCATCGTGTCCCTCGGGCGTCGCGGCACTGCTCCTTCACCTGCTCCGGACCGCCGAGAGCAAGCCGAGCCTTTCGTCGCGCTTCCGCAGGATCAAGGCCCTGCGCGATGAGGTCGGCCGTGTGTTGTTCCAGATGGAAGCGCAGTTCCTTTTCGAGTTCCTCTTCCATCTTCTTTCGGAGCCACAATCTATGCCACCAGCCCATTTGACCTCCTTCAAACATTATGAGAATCGCGCTCACTCACAGCGGAGAGCGACCATCGGATCTACGTTCATCGCCCGCCGCGCCGGGATGTAACAGGCCGCGAGCGCCGCCGTTGTGAGCATCGCTACTACGCCCGCGAACGTTGCAGGATCGGTCGCGCTCACTTCGAACAGTAAACTCGACGTCAACCGAGTCAAGGCAAACGATATCGCCAGTCCGAACGCCATGCCGATCATCACCAATTTCATTCCTTGCCCGATCACCAGCTTCAACACATCTGCGCCTCGGGCTCCGAGCGCCACGCGAACGCCGATTTCACGAACGCGTTGTGTGACCGCGTAGGAGACGACGCTGTAAATGCTGACGACCGCCAGCAGCATCGCGATTCCGCCGAAGGCGCCGAGCATCGCGGCGATCATTCGATCAATGGCCAGCGCCTCGCCGATATGTTCCGACATCGTCCTGACGGCATAGACCGGCACGTCGCTGTTCAAACTGTGGATCTCTCGCCTCATTGCCGGAGCGAGACTGGCGGGACCACCGGCGGCGCGAGCCAGAAGCGTCACACCACCTCTGTATTCCTGATCGAGAGGGAGATAAATGAATGGCAGCGGCGCTTCGCGCAGTTGGCGATATTTGGCCGAACGAGCTACGCCGATGATCTCCCGGTATGGGCTGTTGGAGCCGAAGCGCAATCGTTTGCCGATCGGGTTCTGCCCCGGGAAATAGCGTCGCGCCAACTCCTCGTTGACGATCACCACGCCCGGACCGCCTGCGCCATCCATTGCATTGAAGTCGCGTCCCTGTGTCAGAGGAATGTCCATCATATTGAAGTAATTGAGGCCAACCACATTGCAGTTGAGTTCCAGGCCCTCATTGGGTGGCGGCTCATAGCCTTCGATCTGAACGCCGCGCCTCGTCCCGCCGCCGCTGATCGGCGCAATGGCGGCCAGGGTGGCCGAGCGTACGCCCGGCAAACTTCCAATCCTTTCCAAAGCTTGCCGGTAAAAAGCCTGACCCTGTTCCTCGCTCATCGCCACGCCGCGCGTTTCCAAAGAAGCGATCAGCAAATTTTGCGTCGCGAAGCCGGGATCGAACTTGAGCGCTTGGCTCAGGCTTCGAAGAGACAAACCGGCTCCGATCAGGAGCGTCAACGACAGCGCCACCTGCGTGACGACCAGCGCCTGGCGCAGCGTAATGCGCCGCCATCCGTGAATCTCCGCTCCGTCTTTCAGCGCCGTGACCAGATCGGGCCGCGAGCTTTCGAGCGCCGGCGCCAGTCCGAACAGCGCACCCGTCAACAACGACGCCGCGAGCGTAAAGACGAGAACACGCCAGTCGAGGCTTACATCCAGCCCGCCGACTTCATTGGGCGAAAAGAAAGCCGGCAGCAGTCCCGAACACCAGAACGCCAGGATCAAACCGCCAGCGCCGCCGAGCAGCGCGAGTAATAAGCTCTCGGTCAACAATTGCCGCAAGAGACGCCAACGGCTCGCGCCGATCGCCAGCCGGACTGCGATCTCGCGCCGCCGCATAGAAGCGCGCGCCAGCAGCAGGTTCGCTACGTTAGCGCAAGCGATCAGTAACACCAGCCCGACGACCGCGAGCAGCAACCCGAACGCCACCCAGGCGTATTGCAGCCCCTCCGGCGGAATGAGCGATTCGCGGACGACCGTCATCGGGCGCGGTTTGTCGGGCGCCGCGAGCGTGCCCAGATTGGTCTTCGGGTAAGCGCGCGCAAGTTGCGCTCCGATGGTCGTAATCTGCGACTGCGCCTGCTTGAGCGACACGCCCGCTTTGAGTCTTCCGACAATGTTCAGGATACGGTCGCCGCGGTGGGCGCTCACATTCTCCGTGGTCATCGGTAGCCAGAACTCCGGCGGCGCGCCGAGCCGCAACCCGCGAAAGCTCTCCGGCGCGACCCCGACGACGATGTATATGCGACGGTCGAGCGTAATTGTCCTTCCGATGACGCTCGCTTCGCCGCCGAAGCGCCGCTGCCATAACCCATGACTGATGATGGCGACCGGCGCCGCGCCTGGCGTGGAATCATCCGCCCGCAGCGTCCGCCCGGCGCGGGCCTCGACGCCGAGCGTGTCGAAGTAATTGCCGGTGACATACGCGCCTGTGAGCCTTTCCGCTTCGTCGGCGCCGGTCAGGGTCAGCGTCGTACCTGAGTAGGCCGCCAGTCTGGAGAAGGCATCGGCCTGATCACGGAAGTCCACGTAATCCGGGTAAGACGAGTCGCTGAAAAGCTGCCCGCTGCTGCGGTCGCTGGTGTAGACGGCGACCAATCTCTCCGGCTCTTTGACGCCGGCGATCGGACGCAGCGCAAGCCCATTGATAAAGCTGAAGATCGTGGTGTTCGCCCCGATGCCCAACGCGAGCGTGACGGCCGCAATCATTGTGAAGCCCGGATTCTTCGATAACATTCGCGCGCCGTAACGCAGGTCTTGCGGCAGATTATCCAGCCATCGTGTCCCGCGGGCGTCGCGGCACTGCTCCTTCACCTGTTCCGGACCGCCGAGAGCAAGCCGAGCCCGTCTTCGCGCTTCCGAAGGATCGAGGCCCTGCGCGATGAGATCGGCCGTGTGTTGGTCCAGATGGAAGCGCAGTTCTCTTTCGAGATCCTCTTCCATCTTCTTTCGGAGCCACAATCTACGCCACCAGGTCATTTGGCGCCTCCTTCGGACATTTTGAGAATCAGACCGACAGCTTCAGTCAATCGCTGCCAGCTCTGGCTTTCGGTTTCGAGTTGTTTCCGCCCTTCCCGCGTCAGGCGATAGAACTTGGCCTCACGCCCGGTCTCAGTCGCCTTCCAGTCGGCCGTCAGCAGGCCGCGGTTTTCGAGCCTGTGCAGCGCCGGATAAAGCGAGCCTTGTGGAACCTGGACCACGCCGCGCGAGACCTGATCGAGGCGTTGCGCGATCGCATACCCGTGAACAGGACCGAGCGCGACAACTTTCAAGATCAACAGGTCCAACGTGCCTTGGGGTAGATCTGATTTCGTCGGCTTCATTGCTATCACCTCTTTCTTCCTTTCATTTCCAGCGGTAATTTCCCTGCGTCAGGCTTTGGCGCCCCGCCCAGCGCGCGGCATCGCGCGAAGTCGGCTTCGGCTTCCGCGAATTTATCTTGCGCTAGCAAGGCGGCGCCGCGGCTACAATAGGTATCGCCTTGCCGTGAATTGAGTTTCAGCGCCTCATCGAAATCGGCGATCGCATGCGCAAAATCCCCTTTCAAAAACCAGGCCACCCCGCGATTGACCCAGGCTTCATCCAGCTTCCGATTAAGAGCAATCGCACGGTTCAAATCGGCCAGTGCGCGCTCAGGCTCGCCTTTCAACAACCACGTTCTGCCGCGATTGCTGCAGAATCCCGCTTGCTGCGGGGCGAGCGCAACAGCGCGGTCGAAATCCGTCAGCGCGCCATCTAAATCGCCCTTTCTCTGCCTCACAAGCCCGCGACCATTCCAGGCGTCGGCGTTGCTGGCGTCTAGCTTAAGCGCCCTGTCGCAGTCGGCGAGCGCCGATTCTAGCGCGCCCTGGAGGTAATGGAGGCCGCAGCGGTTACCCCACAGAACCGCGTTGCGCGAGTCGAGCTGAATAGCTTGATCAAAGTCAAGGATAGCGCCTGAAAAATCGCCGCGTTCGCCTCGCGCCTTGCCGCGGTTATTCCAGGCTTGAGCGTTGCGTGGGTCGAGCTCAATTACACGGTTGAAGTCGCTGATCGCCGCATCGACTTCGCCCAGCGTGTGGCTAACGAGTCCGCGAATGAGGTAGGCCTTGGAGTCATGCGGGTTCAACTCGATGGCCCGGTTAAAATCACCGAGCGCCCCCGCCAAATCGCCTTTGCGCCGTCGCGCGAGACCACGGTTGTAGTAAGCGATCGCCGCCCGCGAATTAAACGCGATCGCGAGGTCGTAATCGGCGATGGCGCGATCCCACTCCCCTTTCGTCATCCACTCATTGCCGCGTTCGAGATATGAAACCGAAGAAGAGGCTCGGGAACTTTGAGCTTGAACATTCGCCCCCGTCACGAGCCAGAGTAAGAACATTAAACTTCGCAGGATTCCCGGTCCGCGCTTGGCGCCGCCTCCCGACATTTTGAGAATCAGGCCGATGGCCTCGGTCAGTCGCTTCACCCCTGCGCATTCAGTTTCAAGTCGCGTCCGCCCTTTCCGCGTCAGGCGATAGAACTTGGCCTCACACCCGGTCTCGGTCTCCTCCCAGTCGGCCGTCAGCAGGCCGCGCTTTTCTAGCCAGTGTAGCGCCGGATAAAGCGAGCCCTGCGAAACCTGAACTACGCCATGCGACACCTGATCGAGGCGCTGCGCGATCGCATACCCGTGAACAGGACCGAGCGCGACGACTTTCAAGATCAACATGTCCAACGCGCCTTCGGTAAGATCTGGTTTCGCCAAATTCATCGCCGTTACCTCCTTCCTCTACATATTATATAAACAGGTGTAGAAGCGCAAGGCATAACACCGGGAGGCGAATTGGCCTTCGGTTTGGATGGCGCCATAGAGCGATGGCGACATCCGGCAGAAAAACTCATGGCATGACTTGCAATCCGAATCATATCGTAGTATATGATATATTCGTATGAGACGACTGATAATCGTCAATACGCGTTGTGGCTACGCGTCGAAGGTCCGTGACGCTCAAGTCGGGCGTCTGATTCGTTTGCCCCGCATAGAAACCGCTCTGAGTCCCGCAAGAGCGTACGAACCTTGACGTGGAGGGCCCGTCTCGCCGCCCGGGCGGACTTCGAAGGAAGTCTGCGCTCCGCGGCTCGAAGTGGGTTCAAGATACCGGGCGATTGTTTGGCATATCGCGATTGATGAGGTGAAACATGCATGGTTTGGAGATCTTATTGACGGTGTGGGGGATCTATTTCTTGGCGCTCATAACGCCGGGACCTAATCTCGTTGTGATTGCGCGCATGAGCGTTAACGCGGGCCAGAAGGCCGCTTCATGGACTGCGCTCGGAGTTTCGACGGGCACGCTGCTATACTCATCCGCAGGAATGTTTGGGCTGATCGGCGTTCTCCGACTGGCCACATGGCTTGCGCCCGTCGTTCAAATCGCCGGCGGCGTCTATCTTGGGTACATCGGCCTCCGTCTCATTTTCACGAAGAGTCGCCCCGGCGCCGGGGACGAGGGCTCGGGAGAAGTTGGCAGGCTTGAAGCGTATCGCGCCGGTCTCCTGAACACGCTTGCAAACCCCAAGACAATAGGATTCTTCGTGAGCCTGTTCGCGGTTCTTTATCACACCACCTTGGGAGTGTGGATGCGAGCCGCGCTTCTCGCCGGCATTCTGGTTCTATCCGTCGGATACAACAGCCTGTTGGCGGCCTCGTTTTCTCACCCCAGTATGCGCGCGCTCTATGTGAAACAAAGACGGCGCCTGGACACGGCCATTGGAGTGGTAATGCTGGCATTCGGCTGGCGACTCGCCTCCCAAGGCCGGTCCGCGATTCTTCGAATGTAACTCTTAATACTCGTATGAAGCGACAGACAAACAAACATGCAGGCAAGCTGACCGATGAGGCCGTTGAAATTTCGAAAGCCTGGGCCGGAATTTATCGGCGCTGCCATCCGAAATATTCCGCGAACGTCGGCCACCGCTCCGTTCGCGCGTTGCAGTATTTGGCTGAACTCCCGCGAACAGTTGGTGAGCTTGCTGAGTACCTTGGAATCGCCCCCAACAGCGCGTCCGAAATCGCAAAGCGACTGGTCACGCGCGGCTATGCGTCGAAGGGCCGTGACGTCCAAGACGAACGGGTGGTTCGTCTGATCTGCACGGAGAGCGGGGTCGAAATTCTGCAGGAGCAAACGAACCTTGACCTGGAGAAACTGTCTCGTTGTTTGGCTCGACTTTCTCCTGGCCAGCGCTCCGCGGTCCGGAGTGGATTCAAGATACTGTTTGATTCTTTGGCGGATAATAATGGCTGACATACTCTCCACTTAAACCTGACGTCTATAGTCGGAACAGCATTACCGTTCAGATTTCTGATTTCGCTCTCGCATTACTCCGGGTAGCTCCTTTCATGTTGACAATCGACAAAGCGTCAAATACTCTCCGCTTTGTCGATTGTCGATGGGGCATGTGAAAAAGACATAGACCGATTTGTTACAGGGAACCATTGTCCCCGGCGCTGCGCCGGCGGGGAGCGGAGGGATGGATATCTTCCGAATGGGGATGAGAACAACCGTAAAACGAAATATTACAATCTGACGGCGGCCGGACGGGAACAATTGTCGGCCGAGACCGAGACGTGGAGACGATTTACCGGGGCGGTGGAACTTATTCTGAAGAAAGCATGAATGAAAGGACGCGACCATGCTTAATAGGCTGAGACTGCGATTACGTGCGCTCTTCTTCAAGTCTAAAATGGAAGAGGAATTGGATGAGGAAGTGCGATTCCATCTGGAGAGAGAGATTGAGGAGAACATCGCTCGCGGGATGAGCCAGGAAGAGGCGCGTTACGCGGCGCTCCGCAGCTTTGGCGGCATTGATCGAGTGAAGGAAGAAAGCCGCGATGAGCGTGGGATCCGCCTCTTGGAAGAGGTCTGGCAGGACATGGGCTACGGCGCCCGAATGCTGCGCCGTAGCCCGGGCTTCACCGCTGTGGCGACCTTATCTCTGGCCCTTGGCATAGGCGCCAATACCGCTATCTTTAGCGTCCTTTACGCGGTTTTGCTCCGACCTTTACCCTATCACGATCCTAACCATTTGGTACTCATCTTTAGCAGTGGTCGTGAAGACCCGAAAGAACCTATCTCGCTCGATGACTTCGCGATCTTGAAATCCCAGAGCCTAAGCTTTGAGGCGATGTCGATCTTTTACAAAAACACCGGTTTCTCTCGTGTGAATTTAACCGGCGCGGCTGAGCCCGAAGTAGTTCAGGGTGGATTTGTCTCTGCGGATTTCTTTCCACTGATGGGAATTGCGCCTCAAATAGGACGAATCTTTACATCTGAAGAAGAAACACAACGAAATCGTGTGGTGATCTTGAATCAGGGCCTATGGCGTCGCCGGTTTGGGGGCGCGTCTGATGTCGCAGGTCGGATGCTGCAGATCGACGGCGTAGATTTTGAGGTTATCGGCGTTATGCCAGCGACCTTTCAGTTTCCGGCCCGCGAAACCCAATTCTGGGCGCCGATCACCACTAATCGTTACTGGCTTGACCGGCCTGCTCTGGATAAGACTCACGTTCGTGGCTTCTACGCGAGGTGGAATGTCGTGGCCCGGCTGAAACCAGACGTTCCCCTTCAACAAGCGCAAGCCGAAATGAATCTCTTGGCGAAGCGTCTGGAGCAGGTCAATCCCGATCTCAATAAGGGGATGGGAGTTTGCGCGCTCCCATTGCGCGTAGAACTGAATGGCAATACGCGTCTCGCTCTCATCATACTGCTTGCCGCAGTATCGTTTGTTCTGCTAATCGCCTGCGGGAATGTGGCGAACCTGATTCTAGCGCGTGGAACCTCGCGCGAGCGCGAAATGGCCATCAGAACCGCCTTGGGCGCGGGAAGAGCTCGCCTGATCAGGCAACTCTTCACTGAAAGCGTGATGCTGGCCATGCTGTCAGGATGCCTCGGTTTGTATTTGGCGGCTGTTGGCGTTCCTGCGCTCATCGCACTCGGACCATCGGACATCCCCCGATTGGAGGAATCCGGTTTGGACTCAATGGTCCTCGCGTTCACGCTAGGAATTTCACTGCTGGCGGCGACCATCTGCGGCCTCGTTCCTGCTTGGAAGATTTCTCGGAGTGATCCGGGCAAGTCCCTAAAGTCGGGAGGACGCGGCCAATCTGGAACCATTGCGTTTGGCCGCGCGCGCGGCCTACTGGTAATCGCCGAGTTTGCCCTATCAGTCATCTTGTTGACCGGCGCGGGCCTTTTGATTCGCAGTCTTCTTGCCGTTCAGGCTGTTGGCCCAGGATTTGAGCCTGAACATGCGCTCACGATGCATGTCACGCTTCCTGCAGACACGAAGTTGACGAGGAGAAAGGCATTCCTGGATTCAGCGCTGGAACGTGTCGGGGCGCTTCCCGGAGTCGGCGCAGTTGGCGCAATCGACGGCTTGTTTCAGTTAGGCGGGGCAAGTAACCTCGGCCTCCGCAGTATCGAAGGCCGCGCTGTTGAACCGCGGGAACAATGGACTGCCCTCACCTGGAAGACCATCAGCGGGGAGTATCTCCAGGCTATGGGCGCGCCGCTTTTGCGAGGGCGGTTCTTCTCTGAAGAGGATGGTCCTAACTCGCCTCTGGTGGCGATCATTAACGAAAGTATGGCTCGCCGTTACTGGCCTAATGAAGACGCGATTGGTAAAAAGTTCAAGGGTCAAGACCGGCGGGGTCGCGACGATGACTGGCTCACCGTCATCGGCGTCGTAGGGAATATGCGTAGCCACGGACTTGAGCGACAACCTACTCCCTACGTATTTGAGTGGTACAAGCAATCCGGAGCGATACCATCAGATCTTGTGGCGCGAACTAAGGGCGATCCGGCCAAGTTTGCGACGTCGTTGCGCAACGCAGTTCGTTCTCTAGACCAAACAGCCATTCTGTCCAAAGTCACGACTATTGAAGAGCAGCTAAGCGAACAAATGTCGCCACGGCGATTCCAGACCTCGCTCCTAACCTTGTTCTCCATTATTGCTCTCACACTTGCAAGCATGGGCATCTATGGGGTGATGCGCTATACGGTGGTTCAAAGAACACACGAAATTGGAATCCGCATGGCGCTGGGAGCCCAGATTCGCGACGTGTTGCGGTTGGTCATTGGAGAGGGGATCAAGCTGGCGCTGGTCGGGCTCCTGATTGGATTTGGCGGGGCATGGGCGCTGACCCGATTGATGAAGAATCTGCTGTTCGGTGTGAGCGCGACCGACCCTCTGACCTTCATCGTGGTCGCACCACTGCTGACGTCCGTTGCCTTACTTGCCTGCTGGATTCCGGCGCGGCGGGCGACGAAAGTCGATCCTCTGGAAGCGTTACGATGCGAATAAGCGCCTGTCCGACCGTGAATGCCCCGGAGTTCAAGAACAGATCACAATTATGGCAAGGGTTCCTGACGACCGACATGCGCCGAGAGTCATGTTTAATATCAGAAAACTCCACCGCCCGCCCCGATGTTCTGTCCTGTCACCCACCGCGCAGCGTCAGTTGAGAGGAACACCGCGACATCGGCGACGTCCCTGGGGGCTCCGATGCGGTTGAACGGCGACATCCCAGCGGCTTTATCGCGATATCGATCCTGCATCATGTCAGTCTCGGTAGGACCTGGGGAGATCGCGTTGACCGTGATGCCCCGCCCGCCGAGTTCCCACGACAAGGCTCGTACGAACTGCTCGACGGCGCCTTTGCTGCCGAGGTAAAGCGATTGACCGGGGAAAAACATCTTCGTGCCTCCTGTTGAGGAAACGATGATGCGGCCGCCGTCGTTTAGGCGCCTGGCGGCCTCTTTTAAGGTGAAGAAGACCCCTTTGGTATTGGTATCGAAGATCCGGTCGTAGTCCTCCTCGGAACAGTCCGCCAGCGGTTTGACGACTATGTCAGCGGCGTTGGCCACTACGATGTCCAGGGCTCCGACCGTCTGTTCCGCTTCGTCGAAAAGGCGTGTGACTTCGGTCGGGCGTGACAGGTCCGCCCGGATAGCGGCGGCCTTACCGCCCGCATCGACGATGGTCCTCACGACCTCGCGGGCCTGGGCGTCATTCTTGAGGTAGCAGATCACTACGGTGGCCCCGTGCGACGCCAATCCAAGCGCAATCGCGCGACCGATCCCGCGGGAGCCTCCAGTGACCAGGGCCGCCTTTCCACGAAGCGGGTATTGCATAGTTCATCTCCTTAATTGTTTTCTCGATTGAATTCGTTCCCCCGCCGCGGAGCCGCTCACAGGCAGGTCGCGCCATCCTGCTCGGGCGCCGTCGAGTAGTTCTTCCAGTTCGCGCTCGTAATCACGAGGGTCGCTCTTGTGGCCGCGTGAAATAGAGATCAAACGCGTGGCGGTCGGGCGACTCAATTTTTATTATTGATGGAGATCGTCGCGAACGGGCCGAGGCCCATGCCGATGATTTGAAATCGGATGAAGTCGCCGACGGCTTCCACGAGCCGCGCGCGTTCGAGTTCGCCGCAATCCACGCCGACGAAGCCGAGTTCTTCGGCCAGCTCCTTCACGACCAATTTTGCCTGCGCGTCGTCGGAACACAGAAAGACGGAGACGCGCCGCCGCGCCAAATCGTCACGGTCGAGTTCGATGACCTGGGACGCCATCGTATTGAAAGCCTTGACCACGCGCGCCCCTGGCGTGTCGGCGGCGAGCCGCTCGGCGAGCGAAGGGATCGGCGTCGTGAAGTGAAGGCCCGGGCGGTTTTCCGGGTCTGGAACGTCGAGCCCCAGTATGGCGCTGTTGTTGCAATCAATCACGATCTTGCCGGAGAGCGCCTGCGGTTCTTTGAGCACGCTCGAAGGAAAGTAATCGCGAATTGTGTAAAGGATTACTTCGCCAAACGCGGCGGCGGCGTCAAGGCCGCCGGCCTGCGCCGAGCCGGAGCCATGGGTCGCGATGGCTTTAGCCTTGGTCAGATCTCGCGAGCCGAAGAACACTTCGTGGCCCCCGCGCGTCCAACGCAGCCCGAGGGCGCGTCCCATGTTTCCTGCTCCGATTATCCCTATTTTCACAACACTCCTTTTTCTTTTCCCTTTTCAGTCAGCCACATGCAGAACCACTTTGCCGCGAACATGATTCGTGTGGACGAACCCGAATACTCATCGGAAAGCGTCGGCATGCGCGCCGGCCCACTGCTCGAAGGCGCGCGGCTGCCGGCCTGTGATCTCATGCACGATTGGAAGAACCTGCGAATCGTCGAACTCCCCTTCGGCGAAGAAGCGGAAGAACGCGTCTACGAAATTCGCCGGGAAGGACTTGCTCATTTCCTCCCTCGCTTCATCATCGGCCTGCCGCTCGAAGCGCAGATCTCTACCGAGCGTCGCGGCTATCACTCGGACTTGATCCGCCGGTAGGAGCGGCTCCGGCCCTGTCAGAACATAGCTGCGGGAGGCATGTCCCTCTGAAGTCAGGGCCGCTGCGGCGACCGCCGCGATGTCATAGGGATCAATGGCCGCTATTGGCGCGTCTGCGAAGGGGGCGCGGACTACGGCGCCGGCGCGGATCTGTGGCGCCCATCGAAGCGCATTGGACATAAAGCCGCTCGGTCGCAGAATCGTCCACGACACTCCAGAAGACCGCACCGCATCTTCCGAAGCCATCCACATGCTGACGATGGCGTTGCTCGGATTTCCCCCCACGACCGAACGGGAAGAGAGAAGCGCTACGCGCTCCACACCGGCCCGACGAATCTCCGCCAGCGCCCCGGGCATGTCCCGGTATCCGCCGAGTAGAAATACGCCGCGGACACCTTTGAGCGCGTCGGATAGCGACTCCGGTCGATTGAGATCGCCAATGACTGTCTCCACGCCGGCCGGGAAGGCGCTCTCGGCTTGATTCCGGACCAGCGCGCGCACCCACTGATTGGCGCCGGCCAACTGCCTGATGAGTTCACCGCCGACGTTACCTGTGGCGCCCGTCACCAAGATCATCTGATTCTTCTTTTCGAGCGATATGGGATTCACGACAATGGCCAAGATGCCATGACGGCGGTCGCCGGGATTGTATGAAACCACCTATAATTTGCATAAAACCGCCCAGTCGGCTGTATAACAGCCAGACAAGATGGTCATCCTTCTGATTTGTCAGAAATATGTCGCTCACTCGACTATCGGTTTAAGGTCAGTCTCCTCACCACTTCACCCGGCGTTACCCCAAACTTCTTTTGGAACTCGCGAGTGAAATGCGACTGGTCAAAAAAGCCATATTCGGCGGCCACGCCAGCTATGCCGGCCACGGGGGAGCGCGCCAGCGCGGCGCTCGCTCGTTCCAGTCTCACCCGCAGAGCAAACTGATGCGGAGTCTCGCCCGTAACGTGTTTGAATGTCCGTGAGAAGTGCGATTCACTTAAGCCGACTTCGCGAGCCATCTCCTTCACGCTTACCTTTCCAGGGAGACTCTCCTCGATGAGCCTTAAGATGCGACGAACCTGTGAATGAGACAGGCCGCCACGAGTCGCCCTCCGGGCGCGTTGAGCCAGGTCGAGAATTCGCGACTCCCCGTGGAGGATCGTAGAAAGTTCGTCTACATATGGAAAGAGACGACGAAGTTCCTCGCTGGCCGCAGTGACGGCGGCTCGAGCCTGTGACTCCGCAGTAATGTCGGTCAGAACGCCCGCCAATACAAAATCATATCCAAACTTGGCCGAGACAGGGTGGGCGCGACTGTGCAATACCTTTACAGAGCCGTCTCGGAGACGAACCTGAAACTCCGTTTCGTAGTCCCGCCTCTCCCGAAACGCTCTTTGAGCGGCTTCAACTGTGCGCGCAGAGTCGGGGCGAAGCACCATCGACACCCAAACGTCAATCGGCGGAGCTTCCTCAGCCCGATCAAGGCCGAAGATTTGAAAAACTTCGGGCGACCAATAGCCGCTTGCCAGCGTATCTCGCAGGTAGGAACCGGACACAGATAGTTTGCGGGTCTCAGCCAAAAGGCTTTCAGCTCTTTCTACTGCCTCATATGCTTGCCGAAATTCCGCGGCCGGGCCGGGCGGATTGTAGAAATTCGCTTCCATATCATTTTCCATAGCTCACGTGGTCCAGTCTATATCACCCTCCACTCATGAGCGCGAAAAATCTTCCTACCGGGCTGTGTAAGAATTGCCTGGAGCGGCTGATTGAGCTCGCCCATAGAATTGCCGGAACCAGACAGGAATCCTGATTTTATTGGGTTTTCGCGTTTTACCTTCCGTAGAAAATCGCTGGCGCCGTCTTTGCATTAGACAGGCTCGGGCAACGAGATACCAAGTGGGTAATTCCACTCAACGGTGTCGGGCGGTTACCGAGGTGAGGAAGGTGACCGCCAAATTTCAAGCGCTTGCAGTTATCCCACGGCTGCAAGCGCTTTTTCTATTTGGTTCGCATCCACTCCGGAAATTTCGGTCTCTATAGCTGATGCGGCGTCACGCCGGCGCCGAGTCGGGATTCTCGCCCCGACTTTAAAGCCCTTCAAAGAGCGATGGCTGTAATTTTTCGGCGCCTTTGAAGTTGCTCAAGCCAACGCCAACCAAACGGAATCGTTGATCAGGGAGCGTTTCGACGCGTTCTCGCAACGAGAGCGCAATCGCCGTGAACTCCTCGCATGTATTGGGAGGCCTCGGCGGCGTATGGCTGCGCGTCATTATGTTGAAGTCGCTCGTCTTCAATTTCAGCACGACAGTTCGCGCGATACGCGCGTCTTTCCTTGAAACCGCCCACACCTTTTCAGCCAGGCGTCGAATCGTCTCTTCCGTCTCGGAAAGCGGCAGGTCACGCTCGAAGGTGTCTTCGGCGGAGATCGACTTCGTTGGCCTGTCGGACACTACCGGATCGTGGTCAACGCCGTTCGCCAGTTCAAAGAGACGACAGCCGTACCGACCAAACTCGCGTTCAAGCGCCTCCAGACCAAGGCTGCGGAGGTCTCCGACCGTCGCGACGCCCACTTCCTTCAATCGAGTTTCCGTGACTTTTCCAACACCGGGAATGCGGCTCACTGGGAGCGGCAGGAGAAACGCGATCACTTCGCTCGGCTGAATCACAAAGAGTCCGTCCGGCTTGCGCCAGTCAGAGGCGATCTTCGCGAGGAATTTGTTCGGCGCGACTCCGGCGGACGCAGTGAGGTTCAGTTCCTCTCGAATCTGGCGCCGAATCAGCTTTGCCACGCGAGTGGCGGTGGGCAAACCCATCTTGTTCTCTGTCACATCGAGGTAGGCTTCATCGAGCGAAAGCGGCTCGATCATATCCGTGTGCCGCGAAAATATCTCTCGCGCCGCGCGCGAAGCGGCTTTGTAACGCATGAAGTCGGGAGGAATAAAGATCGCATCGGGACAGAGACGCTCCGCTAGAATCGCGGGCATGGCTGAGCGGACACCGAACCGCCTCGCCTCGTAAGAGGCGGCGCACACGACAGAACGATTTCCCCGCCAGGCGACAACGACCGGCTTGCCGCGCAAATTCGCGTCATCGCGTTGTTCGACGGAGGCGTAGAACGCATCCATATCTACGTGCACGATCTTTCGAAGGGGCGCCTCGGCCATAAGTTCGATCTCGATCTCTTATCAGCCATAAATAATGCTCCTGGCGGCGTCGTGAGTCAGGAGCGGTTGCAAAAGCGCGCTTCGATTCTATGCGAATAGAGGGCGAATGCGAAACAGAGAGATGTCCAGACTGGCGTTTCGGCGCCAAAGTGGTTAAGTCACGAAAGTACATTTCCTAAAATTTGAGATGAGGCCACGCTCTCTTTTCCCGCCGCCTTGCAACACATACCAGGCTCGGAGATCATTAAACGACTCACGGAACATGCGCATTGCCTTACTCGTAGATGGGAGAGAGACGGCAATTGTCGCGCGCGCTTTGTGTCGCTCATCAAAACAAAAACTCATCACGCCGATACTGACAGCTTTGCAGATCCTGGGATGAAAATACGGCTTCAATTCCAATATCGATTCTTGAAGGAGGATCTGAATGAAACCGATTTTCCACTCAGTTGATAGTGAATCCAAAAACCTCTTCTCCCGCGGTCGTACAAGATTGCTTTTGTGGTTCTTGTTACCGCTCGTTTCGTTCAGCCTGCTGACTGCGCCGCGCGAAGCGCTGGCGCAAGCGCAGGCGGCGAATGGCGTGATCGAGGGGACTGTTACCGATGCTTCCGGCGCAGTGGTTCCGAATGCGAAGGTAAAGGTCGTCAACCTCGACACCGGCCTTGAACGCGAAGTGACGACGAATGAGACGGGGCTTTACCGCGCGCCGCTGCTGCCAGTTGGCCGTTATCAGGTTACTGTCACCCAGACCGGTTTCAACGCATTCGTTCAGTCGGGCATCACGCTCAGCGCAGGCCAGGCGGCGACGGTGGACGTGGCGCTCAAGACAGGCGCGGTGAGCAGCGAAGTCTCGGTTGTGGCCGACTCGCCCATCGCCGAAGTGTCGCGCATCGAACTCGGGCGCACGATCAACGAGAACGAGGTCCAGAACCTCCCGCTGCCCTCGCGCAATCCCTACAACTTTGGCCTGCTCCAGCCGGGCGTCAACGGGTTCGAAAACGTCGAATTCGGCGTGCCGCGATTCAACGCCAATGGCTATAAGAGCCGGATCAACTATCAACTAGATGGCAACACCAACACGCAGAAAGACCGCGCGGGCCTCAGACTGACGCCGATCTCCGAAGTTTTCGTGCGCGAAGTCCAGGTCGTCTCCAATGGCTTCGCGCCGGAGTTCGGCCAGACCTCAGGCGTCGTCTATAACGCGATCACGCCGTCCGGCACGAATAAGTATCATGGCGCGGCCGGCTATTTCTTCCGGCGTGAGCCCTTCGTCGCGCGCCCATTCTTCTCGCGACCGGATTTACCCAAGGCGGACCCGGGTCTGGACAATGTAATCGCATCGATCGGTGGGCCGCTCGCGAAAGACAAGGCGCACTTCTACGTCGGCTACGAGCGCGTGGACCGCGAACTTCAGCAGGATCGCGTCGTGACAGTGACGCCGGCGAACGCCGCCGCGCTCGGTCTCCAGCCGCAGCCTGGATTCATCCCGGCCTCGCAGCTCACCAATTTCTTCATCGTCCGGCCGGATTGGAAGATCAGCGCGAGCCATGAGCTCTTCGGGCGCTATACGCTCTTCACCAACAACTCGCCGAACAACATCGGCGGCGGCCTGAACACGCTCGAGCGCTCGATCGACTTCAAAGACAACATCCAGACGGGCAACGCGCAGTTGGTTTCGATCCTCGGCCCCGGGCTGCTCAATGAATTCCGGTTCCAGTATTCGCGCCGCAACCAGCCGAGCGTGCGCAACGATCTTTCCGGCAATGGGCCTTCGATCACGGTCTCCGGCGTAGCGCAATTCGGCGCGCCGGCGGCTACGGACGGGCCGCTGCTCTTTAACGAACGCATCACGCAATTTCTCGATAACCTTACCTTGGAGCGCGGCAACCATAGTTTGAAGTTTGGCGGCGACGTCCAGATCGTCCGCGACCGGCGCGAGGTGGCGCTCGTCGCGACCTACACTTTCCCTACTGTCGCCTCCTACCTGGCTGCGAGTAACGGGACAAATCCGCGCGGTTATTCCCAGTTCGCGCAGATTGTGGGCGAACCGAAGATCGAGTTCGGTTCGCAGTTCTACTCCTGGTTCGCCCAAGATGACTGGCGCGTCCGTCCGACTTTCAAGCTGAGTTACGGCGTACGTTACGAGCTTTATGACATCCCCGATGCGCGGGCCAATGCTCCGCTCGCGATTTCGCAAAAGTTCAACCGCGATACCAACAACTTCGCTCCGCGCCTGGGGCTGTCTTACAGCTTCGGCGGAACGCGCAAAACCGTAGTGCGCGCGAGCGCCGGCGTCTTTTACGATGCGCCGGGCCTGCTCTTCTACCAGAATGCCATCCAGAACAACGGCGACCCGCTCACTCGCACCTTCACGCTGCGCCCGAACGATACCGGCGCTCCGGCATTCCCGAACTCAGTGAACCTGACCGGCCTCACGCCGCCAAAAGTCTCGATCGATGCGCTTGCGCCCGATCTCGCGAACCTCTATTCGTTCAATCAGAATTTACAGGTCGAGCAGGAGATCAGCCGCGACTTTTCGGTGACGGCCGGTTACATTCACGTCGCCGGCAATCGAATTCCGGTTGTGCGGATCACTAATCTGCCGCCGATTATCGGGACGCTCGCCGACGGCCGAGCAGTTTTCGGCTCGGGCGCGCGCCCCGATCCGAATTTCAATAATATCAACGTCACCGAATCCGTCGGCAGGTCCTCCTACCACGCGGGCACGCTCTCGCTCAACAAGCGCTTCTCGAAGGGCTATCAACTGAGCGCGTCCTACACCTGGTCGCACGGCATTGATGACGCGCCGGAGATCAATGTAATCGATTCGACAGAGTTTCTATCTGACCCGACCAACCGCCTGCGCGACCGTGGGAACTCGCTCGCCGACCAGCGACACACATTCATCTTCAGCGGCGTTCTAAACCCGAAATTCGATGTTGGTAACCGGATTGCGAGCGCGCTGGCGAATAATAACCAGGTCGGCGTCATCGCGCGCTTCAACACCGGCTTCCGCTTCAATGTGCGTGGCAACAACGACTTGAATCGCGACGGCGTGGCGACCAATGACCGGCCGCTTTTCATCGGTCGTAATACCGCGACGAGTGGCCCAGTCAAACAGATCGACTTGCGCTATTCCCGCTTCGTCCCCGTCCGTGAGTCGATGCGCATCGAGGTAATCGGTGAGTTCACCAACCTCTTCAACATCGTCAATGTCTCGGGCGTGAACCAGGTAGTGACGGTCGATGCCGCCGGCAATCCGATTCTCACAGGGACTAACATTCTGACAACTTCAAACAAGAAGTTGATCGCTACAGGCGGGTTCCCCCAACGCATCTTCCAGCTCGGATTCAAGTTCCATTTCTGAGTCGCGAGCCTGGTTTGCGATTGTATGTGCGTCAGCCGTTGGTGATATTCGAAAATTTGGATTCTGGAGTTCGGTATGCCTGTGCTGCCCCCCTGGTCAAAATTGTCTATTGGCCGAATGTCGCCCTACAGAATGCGGAGGGGCAGATCCGCTTGAGGTATCCGAACCGCGTGCATGTCCTTACCCGTAAGAGAGTAGCAGCGGATTTTGAGGCTGTGGTTAATTCGCTGCGGAATATTTGCGAGGCAGCAGTACAGATTGGTAATCAAATCGCCTGGCGTTGAAGGTATGCTTTTGGGAAGCGTGCTTGACTGATGACAATCCAGAGTCAAGCTCGCCTCCCAAGAACAGTAAGGCTGCGGTAAATTGGCTTGAGTTTTCATAACGACCTAGGCCAGGATTCTAGCCGATTTGCCGCAGCCTTACGAAGAACCTATCTTTGTTTGCAAGGAACATGGGGTGACACCAATGACCGAAGCGACAAGCACGTGGGATCCAGAGCAATACGCGCGGTTTCGTGCGGAACGCAGTAAGCCGTTTTACGACCTCGCGGCGCTGGTGGATACAAAGCCCGGGATGCGGGTGGTCGACCTTGGGTGCGGAGATGGGGCGCTGACGGCATGGCTGCACCAGCGTCTGAGCGCGATGGAAACCCTGGGTGTGGACAACTCGGAGACCATGTTAGCATCGGCGTCGAAGCAGGATGCTGCTGGACTGCGATTCGAGCGCTCCGACATTGAGACGTTCACGGCAAAGCAACCATTCGACCTGGTATTCGCGAACGCGTCGCTGCACTGGGTACCCGACCATGAGAAACTGCTGCCACGATTGTGCGCGTTGCTCACGCCCGGCGGGCAGATCGCGGTACAAATCCCAGCGATGGATGAGCATCTGTCGCATACGACTGCGGACAGCTTGGCAAGCGAGGAGCCATTTGCTAGCGCACTTGGCGGCTTTGTGCGCGGGTTCGACCCCGTACTACGACCGGCCCGCTACTCGGAACTGCTGTGGCAGAGCGGTTGTGAACAGCAAACAGTCCGACTCAACGTCTATCCTCACCTGCTGCCGGGCTACGAGGCAGTGGTGGAGTGGGTGCGCGGTACCTATCTCACGCCGTACGAGGCGAGGCTCGGGCCGGCGCTCTTCAAACTATTTCTACAGGAGTACACGCGGCGCCTGGCTGTGGCTGTCCCACAACGACCGTACCTGTATGCCTATGAGCGTATCTTGATGTGGGGGATTGCGGCCTTCGGCTCCACCCCAGGCTACACTCTGCCGCCCGCTCCGCGGGCTTGAGAAATATCAAAAGACTTAGTTTACAGAATACTGGGCGCTTTTATCAGCAGGGGATGGGGCGAAGTCGGTAAGCGGTAAAGAGAGATTTCATGGCTAATAAACGATTGTGGCAGATATTTATCCTTCTGCTAATTCAGCCATCGGCGCAATTCAAACAGAAGCAGATTGACTTTGCCGAACTGGACAAGGTGGCCCTGGAGGAGTTGAAACAACGGAACACGCCCGGCGCAGCAGTCGCCGTGATCAAAGACGGTCAGGTAATTTACGCCAAAGGCTACGGCGTCGCCAGCGTCGAAACAGGCGCGCCAGTCACGCCAGACATGCTCTTTCGGCTTGGTTCGACGACCAAAATGCTGACAGCCGCCGCCCTCGTCACATTGGCCGATGCGGGGAAGCTCAAGCTGGATGCGCCGATTGGAGATTACGTGAAAGGACTGAACCCGCGCCTGTCGCGGGTTACGGCGCATCAACTGCTGAGCCAGTCGGCGGGGCTGCGCGATTTCGCCGCGACCATTACATCCAATGACGACTCGGCGCTGGGCAATCAGGCGCGCTCCTGGAAAGAAGACGTCTTTTTTACCGAGCCTGGGAAAATCTATTCATACTCCAGCCCCGGCTACTGGCTCGCCGGTCTGGTAGTCGAGGAAGTCGGCGGGAAGCCATACGCCGACGCAATGGACGAGTTGTTGTTCAAACCGCTCGGAATGAATCGCTCCACGCTCCGCCCGTCCGTGGCGATGACTTATCCGCTGACGACAGGACATCGAGTCGAGAACGATAAGGCGGTTGTCATCCGGCCGGCTTTCAACAACACGGCGATGTGGCCCGGCGGGTCGGTTTACTCCAACATCGGAGACCTCGCGCGCTTCGTGATCGCGCTGATGAACGAGGGCAAGTTGGAAGGCAAGCAGGCGATGTCGTCGCTGGTCGTCGCCAAGCTGCCCGCGCCGCACGTCACACTGCCGGGGACGACCGACGTCAATTACGGCTACGGGATGATGTCATACAACTATCGCGGCGTGCGCGTGACGCAGCACGGAGGCGCGAGCACAGGCTACGGCTCGACGATTCAACTCGTTCCTGAACACAGATTCGCCGTCATCACGCTGACGAACAAGAGCGGCGAAACGCTCCAGCGCACGCGGGACAAGGCGATGGAGCTGCTGCTGACGCTCAAACCGCCGGAGAGGGAAGAAACGAATTCGGCGCCGCCACTTAGCGAAGCTGAAATGGCTGGATACGTCGGCAGATACTCGCATGCGCCGCAGACGTGGGAGGTCTTCGTCAAAGAGGGAAAACTCTGGCTCAGGCATGAAGGAGGCGAATCGGAATTGAAGAGAGTCGGCCCGGCCATATTCACCTACGGTCAGGGAGAAGAGTTGGTCTTCGCGCTCGACGCGGACGGCAAAGTTGAACACCTGTTTCTGGAGATGTACGCGGCGAAAAAAGTTTCGGATGGAAAGTAGGAGTTCTCAGAGATGATCTAAGCTCCGCCACTTACGACAGGCAGGGCGCCATTGCAGCTCAGCTATCATTTCACTTTCATTACGATGAATGTCAGGTCGTTATGCTACTGTGTCCTTGCGGTAATCCGGCGGCGCATCTGGTTTCTTACTCACATTGACTGACCGCAAGGACACGCTTGTCCAAGAGTCGCCTGTTCGGTATCCTTGCCAATCGCGGCGCGTATCCACTTGCTTGGCGGCGCCGAAAACTCTCCAGTTCAACGCCAATTGAACCATCTGTCAATTAGTCTGTAGAGAGCATTCAAGTATGAAGATCATTCTCTGTCTCACAATAGGATTGGTTCTATTGATCGGCGGCGCGTTGCTGTGGAGGAAGAAAACGAGTCCGTCTCGGCAACAAACACCCACCGATATACAGCGCGCCAAGAATGAACAAAAACTACGTGACATATTCCATGACCACATCGCCCGCGCGAAAGCAGAAGGACGCAGAGAAATTGTCAGAGTATTTGAAGGTATGCCATCTGACGTCACTTCAATAAAACAAGTCATTCGCGATTACAGTTTGGTGAGAGTTAAGGTCAAAGACAAAGAAACAACTGTTTCCGATTCTGACGGTTCTCTTCAAACCTGGTATAAGCTTGATGTGCTGGAGGTCTTGCGCCAACAGAAAGAGGTAGGCAATAGTTCACCACTGCTAGAGTATGCGCCTAGCCGCTTCCTTCCTTTGCTTGCTTCAGAGGGTCTTTTCCATACTACTGGGGGATCAGTTACCGTCGATGGCATCGTAATAGAGACACTTGATGATGACCCGATTTTGCTGATTCAAGGTAAGGAATACCTGATCGCCGGGGATCTGGAAGATAAGATCATTTCCCCAGTTGCTATGGTGGATGGGATATTCCGTGTAGAGGATACCAAACTCAAACCTTTAGGTGATAAAAATCGCAGACTTGTGTGCGAAGTAGAGCGAATGTACAACAATGACCTCAGTAGGCTTCGCTCTGACATGCAGTTGCGTCATGGGCGTGAGAAGTAGCGCCACTTAGGCTTTAGCCAGCGTACCAACTTATTTGAAGAGTGTGCAAATAAAACCACTTTGCAATCAACACATTGATTGGCGCAAACCTGGGTACGCGTCGCTTCCAGCGCGCAGGCCTGGCAGGAGGCGCATTGAAAAGCAAATTGGGCGAGTGGCCGAGACTGCACGCTGGAAGCGATGCGTACCCAGGCATCTCCCGATTTATGCGCAGGATTCATTGAAGTAGTTGATTGTATTCAGCTTTTATTTGCACAGCCTTCAACTTATTTGGCGGATTTTGCGCCAATCGTTCACGTGCCCCTTTACGTGATCAAGATCGATCGACGTCTTGCTCACTCCAAGGAGCGCGCTATGGGTGAAGAAAAGATAACTGCGGATCGGCTGGCTGCATTTTCAGACGCGGTCTTCGCGGTGATCGTGACCATCATGGTGCTGGAGCTCAAGGCGCCGGATGAGCAGGCATTCTCGGCTCTCTGGGCTCTGTGGCCAACGGCTATCAGCTATGCCGTGAGCTACCTGTTCATCGCCATTATATGGATAAACCATCATTACCTTATGCGATTCGTCGGTCCTCCGACGCTGGGATTGATATGGATCAACTTCGTCCATCTCTTCATGGTGTCGCTCCTGCCCTTTGCGACTGCATGGGTTGCGCGCACCCGGCTCGCGTCGTCTCCTGTAGCGTTTTACGCCGGACTGTTCGTGCTCATCGACATTGCCTACAACATCTTCGAGCGCGAAATATTGGCCCACGCGGGCGCCGAGCAGGTGTCCTCGCATACGCGGCGACTGGCGAGGCGCCGATCACTCGGCGTCCTTGCGAGCTTCGCAGTCGCTATGCTGGTTGCGTTAGTCGCGCCGCGCATCGCCTTCGGTCTTATATGCGGCGCCCTGATTCTCCACTTGCGGCCGGATATGGCCCCTGGCAGTCGGCCGTGACGGTCCTTCAGGGATCTCACGCTAGCGATTGCCCGAAGCCCAGCACGTGTCCGTCACAATCGCGGATCGCAAATTCTTTCATCTGATAAGCTTCCTGGATAAGAGGGCCGTACACTACATCGGCGCCCTTCGCGTTGAATTCCGAATGCAAGGCTTGCGCATCGCTGACCCAGAAGAAGACGTCCCAGCTTCCTCCCTGCTTTTCATTTGGCGTGATAAGTTCGGGCGCCGAAACCCTCCGCAGCATAATTGCGAGACCGTCGCGGCTACAGATGGCGAACTGAATAGGGGTTCCCGCCGAGTATTCACATCGAAAGCCCAGCGTTTGCTCATAGAACGACACCGATATTTCCACGTCGGAGACGGGGAAATACGGCGCGGCGCGGAGCAGTTTGCCTGTATGAACTATGTCAGCCACTGTTCCTCCCTCAATTTAGTTATTCACCGCGTAATGCAATCATCGGATCTACTTTCGTCGCGCGCCGCGCCGGGACGTAGCAGGCCAGCAGAGCGACAAAGGCCAATAGCAGAGGAGTCGCCATCAATGTCAGTGGATCGGTCGCGCTGACGCCGAAGAGCAGGGTCTCCATCAATCGAGTCAGCGCGACCGCGGCGGCAAGGCCGACGACCAGTCCTGTCGCCGTCAGCGCCAGGCCCTGCCCGATGACCAGCTTCAGCACGTCTCTTGGTTGCGCGCCGAGCGCCATGCGGACGCCGATTTCCCGCGTGTTCTGCTCGACGGTGTAACTCATTACGCCGTAGACGCCGATCATCGCCAGCGCCAGCGCCAGCGCCGCGAAAAGGCCCAGCAAGAGCGCGTTCATACGATTGCCGGAGAGCGAGTCCGCGATCACCGTTTCCATCGTTTTGACGTTAAAGACCGGAAGCGCTGGGTCAATCGCTTTCGCCGCTTCGCGCGCCGAAGCAAGCAGGGACATCGGATCGGACGCGCCGCGCACGACCAGGCTCATTCCGCCCCCCGGATATTGCGTGAAAGGGTGATCGATCTCAGGCCTGGTCGGCTGCGTCAAGCCGGACTGTTTAACATCGCCAACCACGCCGACAATCGTCAGCCAGTCGTCGTCCAGCCAGCGAATGCGCTTACCGATAGGGTTCTGATCCGCCAGATACTGTCGCGCCAGCGTCCGGTTGACAATCGCCACGCGGGTCGAATTGGCCTGATCTTCCGCATTGAAGAAGCGTCCCGCGATCAGCGGAACGCCGAGCGCCCGGTAATAGTCCGGGCTGACTGCGCGTCTCTCGGCGATGGGAGCCTGGCCGGGAGGATATGGGTCACGTCCTTCGATGTTGAAGCCGTCGTTAAAGCCAGTTTGCTGCAACGGCAGAAGACTGATGACTCCGGCGCTCTCTACGCCTGGCAGAGCCGCGACTCGTTCCAAAAGCTGTTCGTAAAAAGTAACGGTCGCCTGCGGCCCCGCGTACTTCGCAGGCGGCAGCGCGACGCTCATCGTGAGGACGTGTTCGGGGCGCAACCCCACGTCCGTCTGTTGCAATCGCGCGAAACTCCTGATCAACAGCCCCGCGCCGGCTAGCAACACCACCGACGCCGCGACCTCCAGCACGACCAGCAGGCCGCGCAGCCAGTATTGCGGCGGGACGGCGCTCGCGGCGCCGCTTTCTTTCAAAGCCGTCTGCAGTTCGGCGCCGGCGCTTTGCATCGCAGGCGGAAGGCCGAAGACGATTCCGGTCAGTAACGAGATCAATAGCGTGAAGCCGGCCACGCGTCCGTCCAATCCGATTTCACCGGCGCGCGGCAACGAATCGGCGAACACGCTCAGCAACGCGGTCACGCCCCAATTGGCCAGCAACAACCCAATTGCCCCGCCGAGCGACGACAGGATCAGGCTCTCGGTCAATAACTGCCGCAGCAGCCTGAAGCGCCCGGCGCCGAGCGCCATGCGAATGGCGATCTCCCGTCGGCGCCCGGCGGCGCGCGCCAGCAACAGATTCGCGACGTTGACGCAGGCGATCATCAGCACGAAGCCCACCGCCGCCATCAAGGTTCGCAACGCCGGTCGCACAAACCGTACTGTTTCTTCATGCAGCGGAATGAGCAGGACGCTCCTTCTGGCTTGAACGTCCGGGTATTGCATCTCGATCCCCCGCGCAATCGCGCGCATCCGCTCCTGCGCCAGATCGAACGTCACGCCGATTTTGAGCCGCCCAAGCGCAAGGAATTTATGATCCGCGCGATCGGCGATCTCATCAGGCGTGGGAACGAGCGGGACCCATACATCAACGAGACGGCTTGGGAAACTGAAATGAGCGGGCATCACGCCAATGACGGTGTAGTTTTCTTCGTTCAACAAGATCTCTTTGCCAGCGATATGCGAATCGGCCCCGTAATTCCGCTCCCAGAGCCGGGCGCTTATCACAACGACACGATGCGCGCCCGGCCTGTCTTCCCCTTCACGAAAACCACGGCCCATTTGCGGCGCGACTCCGACCACGTCGAAGAAGTTGGCGGATACGGTCGAGCCGAATAAGCGCTCGGGATAATCGCGACCAGGCAGGCTGAAACTGCCGTACTGGTAAGCGGTGATGCCGGTGAAGACATCGTTCTGCTCGCGCCAATCCTTGAGATTCGGGATCGAAGCCGTGCCCTGAATCATATCCGGTTTGTTCTCCCAGATTTTGACGAGCCGCTCCGGCTCCCTTAACGGCAGCGGGCGCAACAGCACGGCGTTCACGACGCTGAATATCGCGCTGTTGGCTCCGATGCCGAGCGCGAGCGTAAACACAGCGACTAGCGTAAATCCCGGCTGTTTCAGCAGCATTCGCGCGCCATAGCGCAAGTCTTGCCACAATATTCGCATGACATCTCCTTCATTACATTTTCTTTCGGCGCGTCGCCCCAGTTTCTCCAAAGATGTTGGGCGAACTTTCAGTTAACTTGTTTGTGGCGCTGCGAGACAAAAGGTAGCAGGCTGTCAATCCGATTTTTTGCGGAGATTCTTCAATAACTCCTTGAACCGCTCGGTCTCGCGCGGGCTGTCTAGATTGATGTCGGTATCATACCGCGCCGTGTCTTGAGCGGCGCTTGATTGTGGGCGTCGCGCCGCTATCAACGATAAGGGTAATAACAATCCCACAACATCTATGACAACTTTTTACATACGCTAGGCTCGAAATGCGCCTTTCGCACGACGCTTCGATGCGCCAATCCGCGATCAATTGCTTTTCACCACACCCGCCCGCAGTTCACTGCAAAACTCGCCAGTTTCGCCACAAAACAGCGCAATAGTCGTCCAAAACCGGCTATATTGTGGGAAAGGAGGACGGCGTATTGTTAAATTTCGACGCCCCTGGATTCCTGCGCCAGCGCGGCGCGATCTGGGTTTCGTTCTTTCTGCTTTGGCTGGCGCTGGGCGCGCTTTCCGCCAGTTTGTTTTTGGTCGAATTACCGCGGCTTCGTCGCATCGCGCCGCCGTCGGGAGGGCTGAGTCCCGTCTGGCGAACGTTTCTTTATCAACTTGCGATCTGGCTCGCCTGGATGGCGCTGGCGCCGGTAGCGTTATGGTTTCGCCGGCGTTGGCCGCTCGAACGGGGCGCGTTGAAGCGCGCGCTGCCAGCGCATTTGATCGCCGTCCTCCTGTTGTGCGCCGCTCATTCAGGCGTGGTGTTGCTGATGATGTGGCTGATTATGAGCGCAGGTCAACCGTTCACCGACCAGAGATTGATCGCGTTACTGACTTACTGGTGGGTGCGCGATCTGCCGTTTTGCGCCTTGTTTTATTGTCTGATTTTAGGGATCGACAGCGCATTGGATTATCACAGGCAATTCCGTGAACGCGAGTTGCGCGCGTCGCAACTTGAGGCGCAACTGGCTCAGGCGCAATTGCAGATGCTGAAGATGCAACTGCATCCTCACTTTCTGTTCAATACGTTGAACGGGATTACCGGCCTGGTGCGAGATAACGATAACGCCGCCGCCGTGCAGATGCTGGTCGGGCTGAGCGACCTGTTGCGCCAGACGCTCGACAACGCCGGCAAACAGGAGGTGCGGCTCTGCGAAGAGTTGGAGTGGCTGGAACTGTATCTGAAGCTTCAACAAATACGTTTTTCGGATCGGTTGCAAGTGAGCGTCGACGCGGCGCCTGAAACCTTGGAGGCGTTGGCGCCGAACCTTATCACGCAGCCGCTGGTCGAGAACGCCATTCGGCACGGGCTGGCGCCTCGCGCGGCGCCGGGCTCGGTTTCATTGTCCGCGCGGCGGGTCAATGGGCGGCTCGAGCTGCGCGTCTGCGATGACGGGGTCGGGTTGCCGGAGGGCTGGAGGATAGCGATTGGGAAGGGAGTGGGCCTGTTGAACACCGAAGCGAGGTTACGGCAGCTTTATGGAGCGGACTTCACGCTTGAAGCGCGCAATCGGGAGCAAGGCGGCGTGGAGGTTTTAGTGGACATACCGTTTCGCCTGGCTTCCACTTTTGATGACGATGAGCGACGCGAAAAGTAGAAAGATCAGAACGATGATCGTGGACGACGAACCGCCCGCGCGGCGAAACCTGCGCGCCTTGCTCAAAGGCGCTCCGGACATCGAACTCGTGAAAGAGTGCGGTAACGGCCGCGACGCCGTCAGCGGCATCCGAGCGCTGCAACCCGATCTGGTCTTTCTCGACGTGCAGATGCCTGAACTGGACGGCTTCGAGGTGTTGGAAAACCTCGCGGGACATCCGCTGCCGGTCATCATCTTCGTGACTGCATATGACCAGTATGCGTTGAAGGCTTTCGAGGTCAGCGCGCTGGATTATTTGCTCAAGCCGTTCGATGACGCGCGGTTTCACAGAGCATTGGCGCAAGCGCGACGGCTGATCGAGCAACAAGACGCGAGCGAGTTGGGCCGGAAGTTGTTGGCGTTGATGGGCGCGCGCGAGGTTAAAACGGACGCGCCGCCGCCGCGTTACCTGACGCGACTGATGGTCAAAACAGCGGGACGCGTGATCTTCATTCGAGCCGAGGAAATTGATTGGATCGAAGCCTATGACAACTATGTACGGCTGCACGTCGGCGACAAAGCGCATCTGCTGCGCCAGAAGATGAACGAATTGGAAGCGGCCCTGAACCCTGAACAGTTCGCTAGGATTCACCGCTCGACCATCGTCAATCTGGATCGTGTCAAAGAATTGCGCCCGCATTTTAACGGCGAGCATCTGGTCATTCTCCAGAATGGCGCGGAACTGAAACTGAGCCGCAGTCGCAGGGATTGGCTGGAGCAATGGCTCGGAGTGAGCGCGAGTTGAGTAAATGCCCGGAGTCATGCCCCTCCGGCCTCGTCAAATTATCGAATCACGACAAGGAGTAAGCGATGAAGACTCAGAGATTCTGGGCGCTGGTCGCGGTGTGTCTGCTGACATTCGACGCGCCGGACCTCGCGCAGCAAAGCGCCGACGTACTTCGTGATAGAGCCGGCGGGCAAGGTTTCCTACATCCACGTTCTCCTGTCTGTTGACCCCGCGTCTTTGGAGAAACAGTTGCGAGCGGCCATTGAGCGGGTATAACCCAAAGAGCAGGACGATCAATCATTCTTCCATCGATGAGGTTCGACAAAATGAAATATCACAAGATGCCGTTAGTCGTGTTCATTATGTTGGGCGTTGGCATTTCGAGCGCCAGGCCCGTTCAGACGCAACAGCCGCCATTATTGGTCGCCGAAGCGGGGCGCGCCGTCCCTGCCTCTCGTGGCGGCGGCGCACAGGCGTTCCAGATAACTTCGGCGATTCTCAAGGAAACGCGCCGGATCCTGGTGTTGTTACCCGCTTCCTATTCGCAAAGCGCGCCTGACCGGCGGTACCCGGTCACGGTTGTTGTTGATGGTGAGTACCTTATGGCGCCGGTGGCGGCAGTGAGCGATGAGCTCAGCCGCAACGGGCAAATTCCGGAATCGGTGATCGTCGGCATTGAGAATGTCGTAGGGGCGGACTGGCTGTCGTCGAACAAAAAGCGGGTCTACGACCTCACGCCACCCGGCCTCTCCGTGAGCGGCAGCGGCCTGAACGAAGGCGGCGATCGCTTTCTGGACTTCATCGAACAGGAACTGCTGCCGGCGATTGATCGCCAGTTTCGCGGCGCCGCTCCGCGCGCATTCGTCGGCGTCTCCTCCGGCGGCATTCTCGCGACTTACGTGGCCGCCACGCGCTCCACATATAGCGCAGTCGTTTCTCTCGACGCCCCTGTTCATCTCGGCGATAACTGGCTGGCCAGGAAAATGACGGAACGAGCGGCTGTTCCACTGTCGCCGCTTCGGTACGCGTCGCTGGAAGCGAAATTCGGCTGGCCGGACGCGGCGTGGAAGACACTTGTCGCAAAAGCGCCCGCGTCCTGGAACCTCTACCGGGAGAAACTCCAGTTGGAGGGGCACGAGTCTATGCAAATGCTCGGCGCGTACCTAGGACTGCGCCAGGTGTTCAAAGACTATTCGAGGTTCACGGCCCCGGAGTCGCCGACCACGAGCATCCTGCCCTATTACGCGAAAGTCAGCGCGTCCCTTGGCGCCGGCGTGTTTCCGCCGAAAAAGCTGCTTCAGAACGTCGTGGAGGATCTTCTGACGGAGGGCCGCGGCGCGGCGGCTCGGGAGGCGTACAAAACGCTCGTATCCGGATACGGCGCACCGGCGGACGGCGCCAAATTGCTCGCCCGCATCGCCGAGGTCGAACGGCGGCTGGCGCCGGCCGAGACTGTTGAATCACTGCTGGCCACGCCGTTTCCGACGCCGGAGGAAGCGCGCGCTTACATAGGCGAGTGGGTTGGCGATGTCTGGATGAATCCTGGAGAACCCCGTTCGGGCAAGATCACGTTAAAAATAGAGGTTGTGAATGGGCGCGTCATTGGTGAGAGCGCGCGTCGCGACACGCCGGATGGCGAACTGGCGCAGCGGTGGCAGTACCTTAAAATCACACCTACGGGAATGACGTGGGGATTTATGAACGGGATGCGTCCGCGCGGCGTTATCCTCTTCGAAGGCGCGCTCGAAGGCGACACCCTCGCCGGGAAGTCGCGATTCGGAGGTATTGACTTCAGGCTGCCGGACGGTTCCTCAGCGCCGTCGCCTTCCTTCTCGTTTAAAAAAGCTCCGTCGCAGGAGTCAGACCGTAGCCGCAAACGTGACGAGTGGCAAAGGCCCGCCGAAGTGATGGACGCGTTGGCGGTAAAACCTGGACATCGCGTGGCGGACATAGGATGCGGCTTCGGCTATTTCACTTTTCGTCTGGCGGCGCGCGTGGGCGCTGAAGGCAAGGTCTATGCGGTAGACATTGACGAGGAGGCGATTGATAAAGTGCGGCGGCGTAAGCAACTTGAAAAGCTTGAGCAGGTAGAACCGATAGTTGGAGAGAGCGCCGATCCGCGCCTGCCGAACGATCTCGACGCGGTATTGATCGTTGACAGCTATCACGAGTTCCGCGAGTACGACCGGATGATGCAAGCGGTGTTTCGCGCGTTGAAACCCGGCGGGCGCCTGGTGATCATTGATGGCGAAGGGCCTGCAGGCAGACCTCGGACCGAATACCATAGATTGCACACCATCCCTGCCGAGCTGGTTCGTGAAGAAGTCGCCCGCAACGGCTTTGTCTTCAAAGAGAGCCGGCCAGGCTTCTATGACCCTGAGTATGGCAAGAAGATGTACTTTCTCATCTTCGAGAAGCCGCTGCCGGATCAAAACTCTGAAGTTCAGACTCACTGCTTCCGCATTTTGATGTCCTGCGCGCAACGCCACACGCCCTGTTGATCGCGCGTCAGCGCGCGAATCGAGAACGGGCTTTCCTCCACGGCGGCGTCAGCGCGCATGCGCTCATCAATCTTCGGGTCGCCCTCGAAAACGATTTCAAAAATGCGCTCCTGATGACCCGGCGCGTTGACCACATAATGAATATGCGCCGGGATGCGATTGTTCGGATACGGCGCCGGCTTGATGGTGCTGAATTCGTAGCGCCCCTGCGCGTCGGAGCGCATGTAGCCGCGCAAACGCGGGTTGCGGTTGTCGTTGGTCTCAGGCGTGTACAGCCCCCTGGCGTCAGTGTGATAGACGTAGACGGAAGCGCCGGCCAGCGGCGTTTTTCCGTCAGGGCCGAACACCTGTCCCGTCACGATCAACCGCTCGCCCGGCTCTTCATTCGCCGCAATGGTGATCTTCGACGGCGCATTCTTTTCCGCGACTTGCGGGGCTTGAGCGCGGACAGCGACCGACAGCAAGCAAATCATCAGCAGACCGATCAGTTTCATAAACACCTCTGGTTGGTTTTGATAAGGTGAGCCAAAAGCTCGTGGTTCTATGAAATGTCATACGCTCCCCCGGAATTTTCGGTTGTAATATAGAGTCTGTTTTTACCGCCAGATCATCGTTAATAACAATCCCGCAACATCTCTGACAAATTTTTACAATTAACGGGCTTGATAATCGCTTTTCGCAAGGCGGTTCGATTCGGACAGTGGTATGCTGATCTTATCAACAACCTACAAGCGTAGATGTCGTCTGACGGCCGGCCGCGCCGTCTTTGAGAGGAAAAACCATGAATCAACTCTGGCCGGACTTGCGCTATGGAGCGCGAATGTTGCTGAAGCAACCGGGATTTACATTGATCGCCGCGCTGACGCTGGCCCTTGGCATCGGCGCGAACACGGTGATCTTCAGCGTCATCAATGCGCTGATCCTGAATCCGCCGCGCATCGCAGAGGCTGAACGCGTGGCTGCGATCTGGCGAACCGCCAAGGACAAACGCGCCGAAGGCTTCGTCTCTTATCTCGATCTGCAGGATTGGCGCGCGGCGAACCGGAGCTTTGAGGCGATCGCGGGTTACAAACCCAACGGCTTCATTCTGCTCAATGAAGAGCGGGCCGAACGCCTGCAGGGCATGCGCGTGACCGCCAATTTCCTGTCGCTCCTCAAGGTCAAACCGCTCCGAGGCCGCGATTTTCAGGTCGAGGAAGAGAAACGAGGCGCTGAAGGAGTGGTCATCATCAGCTATCAGTTTTGGCAAAGCCGCCTGGGCGGCGCCGAAGCGGCGCTGGGGCGGAGGATCGATTTGAATGGCAAGCCGTTCACCGTCATCGGCGTTCTTCCACCTGGTTTCGAGTTCCCGCTGGCCGCGAAACAGACCGAACTCGTTACCACCATAGCGGCGGAGGGAGGGAATCTTGATGAGCGCGGCGCGAAGGTCCTGAGGGCTGTCGGCCGCTTGCGGCAAGGCGTGACGTTCACACAAGCTCAGGCGGAGTTGACCAACATTGCCGCGAATCTGGAGAGGCAATATCCACAACACAACCGCAACGTCACCGCTTACCTGAGGCCCGTGGATGAACAGATTGTGGGATCTGACGTGCGCAGCGCTTTGTGGGTATTGCTGGGGGCAGTTGGTTTTCTTCTGCTGATCTCTTGTGTGAACGTGACGAACCTGTTGCTCGTGCGGGCGAGCGCCAGGCGGAAGGAACTGGCTTTGCGCGTCGCGCTGGGCGCGGGATCGGGGCGAATCGCACGCCACTTGCTGACCGAGAGTTTTCTGCTCGCTTTGCTCTCCGGCGGGGCGGGCTTGCTCATGGCGGTGTGGGGGATGAGCGCAATCAAGTATTACGGCGCGGAACAACTGCCGCGTCTCGATGAAGTTCAGATCAATGCGCGGGCGCTCATCTTTACGATGGCGATATCGGTGTTGACCGCGCTGCTCTTCAGTCTGCTTCCAATTTTCAAAACGGCGCGCCCGGACATCAACGATGTTTTAAAAGCGGGCGCGAAGACCGTCACGAGCGGCGGCTCGATGCGACTGTGGCGTGACTCGCTGGTCGTGGCGGAGGTTGCGCTCGGGCTGATGCTGCTCATCGGCGCCGGTTTGATGATCCGCAGCTTCGGCCTGCTCGTGAACGTGAGTCCGGGCTTCGACCCGGAGAATGTGTTGACGGGACGGGTCAGTCTTACGCGAGCGGCGTATGAAGATCACGAAGAGCGGTTGCGCTACGTCAATCAAACGCTCGATAGACTCCGTAGCCTGCCCGGCGTCGAGAGCGCGGCGTTCGTCGCGCCAATGCCTTTCAGCGGCGGCAACGTTGGCAGTGATTTTAGAATCGAGGGCCGACCCAGACCTGAACCCGGTCAGGAACCGGACGCCAACAACCGCAGCGTCACCGCGCAGTACTTTCAGGCGATCGGAATCCCCTTGCTGAAAGGCCGCTACTTCACCGAACAGGATCGCCGTGGAGGCGCCGTCGGCGCGGCCATCATCAACGATACGCTCGCCCGCAATTACTTCCCGAACGAAGACCCGATCGGCAAATACATCTCGAATGTCGGCGCGAATCAGAATGACGGCGACCCGAAACGATGGGAGATCGTCGGGGTCGTCGGAGACGTGCGTCACAGCAGTTTGACTAAAGCGGCGGCGTCGGAACTCTACCTGCCTTATCAGCAGAACAGTTGGAACTGGGGCAATTTCTTTGTGCGCACGACAAATGACCCTACGGCTTTAACTCGCAGCTTCACTGAAGTCATCCGCTCAATCGACAAGACCGTGCCTGTGACGAATGTCCAGCCATTGACGCAAGCGATTTCAGACACGGTGGCGCAAGCGCGGTTTTACACCTTGTTGTTTGCGCTGTTCGGCGCGGCCGGATTGCTTCTGACACTGACGGGCATTTACGGCGTGATTTCTTTCACTGTTTCCCAGCAGACGCAGGAAATCGGCGTCCGGATGGCGCTGGGCGCGCAATCGAGCGACGTGTTGAAGCTGGTCATCGGGCATGGAATGGTCCTGACCTTGATCGGCGCGGGGCTGGGGCTGCTGGGAGCGTTGGGGTTAACGCGCTTGATGCAAACGATGCTCTTCAGAGTCAGCGCGACTGACCCGCTCGTACTCGCGGGCGTGTCGGCGGCGCTCATCTTCGTGGCGCTGGTCGCCTGTTACGTTCCGGCGCGGCGGGCGACGAAAGTTGATCCGCTGATCGCGCTGAGATGCGAGTGACCGCAATCGCGATAATGGAAAGATGATGATCAATAATTTCTCTCAGGACTTCGGCCCCTTTGGGAATAAGCTCTGGCTCAACTGCGCGCATCAGGGGCCGTTGCCGCGAGTCGCCGCCGGCGCGGCCGAGGAAGCCATCGCCTGGAAGCGCGCTCCCTGGAGCCTCACGACCGAGCGATTCAGCGGCGTCCCCCAAAGATTGAAGCAGGCGATCGGGCATCTGATAAACGCTCCCGCCGAAGAGATCATTCTGGGCAACAGCGCTTCCTACGGGCTGCATCTGCTGGCGAACGGCATCCACTGGCGAGCGGGCGATGAAGTCATACTGATGAAGGATGATTTCCCCTCTGACATTCTGCCCTGGCTGATGCTGGCTGAGCGGGGCGTCACGTTGCGTTTCATTGAGCCGCGCAACTTTGTTCCTCAGGCGGATGAGCTGGTCGCCAATATCACGCCCGCCACGAAGGTGTTCTGCGTCACGCTGGTACATTCTTTTTCCGGCTACGCCGTGGACATGCAGGCGCTGGGGGAGGTTTGTCGCGCGCGCGGGGTCAAGTTCGTGTTGAACGCGTCGCAGGCGCTCGGTACGCGCGTCTTTAACGTGAAAGACACGCCGGTAGACGCGGTGGTGAGCGTCGGCTTCAAATGGCTGTGCGGGCCTTACGGAACGGGCTTCTGCTGGCTTCGTCAGGAACTGCGCGAATCACTCAAGCGCACGCAAGCTTACTGGCTCTCGATGCAAACGGCTGATGAACTGAGCGGCGAACAGGGCGCGCCAATGCTGCGAGACGATCTGGGCGCGCGCGCCTTCGATGTTTTCGGCACAGCCAATTTCTTCAACTTCAAACCGTGGACTGCGTCAGTGGAATATCTGCTTGCGCAGGGCATCGAGAATGTCGCGGCGCATAACGACCGTCTGGTATCGGAGTTGATCGCCGGGCTTGACCGGAGACGCTACGAAATTCTCAGCCCGCTGACAGGGCCGCAGCGCTCGACATTGGTTCTGATCTCACACAAACAGGCCGAGCGAAACCCTGAGATCTATGAGCGCCTGCGGCGTCAGGACATCTACGTCGCCTTGCGCCGGGGTAGGCTCAGAATCTCGCCTCACATTCACCTAACCAATGATGATATCGCGCAAGCTCTTGACGCGCTGAACGCCTGCTAAGTGGCGCAGACACCACCAGCTTCACTTCCCTATGCCAAAATCATGTCGGCCTATTACACTCGGTGAATTCCCCGAGCGGAGAATAGAAGAATTAGATCGGTTTGCAATTGGATGTACGGGAAGGAGCGCTCCGGACGGTACCGGGAGCGGTAGCGACCGGGCGCCATTGACCCGGTCGCTACCGCTCCCGGTACCGTACCGCGCGGCAACCAGGACTATTAAACGAATCGTCCGACACCATACACGCCTTTGCAAACGGCTCTAATCTATTCAACAAAGATTTTTCCTGTCGAAAAGTCGATTCAGGGGCCTCGCCATTCGATTAACTGACGGAAGCAAGATGATCAATCAATCTATTCGCTCAAACCAATAGGAGATATAGCGATGAAGTCAATTGAATACAAAGAAACTCGAATCAAGAATTATGCGCTCTGGACAATTCAGTGGTTGCTTGCGCTGCTCTTCCTCTGGGCAGGCGGGATAAAGCTGATAATGCCATTGGAGATGCTCAAAGGACCGGTGGCGCTACCGGGACTGTTCTTGCGATTCATCGGTGTGGCCGAGACGCTCGGCGCGATCGGCTTGATCCTGCCCTGGCTCCTGCGCATTCGACCGGTCCTGACGCCTCTCGCCGCCGGCGGGCTGGTGATCATCATGATCGGCGCGACGGTGATCACGCTGATGGGCGGCGGCGGCGCGTCCGCGCTGTTTCCGGCGACTGTGGGGATCCTTTCCGCCTCCGTCGCCTACGGCCGGTGGCGGGCTGCGCAGCATCGCTGATTCGCAGATTTCCGGAAGACGGATTCCAGGTTCCCTGCCCTTTCATCCGAAGCTTGCGCATAGCGCAGGCGAACGACATGCGGACAACTTCGCATCAGGCTCCTCGCCGAACGTTGACACCGTTATCGGTAACGCCTAGACTGGCGCCGGATCGCCGAACCGGCGACAGATTGATGGTAAATCGAAACATGCAAGAAGTGAGAATCGCGAAATTGCCGGCGGCTTTGCTGGGACTATCCATTCTGCTCGTATTGCCGATTGTGTCGGCGGTCGACCGCGCGTCGGTCGAGAGTCAAACCATCACAACGCAGTCCCCTACCCCAGTTGGCGCGATGACGCTCTGGCACAGCCAGCCCGCGCCGCAGTGGGATCATGCGACGCCGATCGGCAACGGGCGGCTCGGCGCGATGATCTTCGGCGCCACGAACCGCGAGCGTATCCAACTCAACGAGGAGACGCTCTGGTCGGGCGGCCCGCGCGACACGGTCAACGTCGAGGCGATGTCGGAGATAGGCAATGTGCGGCGACTGCTCTTCGCAGGCAAACCGACCGAGGCGCTTGAACTGGCCGACGAGACGATGATGGCTCGTCCGCGCCGGCTGCTTCCCTACCAGACTCTCGGCGATCTGTGGCTCACATTCGATGGGGGCGACGCCGTGACCGATTACCGCCGCGAACTCGACCTGGCCAGCGCGATCGCGCGCGTCAGCTATCGCGCCGGCGGCGTCCGCTTCACGCGCGAAATCTTCGCCAGTCACCCGGCGCAAGTAATTGTCGTGCGATTGTCGAGCGAGCGGCCGAATCAGATTTCGGTCACGGTGGGATTGAACCGCGAGCGCGACGCGATCACGAGCGCCGCCGGCGACAGTTTGACAATGCGCGGCCAACTCGACGGCGGCGGCGGGCTGAAATTCCAATCAACGCTCAAAGCCTACAATGAAGGCGGCTCGATCAAAGCCAAGGGCGATCAACTGGTCATCAGCAAAGCCGACGCGGTGACGCTGCTGCTGGCGGCCTCTACCGACTATCGCGGCAATGATCAACAAGCGACGTGCTCGCGGCATATCAAAGAGGCGTCGGCGCAGAGTTACGTCCGGCTGCGCGAGGCGCACGTCGCCGACTATCAATCGCTCTTTAATCGCGTTGAGCTGGAGCTCGGAGATTCGGGCGCCCTCTCACAACTTCCCACCGACAAGCGGCTCGAACGAATCAAGCAGGGCGCCGAAGACCACCAACTCATCGCGCAGTATTTCCAGTTCGGCCGCTACCTGCTTATCTCGAGCAGCCGTCCGGGCGATCTGCCCGCGAATTTGCAGGGGATCTGGGCCGACGGCTTCAGACCCCCGTGGAATAGTGACTACCACCTCAACATCAATTTGCAGATGAACTACTGGCCCGCTGAGGTGACCAATCTGTCGGAGTTGCATCTGCCGCTCTTCGATCTGCTCGAAAGCCTGCGGCCGTCGGGGCGGCGCACGGCGCGACTGCAATACAACGCGCGAGGATTCGTCGCGCACCATATCACCGACATCTGGGGCTTCACCGGGCCGGGCGACCGCGCGCGCAGCGGATTGTGGCCGATGGGCGCGGCATGGCTCTGCCAACATTTATGGGAGCATTACCAGTTCACGCAGGATCGCGAATTTCTCGCCCGACGCGCCTACCCCGTGATGAAAGAGGCGGCGGAGTTCTTTCTCGATTATCTGGTCGAAGACAATAAGGGGCGGCTGGTCGCGGGACCGTCGGTGTCGCCCGAAAACAAATACAAATTGCCGAACGGCGAGGTCGGAGTCTTGTGCATGGGCGCTTCGATGGACACGCAGATCATTCGTGGCCTCTTCCGCGATTGCATGGAGGCGGCGCGGCTGCTCGGCGTGGACGAAGAGTTCCGCGCTCAACTGAAACAAACGAGCGACCGCCTTCCGCCGATGCAGATCGGGCGCGACGGGCGATTGCTCGAATGGTCGGAAGAGTACGAAGAGCCGGAGCCGGGACACCGCCATATCTCGCATCTATTCGCGCTCCATCCGAGCAATCAGATCACGCCGCGCGGGACGCCCGATCTGGCCGCCGCCGCGCGCAAGACGCTCGAATACAGGCTCAAAAACGGCGGCGGGCACACGGGCTGGAGCCGCGCGTGGATCATCAACTTCTGGGCGCGACTCGAAGACGGCGAACAGGCGTATCAAAACCTGCTCGCGCTCCTCGCCAAATCGACCCTACCCAACCTGTTCGACGTTCATCCGCCGTTCCAGATCGACGGCAACTTCGGCGGGGCGGCGGGCGTCGCCGAGATGCTGCTCCAAAGCCATGCGGGAGAGATTCAGTTGCTGCCGGCGGCGCCGGCGGCCTGGGCTGAAGGGCGCGTCAAAGGCTTGCGCGCGCGCGGCGGGTTCGAAGTCGATTTGAAGTGGAAGGGCGGCCGTGTCGAATCGGCGGAGATCCATTCTCTCGCGGGTTTGCGCTGTCGCGTGCGCGCCAGACTTCAAGTTATGGTCAAATCCGGCGGAAAGGTCATCAAGACTGAACGACCGGAACCAGGCGTGGTCGTTTTTGCGACCGAGGCCGGCAAGAGTTACACCATCGAACCATCCAACACCGCTGATCAGCAATAATCCATACCTCATATTTCATATGGCATATGAAATATGAGGTATGAAACACTGAGCAAGACAGAGAGTGCAATAACATGGAAATCAAAGTCTTCGTGGCCAGGCTCAGACCGGAGCGCAAGGAAGATTATATCCAAGCGCACAACAGCTTTTCATCCGAGTTGAGGGCGAGATATCGAGCCGCCGGCATCCATCAGATCAGACTGTTCCTGCTTGGCGATCAACTTTTTATGTATATCGAGGCCGACAATTACGAACTGGCGCGCGCCGCGCTGGCCGAAGACCCGCTCGATCAACTGTGGCAGGAGCGCGTCGGGCCGATGAAATCTCCCGATTTCCAGCCCATGACGGAAATTTTCAGACTTGATTGAGGCGTCGCGCGCTGCGACAATCGAGCCATGCCAACGACACTTGCCGACATCGCCCGCGAGCTGGGAGTTTCAAAGATGACCGTCTCGCGCGCCATTAACAATCATCCTGAGATCAACGCCGAGACGCGCGCGCGCGTGCTGGCCGTCGCGCGCCGGATGAAGTATCAGCCGAATCAGCACGCGCGCGCGCTGATCACCAATCGCTCCCACCTGCTCGGCATGGTGGCGCCGGACCTCATGCACTCGTATTTCGCGGAGATACTTCGCGGCGTCGAATCGGTCGCGCGTCCAGCCAACCTCCGGATTCTGGTCTGCAACACCTACGAAGACGCCGACAACGAGATCGCCGAGGTCGAGGCCCTGCGCCAGCGAACCGATGGCCTGATCGTCGCCTCGTCACTCTCGCCGGAGCAAGGTCAGGCCTACCGCAAATTGATCAAAGACGGAATGAAGCTCGTGCTGGTTGACCGTCTGCTAGAAAACCTGGGCTGTCCTACGGTGAGGGCCGACGACGTCCGGGTCGGCATGATCGCGACCGAACATCTGATCAGCCTCGGTTACCGCCGCATCGGCCACCTCCGCGGCGCGTCGGCCTCGGTGGCCGGAGAGCGGCTGGAGGGCTACAGGCGGGCGCTCGCGAAACACAAGCTGCGGTTCGAAAAATCCCTCGTGCGCGAATGCGGCTTTATCGAAGACCAGGGCTACGAGGCGATGCGGGCGTGGATCGCCGAAGGCGACCTGCCCGAAGCCATTTTCGCGGTCAACGACCCGGTGGCCATCGGCGCCATACGCGCCCTGACAGAGGCCGGCTACAGCGTCGGCCGCGACGTCGCGGTCGTCGGCGCGGGCAATATCCATTACGGCGATATGCTGAGCGTCCCTCTGACCACCGTCGCCTGGGGCGCCGAAGAGATCGGAAAACAAGCGGCCCGGCTGCTGATCGAAATGATCGAAGGAGGCGGCGCGTCCCGCGCGCCGCAAAATGTCATCGTAACGCCCCAGCTCATCGCGCGCCGCTCTTCCGGCGCCGACGCCAAAGATTTGACGCCCGCAACCGCCAAAGCGCGGACTTCCCGATAGTTTTTCCCGCCAATCGCCAAATCACATGACGAGGAATTGAGTTGAAAAGTGCGGAACGCAAGATTTTTGTTATCGGTAACAAACAGATGTGTTATCGGTAACGGAGTCAAATATAATGCGTCCGCACAGCGGCTCGTCATTGAGAGATCGTAGCCCGGACATGGATAAATCCGGCGCCCGGTCTATAGTTCTTGTCATTACCCGGATCTTCGCGCGAGATGGTGTTCACATTTTCAGCCTGCGGAGCAAGCGTCAGAATAGAGCCTGGGGTGGAGCGCGCTAGCGCGGAACCCCAGGAATATGACATAAGCGCACATCAAGCCCGTGAAGCGGGCGGCAGCTTTTTGTCATTCCATAACTGTCGCCCGCTTCGCGGGCTTGAATGACAAATCTCTGTCGTACCTGGGGTTCCGCTGCGCTTCACCCCAGGCTTTACTCTGGCGCCCGCGTTCGCGGGCTGAGATATAACATACGTACTTCGTGCAAAAGTTTGGGTAATGACAAGGGTTTATTCCGGACAATGCGACCGCCCATCGAGCCAATCCATCAACAAATTAGAGAGGTGAACCTATGGAAAGAAACACTACCCTTTACCGGGCGTTGACGCTCGGCATAATGCTTTCTGCAGCCACCATCCTGTGCTCAATAAATTCGAGGGCTCAGGTCAAGGTCTCCGCCGACGGGCCTGGCAATACGTACGAGCTTATCGAATCGAAGGGGTTCGGCCTTGAGACGCCGGATTGCGGCCACCCCGTGCGGCACGTCCGCGAAATATTCGACAGCGCGCTCGGCAAAAACGTGTTCGCCTTCGACATTCACCGTGACCTGGACAACGACCGCTGCACGAACTTCGACCGCCAGCGCATGGAAGTTAAAACCGCCCCCGGCGACGCCAATCAGGACATCCTGCAACACGCCTTCGGGGAGACGGCTTATTACCGCTGGAAGTTTAAGCTGCCTTCGGGCTTCCAGGCCTCTTCGAACTTCACACACATCTTCCAGATCAAGGCGGATGCGGGGGATGACGCGGGCGCGCCCCTCGTCACGATCACTCCCCGCGCCGGTAACCCGGACACCCTGCAGATCATCTGGACGCCGCCTTCCGGCCAATCGGGCGGAGGCGTCAAAGCGCAGGCCGACCTCTCGCTGTTCCGTAATGTGTGGGTCGAAGCTTTCGTGCAATACAAGAGCGCCGACTCGGGAAACGTCCAGCTCTCCATCAAGAGGCTGAGCGACGGCGTCACGCTGGTTTCCTGGAATAGCGGCACGGTCGACACGTGGAGAGATGGTAACAACTTCAACAGGGGCAAGTGGGGCATTTATCGCAGCCTGAACAGCATCTCGCAATTGCGCGACGAGACCGTCCTGTTCGCCGACTGGTGCGTTTCGGAATCCAGCGCCAGCCAGTGCCCGAGCGCGATCGGCGCCGGGGGCCCGATCCGGATCGAGGCCGAGAACATGACGAAAACCAATTACGTGACCGACAACTTCGAGGGCGAAGATTGCGCCCAGGCGACCTCGAACACACTCGGAAACGTCCGGGCCAATTACACCGGCGCCTCCGGAACACACGACATCACTGTCCGGTACCACGACGAGAACGACGGCCAGGCGACGTTCACTCTTCGCGTGGCCGGCGCCGTGATCGGCTCGTGGACGGCGAACGTCGATGATCACACCTGGAAGACCAGGACATTCACCGGCGTCTTCATCGCCAACGGGGCCGAGATCCGTGTGGAGGCCGCTCGCGAAGAAGGGGAGCATGCCCGCGTCGATTACGTAGAGATTCGCTGACGAACAGAGAACAAAACGTCTTTCTGTCAACCCTTTATCGATTCCCTCCAGAATTTACCGCAAACGTCTTTCAGCCTTGACATCGTTACCGATAACGCCTATAAACTGCCGTTATCGGTAACGAGCCGTCAAATCTCCGACGAAAATATGCGCGGAGGTCGCGTTACGGAGCTTGCTTTGCTGGGATTCAAGATCGGCTCCTGGGACTTCTATCGTATCGAGGCCGGTCATCTTTTTTTCACTTATCCAACATTCGATTTAAACGCATCCAGCAAGGGGGTATCCATGGTTCAAGAGGGGTTTCAAGAGGGGTTTCAAGAGGGGTTTCCATTCAAAGCGAGAGCGGCGCTGCTATTGGCAGTGCTGATTGCGCTGAGATTAACGGCCTTCGGCCAGACTTCGTCGGGCGAGGTTAACGGCGGGGTCACCGATCAGACTGGCGCGGCCATCTCCGCCGCGACCGTCAAACTCATCAACCAGGCGACCAAGATCGAGACGCAGGCGTCGCTCAATAAGGACGGGCGCTTCACGTTCGTCAACGTCAAGCCGGGAATCTACGTCCTGCGCGTGGAGGCTCAGGGGTTCAAGACGGCGCAGACGCCGGCTTTTAACGTGGGGGTAAACCAGACGGTGACACAAGACATGTCGTTGACCGTCGGCGAGGTTTCCCAGACGGTGGAAGTGAGCGCCGCGCCGGAATTGGTGCAACGCTCCTCGGTTGAGCTGGGGACCGTGATTTCGGAAAAGGCGGTGCAGGACCTGCCTTTGAATGGGAGGAACTTCACGCAACTCTTGACCCTCACGCCGGGGGCCACGCCGGTCTCAACTTCTCAGAACAAGTCCATCGGCGGAGTCGAGGGGAATGTAGGGATTCCCGGATCGGGTTTTTCCGACCCTTCTTTCCACGGGCAGCAGAACCGTTCTAAGCTCTATTTTTTTGACGGCATCATCAACACCAATGTCCGCGGGCCGACGTACATCGTGATCCCGAACATTGACGCGGTGCAGGAGTTCAAGGTGGTCGGGCACGACGCCAAGGCCGAATTCGGCGGCGCGACGGGAGGCGTCATGAACATGGTCTCGAAGTCCGGTGGCGCCAACCTTCACGGCTCGGCCTTCGAGTACGTCCGCAACAACTTCTTCGACGCGCGCAATTCCGTCACCGACGCCAATTGCACGGCGGCCCGGTGCAAGCCCGGCCAATTCGTGCCCAGCGGCCCTACGCCGTTTCGCCAGAACCAGTTCGGCGGGGTGGTCAGCGGCCCCGTCATCAAGAACCGAACATTCTTTTCTGTAAGCTACGACGGCTGGCGCTATAGCCAGCCCGGCCTGGGCTTGTCCTACGTGCCTACTGCCGCCGAGATTGCAGGAGACTTCTCCAACACGAGTCCGAGCTTCGGTAATCGCCAAATCTACAACCCGTACTCGACCAGGGCGTCGGGCAGCGGTTTTGTCAGGGACCCTTTCCTGTGTGATGCGACGGGCGCCCCGCTGTCGGTGAACGCGCAGAAGCAGCAGGCGCCAATCACCGGCAGCACGCCCTGCAACAAGATTCCGAAGGAGTTGATCTTTACGCCGATGCAGCAGTTCTTCCAGACGTATTCGGCGACGCCCAACGCCGTGATCCCGGGGGACAAGACGAACAATTTCATCCAAACCCGGCCCACGATCAACAACTCGAACAGTTATCAGGTGCGAATAGATCACCGCCTCAGAGACGCTGACAATCTTTTCTTCCGCTATACCGAACAGCGTGTAACTGTTTCGACTCCGATCGGAGAGGCCGGCTCGACCGAGGGCAGTTCTGCGGGGAGGAATTACGGCGGGGGTTGGACACACACTTTCAGTCCGCGATTGATCCTGGACGTGCGCGCAGGCTATGCGGGCCGGCCCGGCGTGGATTCCGGTCAGCAGAACCAGCACGAGGCCGGTCTTGATCCGCTGAAGCAGTCCGGATTTGGGGACGTAGATAAGTACGGTGGTCTGCTCGTCGCCCTCTCCAACTGGACCAATGGCGGCAACAACAATTTTGGCGTACGCGGCCCGGCGCCTCGGGAAAACCCGAACTGGAGTTTGACGCCCAACCTGATCTGGCTGAAAGGCAACCACAACATCAAGGCCGGTTTCTGGTACATCGAAGCCAAGCGCATCCAGTTGAATACCTTCCAGACCTATACCTTCAGCGACGAACAGACGCGCAACCCGGCGGTAGCTTCGGGCACGACGGGCTTATCATTGGCGTCCGCGCTGCTGGGATTCCCCAATAGTTTCCAGGCTCAACTGCCGATCCTGCACGGCGGTCCCGTGCAGTTCAAGTATGCAGCATGGGCTGCTTATGTGCAGGACGAATGGAAGCTAAAGTCGAATCTGACGCTGAGTTTGGGCCTGCGCTACGATTACCTGAACCAGCCGAGCACGCTGGATGGCAGACTCTGGAACGCGCTCGACATTCCCAATCAACGTTGGATTATCGGCGCCAAGACCATGCCAGCGCTTTGCAGCGTGGCCAAGCAGGCGCCCTGCATTCCGGATGCGTTTCAGACGGACCCGCACTTCAGCAACGTAGTATTGGCCGGCAAGGATTTCTTCGCCCCGCCGCCGGTGAAGGACAACTGGGGGCCGCGCGTCGGCGTGGCATGGTCAATCGACCCGAAGACGGTCGTCCGCGCCGGTTACGGACTTTACTGGGACGCTGTTCCGACCAGAAGCCAATATGCGCAGAACGATCTGGAACTGGCGGTCTGGCCTGACGCCACGGCCTTTGCGGGCACCGTTAACGCCTCCACCAACTTCGCCAGCGGCACGGCGGCCAACATCATTCAATTGCAGAATCAGGGATTCGCAAACCCGCTGCCTACTGTCAACCCGTGGACCCCCACCAACACCTTCGGCGACGATCCGAAGTACAAGGACGCCTACTCGCAACAGTACAGCCTGGAGGTTCAGCGGCAATTGACGCCGACGATGGTCGTCGCCGCAGCCTATGTGGGCAGCGTGAACGGGAGGCTCCCTTATTCTGGCCTGGGCAATACCGCCAGTCAGGCCTCGCCGAATGGCACGCCTAACTCGGTGATCGACGCGCTGCGGCCGATGCCCTGGGTGGCCGCGAATATCAACTACACGCTGAGCAACGGTTATTCGCACTACAACGCTTTGCAGGCCAGGTTCGAGCGGCGTTTTTCCGCGGGCTTGCAAACGCTGGTCTCATACACGTGGAGCAAATCCACCGACGTGAGCAGCGGCTA
>DASTMP010000010.1:0-4889 GCA_035714085.1 Blastocatellia bacterium
GTGAACGCGGCGAAGCGCCAGGCGCTCAGGAGAGCATTTCGCTGGAACCAGGCAAGCCAGTCGAACGAGAGCTTTCCGGCGCCCAATCGCATTTCTACAAGATCACCATGACCTCTGGCCAGTACCTGCAGGTAATTGTCAATCAGAAAGGAATAGACGCGCGGGTGGCGCTGTTTACGCCCGATGGCAAGAAGATTAGCGAGGTGGATAGCAATCCTGTGATCGAGGGCTCCGAGACTGTGTTGACGATCGCGGAGGATACCGGGGCGTACTTGATCGAGGTGCGTTCTTCCAAGAAAGAAGCCAATACAGGACGCTACGAGGTCAAGGTAGAAGAACTAAGAACGGCGACCGAGGAGGATAAGTATCGAGTCGCTGGAGAGAAGATCTTTCGAGAGGCGGAGCAGCTGAAAGGTGGAACGCTGGAAGCCAAAGGAAAGAGCATAGAAAAGTATCACGAAGCGTTGGAACTATATCGAAGAGCGAGTGACCGCAAAGCGGAGGCTCAAACACTCAATAATATTGGTGAGGTCTATTCGTCGCTGGGAGAGACGAGGAAGGCGTTGGAGAAGTTCAATGAGGCCCTGCCGCTCTTGCGGGCGTTAGGCGACCGCAGGGAGGAGGCTGAGATACTCAATAACATTGGCGTGGTCAATTGGTCACTGGGAGAGATGCAGAAGGCGATGGAGAATTACAATGAGGCTCTGCCGCTCAGGCGGGCCGTAGGCGACCGCAGAGGGGAGGCTGAAACGCTCCACAACATTGGCTTGGCCTACCGGTCGCTAGGAGACATGCGGAAGGCGCTGGAGAAGTTTACTGAGGCCTTGCCGATCTTCCGGGCGGCGGGTGACCGCAAATGGGAGGCCAGCGCGCTCAATAGCATCGGCTCGGTTTACGGGTCATTGGGGGAGATGCGGGAGGCGCTGGAGAATTACAATGAGTCTCTACTGATCAAGCATGCGATTGGTGACCGCAGCGGAGAGGCTAATGCGCTCAATAACATCGGCGTAATCTACCGGTGGTCAGGGGAAATGCAGAAGGCGCTAGAAAAGTTCGGTGAGGCTCTGCCGATATTCCGGGCGGTGGGCGACCGCAGGGGTGAGGCTCAAACACTTAACCACATCGGCCAGGCTTACTTGTTATTGGGGGAAATGCAGAAGGCGCTGGAGATGTTCAATGAATCTCTGCCGATCAGACAGGCAATAAGCGATCGCAGGGGGGAATCCGATACGCTCAATAACATCGGCGCGGCCTATCGGTTCTTAGGGGAAATGCAAAAGGCGATGGAGAATTACAATGAGTCTCTGCTGATCAGTCGGGCGATAAGCGATCGCAGCGGGGAGGCCATCACGCTCAACAACATCGGCCGGGTCTATTGGTCACTGGGGGAGATGCGGAAGGCGCTGGAGAAGTACGACGAAGCTCTGCCGATCTTACTGGCGATAGGCGATCGTAGTTCGGGAGCTTCCACGCTCATCAACATCGGAGTGCTCTATCTATCGTTAGGAGAGACACGGGAGGCGCTGGACAAGTTCAACGAAGCCCTGCCGATCAAGCGGGCAGTAGGCGACCGCAGGGGGGAAGCTGATACGCTCCACAACATCGGGACGGTCTACCAGGCGCTGGGAGAGACGCAGGAGGCGCTGGACAAGTTCAACGAAGCCCTGCCGCTCCGGCGAGCGGTGGGTGACCGCAACGGAGAAGCCGCCACACTGCTGCGGATTGCGCGAGTAGAGCAAAAGCGCGGCAACTTGATCCATGCTCGCCAAACTATTGAACAGGCTGTCGGCTTGATCGAATCACTGCGCACACACATCACCAGCCAGCAGCTTCGAGCTTCCTACTTCGCCTCCCAGCAGGACTTCTACCAATCCTACATCGACATCCTAATGCAGATGCACAAGCAGAACCCGGACGCGGCATTTGACGCTGTCGCATTAGCGGTAAGCGAGCGAGCGCGGGCGCGCTCATTGTTAGAGTTGTTGACCGAAGCCCGAGCCGATATTCGTCAGGGTGTTGATAGCTCACTCCTGGAGCTCGAACGCTCCTTGCGGCAACGTCTCAACGCGATGGCCGCTGCGCAGACAAGCTTATTAAATCGCAAGCACACCCCCGCCCAGGCCGAAGCCGCCGCCAAAGAGATAGACTCCATCGCTACCGAGTATGAGGAATTAAGGGCGCAGATTCGCGAGCGCAGCCCCAGATACGCCGCCTTGACCCAGCCTCAGCCGCTCGGCCTGGCGGAGATTCAACAGCAGGTGTTGGACCCGGACACTCTGCTCCTGGAGTACTCGCTGGGAGAGGATGCGAGCTACCTCTTCGTCGTGAGCCAGACCTCGATCACCTGGCGCCGACTGCCTAAGCGGGCTGAGATAGAAGCGGCGACGCGCCGCGTGCGCGAGTTGTTGACAGCGCCGCAGCCGCAGCCCGGCGACACCGAGGCCAAATACCGGGCTCGCGTCAAAGAGGCCAGAGAGGGCTACTGGGCGCAGGCTGCCGAGTTGAGCCGGATGTTACTCGGCCCTGTCGCCTCTCAGCTCGGCAGGAAGCGCTTGGCGATAGTCGCCGACGGCGCCTTGCAGTACATCCCCTTCGCCGCTCTGCCCGCGCCTTCTGTTGGGAATGGCGAGGGGCGGAATTCCGGCGCCGAACCGCAGCCGTTATTCGTCGAACATGAAATCGTGAGCCTTCCGTCGGCCTCCACGCTCGCAACACTGCGCTGTGAGACGGCCGGACGCAAGCCGGCGGAAAAGTCGCTCGCAGTTCTGGCCGATCCGGTCTTCACGGATGATGATACGAGGGTCAGGCGGAATGCGGGCAAAGCGGGAGCCAAAGGGAAAACAAGATCCGCCGATTCGGATGAGACGGACATCGGTTTCCAGCAGATGACGAGGTCCGGCCGGGAAACCGGAGTGATCGACTCCGAAGCGGGTTTCGGGCGATTGCTCAGCACAAGGCGTGAGGCCGCGGCGATATTGGCGCTCGTCCCAGAGCGGGAGCGCATGCAGGCGCTGGATTTTGAGGCGAGTCGAACGGCCGCGATGAGGCCAGAGTTGGGCGAATACCGCATTGTCCATTTCGCCACCCACGGGATGCTCAATAACATCCATCCTGAGTTGTCGGGCATAGTGTTGTCGCTCGTTGACAAAGCAGGACATCAGCAGGATGGATTTCTCCGGCTGCAGGATATCTATAATTTGAAACTCCCGGCGGAGCTGGTGGTGCTGAGCGCCTGCCAGACCGGATTGGGCAAGGAGATCAAAGGAGAAGGGCTGATAGGGCTGACGCGCGGGTTTATGTACGCCGGCGCGCCGCGGATCGTCGCAAGCCTGTGGAAGGTGGACGATCGGGCTACCAGCGAGCTGATGAAACGATTTTATCAAGGGCTGCTCGGGCCCGAAGCGTTGAGCGCGGCCGGGGCGTTACGTCAAGCCCAGTTATCGATCTGGAAACAGAGACAGTGGCGAGAGCCATATTATTGGGCGGCCTTCGTCCTGCAGGGCGAATGGAAATAGCGATGAGAGCTACGATTTCTCAAAAGAAGGGATGGGTCATGACCCGAGAGGCGTTTGATAGGATGCTGGCTGAGCTACATCCTGATAGCGAGCGGGCCGACGAGCAGTCTGAGAAAATTCGACAGAAGCTGGTGAAATTGTTCGAGTGGCGAGGTTGCGCCCATGCCGAAGATTTAGCGGACGAGACATTCAACCGGGTGGCCCAGAAGATTTATGAGGGAACCTCGATCTAGGCCGATGACCCTTATTCATCCTTCCACATTTAGGCCCTACCTGGCCATTTGAAAATCCCATAGAGGGATGAGGAGGATAAATGCGCCGTTTAGTAATCGCCGCCATATCCGCTTTGATATTGCTCTGCGTATGCATCTCAACCCCGCAGGGTTGCGGGTTGCTTTCAATCCGCTGGGCCCCTCTGAGGATCAACCTGCGCATCCGGCGTCCCTGGCCGGCAGCTACAAACCTGCGGCCAGGGACGCCGCCTGCGCAAGAGCCCGCTAATGAACGCGCAGCGGCGTCTAGCGTTCAGGAGAGCGTTTCGCTGGAATCAGGCAAGCCGGTCGAACGAGAGCTTTCCGGCGGTCAATCGCATTTCTACAAGGTCTCCATGACCTCTGGCCAGTACCTACGAATAACCGTCAGTCAGCAAGGAATAGACGCGCTAGTGGCGCTGTTTACGCCTGATGGTAAGAATATCGGCGAGGTGGATTTGGAGCCATCGATCGGAAGATCTGAGACTATCCTGGCGATCGCTGAGGCGGCGGGCGCATACAGAATCGAAGTGCGTCCCGCCGAGAAGACTGCCCGAATAGGACGCTACGGGATCAAGGTAGAAGAATTGAGAGAGGCCACAACTGAGGATAAGTATCGTGTTGCCGCATGGACGCTCTTTCTCGAGGCGGCGCCGTTAGGGCAGGGAACGCTGGAGGAAAGAAGAAAGGGTATCGAAAAGTATCAAGAAGCCTTGGAGTTGTATCGCAGAGCAGGCGACCGCGGAGGGGAGGCTGAAACACTCCACACCATCGGCCTGGTCTATTCGTCATTGGGAGAGAAGCGGAAGGCGCTGGAGAAGTACAACGAGGCTCTGCCGATCAGGCGGGCGGCGGGCGACCGCAGAGGGGAAGGCGCCACACTCCACAATATCGGCATGGTCTATCGGGCGCTGGGAGAGACGGGGAAGGCGCTGGAGAATCTCAACGAGGCTCTGCCGATATTGCGGGAGGTGGGCGACCGTGAAGGGGAGGCTGCCGCGCTCACCAACATCGGCTTAGTCTATAACTTACTGGGGGAGACTGGGAAGGCGCTGGAGAAGTACAACGAGGCTCTGCCGATCAGTCGGGCGACGGGCGACCGCATAGGGGAGGCTTACGCGCT